>CAYZDV010000056.1:0-12316 GCA_964477275.1 uncultured Eubacteriales bacterium
TCGGTTATATCGGGCTTGTCTCCAGGATCATCGAGGAGTTCCGGAGGGAACTCGGTCAGGAGGCCACCGTGGTCTCCACAGGAGGGTTTGCCTCCCTCATCAGCGGCGAAATCGACTCTGTGGATCATGAGGAGCCGGACCTGGTTCTTGAAGGCCTGAGAATCATCCATGAACGAATTAAAAAATAGGAATCATCGCAAAAATGAGCACCTGGTCCGAAGAATGAAAGAATACGGAACAAACGGATGGGTCCTGTCGCGGTATGTCTCCGTCCTCGCTCCACCCATCCCCCCGTGGGGAACCCCTTCCGCTGCGGGCGGAGACACACCGCGCCACCCATCCTCCTTGAATTGTCTTCTTTCCATCCCGACTACTCATTTTTGCGATGAGCCAAAAATAGATTTTCCTATGAAAGCGTTCAGGTCGAAACCGTTGGAATAATGGACAGGCAGAGAAGCGAGTACTTCCAGTCCATCGCCGGGCATTTTTTCCGGCTGCGCGGCGCCCCGTTTTTTCTCTCCTCCCGGGAGCTCGACCTCGTGGCGAAATGGGAGAAGACGGGGATCCCGCTTCCGGTGGTGTTAGAAGGGATTGAGCGCGCCTTTGCTGTCCATAAGATGAAGCCCGGACGGAAGCAGAAGATTCAAACCCTCGCCTTCTGTGCTTCCCGGGTTCTCGAGGCGTTCGCGCAGTATCGAGAGAGGAAGGTGGGAGCCAGAAAAAAAACCGCGGCCGGAAAAGCGACCAGAGAGGAGAAAAAAAAACGGGCGAGGTCCGAGGTGGAGAGATTCCTGTGCTTCCTCCCTCCGGCCGCTGCCCATCTCAGGGAGCCCTTTTCCCGGGCCCTAAAGGTGCTTTCCCGCAGGCCTCTCGACGAGGAGAAGCTGGAAGGGATAGAAGGAGACATCGAAGAGCTCATCTGGGAAAGCTGCCGGGAGGAGGAGAAAAATATGCTCAAGACGGAGCTTCTCGCCGAGCACCGGTTCGGGGACGAGGAGGAATTGCTGCGGGTGCTCAAGGTCAGGCTGGTGAAAGCCCTCAGGGACAGATACAGGATTCCCTATCTCTCCCTTTTTTATTATTGAGAAAAATGGACAGCGAAATTCTCACCCTGCTGAGAAAAAGACGGGAAGGCCTGAGTCTGCAGAAAATCGTCAGAGAGCTCCATCTCTCTCCCCTGGAAAAGTCCATCCTGAGGAAAAAACTGGAGCGGCTGAAGGAGAAAGGGATTATTTTCTGCCTGAGGAGAAGGTATTATCTGCCTCCCCGGTCGAACCTGGTCAGGGGAAGGTTCGTCCCCTCCTCCAGAGGCTACGGGTTCGTCACCCCGGAAGGAGGGGCGGAGGAAGACATCTTCATCCCTGCCCGCTACTGCGAGGGAGCGCGCAGGGGAGACGTTGTCGAGGTCCTTTTCCAGGAAAAAGGGAAAAAAGGCAAGCCTGAAGGCCGGGTCATCCACATCGTCGAGCGGGGGAGCGAGACTGTGCTGGGCTTCTACCAGGAGAGATGGGGACACTCCTTTTTCCTTCCCTTTGACTCCCCGTCTTCAGAGGAGGTTCCGTTGACTCTGAAAGAGCCCCGGTCGCTCCGGCCGGGGACAATCATCGAAGTCGACAGGGACACCGGGCGCCTGGTGGACATCCTGGGCATGCCCGATGAGCCGGGAGTGGACACCCGGGTGGTCATCCGCAAATACGGCCTGGCCGCGGCTTTCCCTGAACAGGTCTTGAAGGAAACGGAGGCGCTCCCGGCGGGCTGGAGTTCCCGCGAGACGGGCGGGAGGAAGGATTATCGGCGCTGGACCACGGTCACCATCGATGGCGAAAACGCCCAGGATTTCGACGATGCGGTGAGCATCCGGAAGCTCAGGAACGGGAATTTTCTCCTCGGCGTCCACATCGCCGATGTCTCCCATTATGTTCTTCCCGGCTCCGCCCTCGATACCGAGGCCTACCGGAGGGGGACGAGCGTTTATTTCCCGGATTTGACTCTGCCCATGCTCCCGGAGAGGCTCTCCAATGATGTGTGCAGCCTGAGGCCTCAGGAGGAACGGCTGACCTTTTCGGTTTTGATGGTGGTCGACCCGCAGGGCCGGGTAATCAGGACCGAATTTCATCCCTCTGTCATTCAGACCGCAGAACGGATGACCTACACGTCGGTGTTCAGGATATTTCAGGGCAACGAGAAGGAGCGAAAGAAGTTTTCCTCCCTTGTCCCGGACCTGCTCCGGATGAAGGACCTGGCCCGGCGGTTGCGAAAGAGAAGGGGAGGGGAGGGGAGCCTGGATTTTGACCTTCTTGAGGCCCAGCTCGTCTACAGGGAGGGCGAGCTCTGTTCGGTCATCCCTTTTCTGCCCGATGAAGCCCATAAGATGGTCGAGGATTTCATGGTCACCGCCAACGAGGCCGTGGCCACCTTCCTCAGCCAGAAAAACGTCCCCGTGCTCTACAGGGTGCATCCCCGTCCCGGAGTCAAGGACCTGGAGCGGCTCAGGGAGCTGCTCGTCCATTTCGGCCTTTCCCTGCCCTCTCCCGGGAAGATCGGCTCCAGGGACCTCCAGCGTGTCCTGAACGAGGTCGAGGGAACTCGCGAGGAGAAGTTCATCACCCTCCAGGTGCTGAAATCCATGAAGCTGGCTGTCTATTCTCCGGAGAACGTGGGACATTACGGCCTGGCGAAAAAACGATATACCCATTTCACCTCCCCCATCCGCCGCTATCCGGACCTGGCCGTGCACCGGATTCTCAAGGCTGTCCTTCAGGGCGAGAGAGTGAAGGATGACGCGCTCTCCCCTTTGGCTGCGCACTGTTCCGAGCAGGAGCGGACCGCGGCAGAGGCGGAGCGCGGGCTTCTGGAATGGCGGATCTTTCGTTTCCTGAAGCAGAGGCTCGGCGATGAATTCGAGGGCACGCTGGTCGACATCAGCCGGGCAGGCCTGGTGGTGGAGCTCGATGATTATCTGGTCGATGGGACCATCCCCTTCGCGGACCTGGACGGCGATTACTATCAGAAAAAGACGGAGAAAACCCTCCTCGGCCGAAGGACGGGCAGAACCTTTGAGCTGGGAGACAGGCTGAGGGTGACCCTGGTTTCCGTCGACCCCATTGCGAGAAGAATGGGATTCATTCTCAGTGGTCTCCAGAAAAGAAAGAAGAAATGAAAACCGACTGTTTCGATGCGGCGGTGGATTTTTCATCGCCGGGCAAGGATAAGCCGCTAAACGTCAAGCTCCTGGTGGGAAACAAGGCGGTTCACGCCTCCCTTTGTTTTTATCCCCGGACGGACAAGAAGGATGACCGGATCTTCCTGGCCCGGGCCAGCCTTCAGCAGCCCCTTTTCCTCCGCTGGAGAGATTCCTTCCAGGTCAAGGAGGGGAGAAAGAGAAACCTGCTCGGGAAAGGGGTTGTTCTCAGCCCTTTCTCGGAGAAATTGACGCCTAAGAAGACCAGGAAAAGAGCGGCCTTTCTCCTTCGCCTCCTGGGCGAGAGGAAAGAGGCCCTGGAGGCGCTGGCGGGGAGGAAGGGAACGCAGGGCCTGAGGGAAAGCGAGATGGGAGATTTCTTCGGAGAGACCGGGAAGCCGCTCCTGCGCCTGGCCCAGGAGCTCGAGGAAGAAGGCAGGGTCCGGATTCTCTCTTTTTCTCCGCTTTTTCTCGTCTCCAGGGAGAGTCTCGATTTTCTCTGCCAGAAAATACGGGATTTTCTGGCCCTGTATCACCAGAAGCTTCCCGACCATCCCGGCCCAGCCCCGGAGAGAATCGGCAGGCGGTTCAACCTTCACCCCACGATTCTGGCCCTGGCCATCAGTCTTCTCCAGCGTTCGGGACAGGCCAAAGAATTTGGAGGCCGGATTGCCCTCAGCGAATTCCGGATCACCCTGACCGGCGAGGAGAAAAAGATTCTCCGCGAGCTGGATGAGATGTGTCTCAGGGGGGAGATGCGGCTCTTTTCCCTGGATGAGCTCCGGAGCCGCTTCCGTCTCTCCTCAAAAAACCTCGATCGTCTTCTTTCGCTCCTCATCGAGCGGAGGAAGGTGGTTCAGGGAAAAGAAGGGCTTCTCCTTCATTCAGGATGGCTGGACGAGGTCATCCGCAGTCTCAGGGCCGGGGGGAGGAAGGAATTGACGGTCCAGGAATTCAAGAAGTTGACCGGGCTTTCCCGCAAGTACGCCATTCCCCTGCTGGAGCTGCTGGACCAGATGGGAGTCACCCGCAGAAAGGGCTCTGTCCGCGAGGTTCTCTGAGGCTATTCCTTTTTTTCTTTTTCGGGCTCCTGTTTTTTCTTATTTAGAGCGGATTTCAGCTTCTCGGCGAAAACGCCGAACTCAGGCTGCTCGGAGACAGGAGGCTTGTATTTCACCTTCTCTTCTTTTTTCCCGGCCACTTCGGCCCGGGCTTCTTTCTCTTTGGATTTGACCGTGATCAGGGCTTCCTGTTCGGCCTCTTCGAGCTCGATTTTTTCCTCGATCATTCTCCTGGCTCCCTTTCGGACCCAGCGCTCTTTTTCAGCCTCCGGCCTCATTTTCTTTTTCCTGGGAAACTTTTCTTTTTTGGCTGGAGGGGCTTTTTTCTCGAGCTCTGCCTCGGAGGGCTCGGCCCTGGCGTCCATCCTGGCTTCGGCCCGGTATCTTTCCTCCCTTTCCGGGGCTGGAACCCGTTCCGCCGGAGCCTCAAAAGCCTCGGCTGCCGGAGGCGCTTCCTCGAGTCCTTCTCCGGCAGGGACTTCCGGAGAGATTCCGGCCGGGGCCTCGGCCATCTCCTCAGGCCTGACCTCCTCCTCCTCGGCTACGATTTTTTCCCTGTAGAAGTAAATGCCCTTGGCCTTCTCCGCCATGACAAACTCGGGAGTGGCCTGCAGGACCTTTTCCACGTCTTCCTGGGTGGTGTTTTTGAGGAGGTCGACCAGGTGGTAGGCCTGAACATAATGGAGGGAATAGCGGTTGGTTTCCAGGCCGAAATTCTTGAAAACCAGGGCCAGAAGCTCCTTGAGGGAGCGTTTTCCTCTCTGCTCGTAAAGGGAGATGACCCTGGACAGCATCTCCCTTTCCAGGTGAATGATTTTGTTGGGGACGCATAAGGTAAAGTCCTCCTCGCCGCTGTATTCGAAGGTGTCGTCCTGTGGATGATAGACCAATCTGGGCACAGCGATTTTTTTCTTGGAGGCTTTCAGCCGGAAACTCAAGCGGCCAGGGCCTTTCTTCTCCAGAGTGATGAGGGCTCCCTGGGGGACGTTGGCCTCCTCGAAGCAATCTTTCAGCCCCAGCAGGAACCGCGAGGCGGGGTAGTAGTAGACGGAATAATCCTTCCCGGCGTCGATGTCCGTGAACACGTATTCCCAGGAAAAGGAGAATTCCCTGTTCAGGGAGCCGGGGATTTTGATCCCGCCCGAGAGAACCTCCCGCCATGTGAGATAGAGTTTCAGGGGAAACTCCGGGGCTGCGGCCGGCTTTTTTATCTCTTCTTCTCCAGCGGGAGGGATTCTGGCCCGGGCCGCGGCAAGGGGAAGATTCTGGGGCAGCGACTGGAGGACAGCCTTCAGATGCCATTTCCCCCAGCCGAGGGGATAAGTGCAGATGAAATCCTTCTTGTATTTTTTATCCAGGGTGGAAGACAGGCTCATGCAGTGGAGTGTAAAGAGGTCATCCTCGCCAGGGATGCCCAGAAACTGGCTGACCAGCTCTGTGGTGGCGGCCGATTGTTTTGTTTTCTGGAGGTGGCTCCTGATGAGCGTGATTTTTCCTTCGGGCACCGCGACCTGCGCTCGAGCGAGCTGCCAGTAGTCCCCCCAGTTGAAGAACCGGGGGGACCTGGAGAGGGCCTGCTTCAGGTTCTTCCCCAGAGATTTCAGGTCCTGGTCGGTCATGGGCAGCATGCTGAGCCTGGGGTCTTCCTTCCGTTCAAGGATTTCCGGGGTTTTGGCCTTTCCCTCCAGGTTGCTGGGGAGCAGAACCTGGGTTTTGGTCTTCTTCATGTAATCGATGTATTTGCGGAAGGGCCCTCCTCCAGAGTAGTCGACCTCTAACATCTCGCAGTTGAACTCCTTGTAGGGCACCTTCCCCACCACGGTCAAAACCACCGCTCTCTTGAAGTGGTCGGTTCCCTTGCTGCTCACGGTCAGCGGCTCGTCGTACTCCTTGTAGATGAGGTCGCCGACTTCATAGCGGCACTCGGGATCGTATTTCTTGACTTCCTGGCTCATCTGGCTGGAAGTTTTTTTGTGGGCCAGTTTATCGGCGAGCTCGTCGAAGGTGAAGGGCTTTGTGGTCCCGGAAAGGATTTTCTCCAGGGACGAGAGGTCGTTTTCTGTGACCTGGATGAGTTTGCCGTTTTTGACAGTGGTCATTTCTTTTTCTTTCCCATCAGGCTCAGCATGATGATTTTCTGGACGTGAAGCCTGTTTTCGGCCTGGTCGAAGACGCACGACCGGGGCGAGTCGATGACCTCGTCGCTGACTTCCTCTCCTCTGTGGGCGGGAAGGCAGTGCATGAAGAGAGCGTCCGGTTTCGCTCTGGCCATGAGTTCCCCGTTCACCTGATAAGGAGCAAAGATTTTTGCCCTTTTCTTCTTTTCCTGCTCCTGTCCCATTGAAGCCCAGATGTCGGTGTAGACCGCGTCAGCCCCGCTCACTGCCTCGGCCGGGTCGTTGGTGAAGACGAAGCCGGCGCCTGTGTCCCTGGCGTCTTCTCCGGCCTGGCTGACGATTTCCGCCTTTGGCTCGTAACCGGGAGGCGTGGCCACGCGCATCCGGCTTCCTGCTTTGGCCGCGGCGAAAAGGAGGCTGTGGCAGACATTGTTGCCGTCCCCCACGAAAGCCAGATTGAGGCTCCTCAGGTCTTTCTGCTTCTCCTTGAGCGTGAAGAAATCCGCCATGGCCTGGCAGGGATGGAGGAGGTCGGTGAGCGCGTTGATCACCGGGATGGCGGCGGCTTCGGCCAGGTCGATCACATCCTGGTGGCGGAAAGTCCGGATCATGATCCCGTCCACCCAGCGCTCCATGTTCCTGGCCACGTCACGGGGGGTTTCGCGCGTTCCCATCTGGATGTCCGCAGGGCTCAGGTAGATGGCCTCTCCGCCGAGCTGGAGCATGCCCACTTCAAAGGTCATCCGCGTCCGCAGCGACGGCTTCTGGAAGATCATGGCGAGTATCCTGTTCTTCAGTTGATCCCGGAATCGGTGGGGATGGTCCTTGATTTTCCGGGTCAGATCCAGGATTTCGCTGAACTCGTAGACGCTCAAATCATGGATGGATATGAAATCGTCCATTATCTCTCTCTTTCTCCTAATCTCGCGGGTCCGAAGCCCTGATTTTTGTTCCCGAGCGGTTGATGAGCGCGGCTTTGAGGTGGCTGGCCGAGGTGATCATCACCTCATTCCCTCCGGCGTTGATGTATTCGATGGCCGCCTGGATTTTGGGCCCCATCGAGCCCGGCGGGAACTGCCCCTGGCCGATGTAGTCTTCCGCCTCCCTGACGGTCATCGCCTCGATCGGCGACTCCTCCGGTGTTCCGTAATTCAGATAGACCCGCTCCACGTCGGTCAGGATGATGAACAGGTCGGCCTTCACCTCCCGGGCCACCAGGCTGGCGGCGAAATCCTTGTCGATCACCGCTTCCACGCCTTCGAAGAGACCCCGGTTGTTGATGATAATCGGAATCCCGCCGCCTCCGACGGTGACGACGATTTTTCCGGAGTTAACCAGGTCGCCGATGATTCTCTTGGGGACGACGTCAATGGGCCGGGGCGAAGGGACGACCTTGCGGTAGCCCCGGCCGGCGTCCTCGATCATCTTCCATTTTTTCTCTCTGGCCAGCATCTGGGCTCTATATTTGGTGTAGAAAGGGCCGATGGGCTTGGTGGGGTTCTCGAAAGCCGGGTCTTCCCGGTCGACCACCACCTCGGTGACCAGGGTGGCCACGTCCTTGTCGATGGAATTCTTGCGCAGCTCGTTGATGATGGCCTGCTCCAGCATGAAGCCCATGCTCCCTTCGGTCATGGCATCGCAGACATCCAGGGAAAACGGCGGAATTTTGGTCACCGACTCTTCCATCTGGATGAGGAGGTTGCCGACCTGGGGGCCGTTGCCGTGAACGATGATCAGGTCGTAGCCCTTTTTCACCACGTGGATCATCAACCGGGCCGCCTTCCGGGAATTCGCCTCCTGCTCGTGCTGGAGCCCGCGCTGGTGATTGGGCAGGATGGCGTTCCCGCCAAAGGCGATGAGGGCAATTTTTCTTTTCATCAGAACTTTTTCAGGACCTCCCTGAGGTCGGGTTTGCCGACCTCTTCGAGCTCGTAGGCGACACGGAGGATCCGTTTTCGGGTCTTGATCAGCCGGCCGAGGTCGATGGGCGTGCCGCTGACGACAAGGTCGCATTCGGCCCTGTCGATTGTCCGGGCCAGCTCGGCCATCTGGGTTTTTCCGTAGCCCATGGCCGGAAGCACCTTGTCCAGATGGCTGTATTTGCGGAAGGTGGCCTTGATGCTGCCTTTCGCGAAAGGCCTGGGGTCGATGATCCGGGCTGCCCCGTATTTTGCGGCGGCGATCACACCCGCGCCGTAGGGCATCTCTCCGTGGGTCAGGGTCGGGCCGTCCTCGACGACCAGGACTCTCTTTCCGGCAATCTCCCCTCCCTCGGAGACGGAGATGGTTGAGTTCGCCCTGATGACGGTGGCCTCCGGGTTGTGCTCCTTGATGTTCTGGAGAAGCGTGTCGACCTTTTCCCCGGGGGCGCTGTCCATCTTGTTGACGACAAGGACCTGAGCTCTGCGGAAGTTGGTTTCGCCGGGATAGTAGAGGAGTTCGTGTCCGGCCCGGTGGGGGTCGGTGACCACGATTTCGAGGTCCGGCCTGTAAAACGGGAAATCGTTGTTCCCGCCATCCCAGAGGATGACCTCCGCTTCTTTTTCGGCCTCATCGAGGATGGCCTGGTAATCCACGCCGGCGTAGACCACGATTCCCTCCTTGACGTGGGGTTCATATTCCTCCATCTCCTCGATGGTGCATTCCTGCCGGACCATGTCCTCATAGGTGGCGAAGCGCTGGACCTTTTGCCGGGCCAGGTCGCCGTAAGGCATGGGATGGCGAATGACCACCACCTGTCTTCCTTTTTCTCTGAGGAGGAGGGCGATTTTGCGGGTGGTCTGGCTTTTCCCGCAGCCGGTGCGCACAGCGCAGACCGAAATCACCGGGAGGCGGCTTTTGATCATGGTCTCGCTGGGGCCTAAAAGAGCGAAGCTCGCTCCCGCCGCCTGCACCTCGGAGGCTTTGTGCATGACGTACTCGTGGGAGACATCACTGTAGGAGAAGAAGACCTCGTCGATGCCGTGGGTCTTAATCAGGGACTGAAGCTCCTCCTCGGGATAGATGGGAATTCCCTCCGGGTAGAGCTTTCCGGCCAGGGCCGGAGGGTATTTCCGTCCTTCGATATCCGGAATCTGGGTGGCGGTAAAAGCCGCGACGCGGTATTCTTCCCTGTCTCTGAAGCAAACGTTGAAGTTGTGGAAATCTCTTCCGGCAGCGCCCATGATCAGGACTTTTTTCATCCGTGTCGTTCCTTAAAAAATTGAAAAATAAGTATAATACAGCCCTGCCATTTATGCAACAAAAAGGGTGCAACAAAAAGGGGACAGGCCCCTTTTTTGTTCTTTTTGTTCCTTGACATTCACCCCGCTTATTTCCAAAAAGGGGCCTGTCCCCTTTTTGAAATGAAACGTCTCTCGCAATGACGTTTTTCATGGTGGATGGCCGGGCCTGTTCCGGGCGAAGCGAAAGTATTCCTGCGCTCCCTGGAAGACATCCCCCCTTTTTAATTTTTAGCGCTGAGACGCCGTTTAAGGGGAAGGAATCATCCTCCTCCTCGCAATGACGATTTTCCACACGGGACTATTTGTTTTCCCGGCTGGGCCCCTTCTTCTTCTCCCGGGCCGGAAAGGGCTTCGGCCGGGGCGGAGAGGGCTTGCGCAGTTTTTGCCATGCGGGTTTCTGCCGTCTCTCGATTCCTCTGGCCATTGTGTGCCTCGAAAAAATTGGGGAAAAATTGGGGACTGTCCCCAATTTTTTTACTTCAGTTTATTTGCTCACAGGGAGATGATGTCCACCGAGAGAGAGCGCGGGTCCAGGAGGGCCACCGTGCCTTTTCCGGAAACCCAGCCGCCGGTTTCGCCGGGGTTGAGGAGGAGCGCCTTTTTTTTCCTTCTGACCTCCGGCCTGTGCGTATGGGCGAAGACGATGACGTCATTCCTGCCGGAGGCGAGTTCAGCCTTAAAATCGCCGGGGACATGCGTGAGGAAAAAACGCAGGCCGTGATGGCTGAACACAAAGGGCGCCTCCCTGATTTCGCCGAAAGAGCGGAGCGTTTTCTCAAGGCCTGCCTTTTCTCCGTCGCAGTTTCCGAACACGGCCTTCACCGGGCAGCGGAGGCTTTCCAGCTCGCGCGCGGCAAAAGGGGCCACGATGTCTCCGGCATGGACGACCAGGTCGCACCCGGCATCGTTAAACAGGAGGACCGCCTTCCTCACCGCCGGCACATTGTCATGAGAATCGGCCATCACCCCGATCACCGGTCTTTTCTCCCCTGCCTCCATGCGGCTTTTTTATTCTAAGGGAAAAACCCCTCTTTGTCCATCAGTCAAAAAAGGGGCCTGTCCCCTTTTCTCTCTTTTTATGATTGATATTTTGGGAGAAATGGTATAATTTAAGGAATGTGCAAAATTCAAGAAGAGAGATGAATATGGAACAGCCAGTCTTCGCCGAAGAAATCAACTTGATGGATTACCTCAACGTCATATGGAAGAGAAAATGGCTCATCATCATCCCGACCTTTCTTTTAATGGTTTTTATTGGAGTCATCAGCTTTCTCCTTCCTCCACAGTGGGAAGTTGACGCCATCATCGTCCCCAGCAAATTTCTGATTCAGGATGAGTCTGGCAGGTTTGAAGAAGTCCTGATCGTGGAGCCCAGGCAGATTGCAGGCCAGATTAACCAGAAGTCTTACGATTATCTGATTGCGGCTGAGTTGAGCATTGCCATCGAAAAGTTTCCGGAACTCAAGGCGGAAAACATCAGGGATACAAAGCTGGTCCAGGTCTCCCTGAAAGAAAACGATGTGGAAAAGGGCAAGAGGATTTTAAATTCTCTTTTCAACCATCTCAAAAACGACCTGAATCGAAAGATCGATGTCGAACTCAACGCTATCGACACTCAAATCTCATCCATAGAGAATGCCATCAAGCAAAACAGGATCAGCATCAGAGACCTGGAGAACCGGATTGAACTCAAGAAACTCCAGATCAAAGACAAAGAAAACGACATCAAGACCAGGGAAAACGAGATAAAGAAGCAAGTGAACAATATTCAGCTCAGGGACCTGGATATCAAATCCAGAGAAATCGAAAAGGACAGAATCAATAAAGAAATCGAATCATTAAAAAATAAACTCGGCATCTCCGAGGATAGAGTGACCAGCATCATGGAGGAGATGAAGGCCGTGAAAACACGGATTGATGAGCTGGACATCCAGCAGAGGAAGGCTCTCGAGGAAAAAAAGCAGGGAATCGATGCCATCAGCCTCCTCCTCTACTCCAACGAGGTCCAGCAGAATCTCCGTTACCTCAACACCCTGGACGAGAAGCTGAGTAACGAAAAAATCACCCAGGAAAACATCAATCTGTCTATGCGGGACAAAGAAGAACAGCTCAGACAGATTGACAACCAGATCCAGCAGATCGCCACCCATAAGGATACCATTCAGACGGAAATTGATAATATCAAAACAGCCATCGAGACAATTAAAAATGAAATCGATAAAATCAAAAACGAGATCAAAACCGTCGAGAACGATATCGAAAAGATCAAAAACACCATTGCCAATTTAGAGAGGGAAATCTCCTGGCTGAACAGCAAAAAAGCCCGCATTGATTATGCGCAACTGATCAAGGAGCCCACTTCTTCCCTTAATCCCGTTTCTCCGAAGAAGAGGCTGAATGTTATGATCGCCGCCGTTGTCGGTGCGTTTATGTTCACCATGCTGGCCTTCTTTGTTGAATACGTGGAGAAGCAGAAGGCAGGAAGAAGAGACTGACGCGCTCGGGATTCGTCGCTCAAATTTACGCTAATTTTGTCCCGGCGCACCAGCGCCGCTCGATTCGGTCCTCACCCCAAGCCCTTACCCGCATGACGAAAATGGCGGTGCTTTGAGGCGCGGACGCAGACAGGACCAAGACAGGACGTGGACAGGACCCAGACAGTACGACGAGGGGACGCAGACAGGACGCCGACAACGCCTTGACACCACCCGGCGAAATTATTTAACATATATG
>CAYZDV010000057.1:0-12075 GCA_964477275.1 uncultured Eubacteriales bacterium
GGGATTTCTTAGTCGGGGAAATTCCGCGTGTTTTCGATGCATCCAGCCTGACCCTCTCGTCGTATTCGCTGTCACGGAAAAAAAGATCCTTCCGAAGCCAGGAGTTCCCCCAAATTTTTGAGTCGGGCTAAGCCCGGGGAGGTCACGGTGTATATCCATCGTCGCTCCGCACCCGCCATGGCCCGGTGAGATGGCTGTGAATTTATGGAGAAGCAAGGCACTGCGCCTTTCAGAATTGACATCACAGAGAAGTTTTTCTTACCATAGGGAATGTGAATCCAGGCGAAAAGAGAGAGACGCATGTTTGAGCAGCTCGAGAGCCGGCTTCAGAAAGTCTTGAAGTATATCCGCGGAGAGGGGAAGATCACCGAGAAAAACTTGGACGAAGCCTTGAAAATGATCCGGATGAGCTTTCTGGAGGCCGATGTCAACTACCGGGTGGTGAAGAATTTCGAGGAGAAGCTCAGGGAGAAGGCGCTGGATCAGAAAGTCCTTCTCAGCCTCACTCCGGCCCAGCAGGTAATCAAGATTGTCAGGGACGAATTGACCCGTCTTCTCGGAGAAAAGTCCCAGAAGCTGCTCTTCTCCAGCCGTCCTCCCTCGATCTATATGATGGTTGGTCTGCAAGGGTCAGGGAAAACGACCACCTGCGGCAAGCTGGCCAATTGGGTTTTAGGCATAAAAAAGTCCCCCCTTCTCGTCTCCTTCGACCTGAAGAGGCCGGCAGCCCAGGAGCAGATCAGGATCATCGCCCAGTCGCTCAACCTCCCTTTTTATGAAATGACCAGAAAGCAGATGGCTTCCCCCGCAGACGCCTGGAAGGACCTGCTCGGGCATTCTGTTAGCCGCAGGTATGATCCTCTCATCGTGGATACGGCAGGAAGACTCCACGTGGATGAGGAGCTGATGGAGGAGCTGCGGATGGTCAGGAATCTTCTTCAGCCCGCTGAGGTGATTTATGTAGGGGATGCGATGACCGGCCAGGATGCAGTCAGAAGCGCGCGCGTCTTTGAGGAAAAGATTGGACTCACCTCCATCATCCTGACCAAGCTCGACGGTGACGCGAGGGGAGGCGCAGCCCTGTCCATCGTCTCGGTCACCGGGAAACCGATCAAATTTATCGGAGTCGGGGAGAAGCTCGACAGACTCGAGGTCTTTCATCCCGAACGGATGGCTTCCCGCATTCTCGGCATGGGCGACATCTTGGGCCTGGTGGAGAAGGCAGAGAAAGAGACGGATCTGAAGGAAGCGGAAGCGCTGGCCCGGAAGCTCAAGAGGCAGGAATGGACCTTCGAGGATTTCAGGAACCAGCTCGTTCAGATGAAGAAGATGGGTTCCCTATCCCAGATTCTCGGCCATCTGCCCGAAAGCGGGCCTCTGAAAGGCATTTCCAGGATTGCCATCGATGACCGGAGGGTTCTCCATTGCGAGGCGATCATCAATTCCATGACGCCGAGGGAAAGGGAGAACCCCAGGATCATCGACGGCAGTCGCCGGTCGCGAATCGCCAGGGGAAGCGGCAGGCCGGTCTCAGAGGTGAACCAATTGTTGAAACAGTTTTTTGAGATGAAAAAGATGATGAAAAAATCATCCTTCCAGAAAATCCTTTCCTCCCTTCCTTTAGGTCGTTAAATCGGTTGACTTGAAGGAAAAATTCAGATATTATCTCTCTTCATCTTGAAAGAACGGGTGCACAATGCTTGCCATTCGACTGATGAGACTCGGAGCGAAGAAGAGGCCTTTTTACCGCATCATCGTCATTGATAAGAAGAAGCCCAGGGAGAGCAACGCGAAGGACGTTCTTGGCTATTATGATCCTTTGCAGGAACCTCCTGAGATCAAAGTCGATCTCGATAAAGCAAACTATTGGCTGAGAAAAGGAGCTCAAGCTTCTAAAACGGTTCAATCTCTTATACATAGGGTTTCCAAGCCTGAAAAACTTTCCAATCAACATTCTAAAACTTAAAGGAGGTCACAGTGAAAGAACTCGTTGAAATGATCGCCAAAGCGTTGGTTGACAACCCGGAAAAGGTGCAGGTTTCCCAGTTGGAAGGGGAACAGACCACAATCCTGGAACTCAAGGTCGCTCAGGAAGATTTGGGCAAAGTCATCGGAAAACAGGGTCGGACCGCACGGGCTATCAGAATCATCCTCGGTGCTGCTGGCATGAAGCTGAAAAGGAGATTTAACCTCGAGATTATTGAAAAAGGATAGCTTGGTCAGCATAGGGAAATTCACGAGGATTCAAGGCAGAAGGGGACAACTGAGGTTCAAGCCCTATTCCAGCCTCTCTCTGCCTCTTTTTTTTTTCGAAGGTATTTCTGAAGAAGGGTGAGGAGCTCCGGGAATACCCCGTTGAATCCTCACGCTCTTATAAAGAGTATTGCATCCTCAAGCTCAAGGGCATCGACTCACTTGCTGAGGCACGCGAGCTGGTCGGGCTGGAAGTCCTTCTCCCGGAACAAGAGCTGCAGAGTCTCGAAGAGGGGGAATACTATTTCTTCCAGATTATCGGCTGTGCTGTGGTCACCAAAAGCGGCGAAGACGTGGGAACGGTCACCGATGTGCTTCTCATCAGCGAGAATAACCTTCTGGCAGTGACCGGGGACAAAGAGGACATCCTGATTCCTTTTGTCCGTTCCATCTGCATTGAAGTCAACCTGAAGCAGAAGAAAATCATCATTGACCCTCCCGAGGGGCTTTTAGACTTGAATGAGATTTGATATAATCACCATCTTTCCCGATATGTTCGGGAGTGTTTTTCGGGGAGGAATTGTCAAGAAAGCCCTTGAGAAGGGGCTGGTTGAAGTTCATGTTCATGATCTAAGAGATTACACCCTCGGCAGACACAGGCAGGTCGATGACCGTCCTTTCGGCGGCGGTCAAGGAATGGTCTTCAAGCCCGAACCGATATTCCGCGCGGTCGAAGCGATCAGAAGCAGTCCGGAAACCCCGGTTTTCCTGCTCTCTCCGCAGGGGAGAAGATTCGATTACCGGTACGCCGAGGAGCTGGCCCGGTATTCCCAGCTGATTCTCATCTCCGGCCGTTATGAAGGAGTTGACGAGAGAGTGATTGAGCATCTGGTCAGCGGCGAGATTTCCATCGGTGATTACATTCTGGCCGGAGGTGAGCTGGCGGCCATGGTGATTGTTGACGCGGTCTCGAGGCTGGTTCCCCGTGTCGTGGGCAAACCGGAGGCGGTGAAGAATGATTCTTTTTTTTCAGGCATCCTGGATTTTCCTCAGTACACTCGACCTCGGGACTTCAGAGGAATGAGAGTCCCGGAAGTTCTTTTTTCAGGCGACCACAGGAAGATTGAGGAATGGCGGCGCCACAAGGCCATGGAGAAGACCTGGCTGCACAGACCCGACCTTCTCGAGGGCCGGAAGTTCTCTCCTGATGAGAAAAAGATACTGGAGAGAACCAAATTCGAAAAGAAAGGAAAAAAGAGATGAACCTGATGAATGTGGTGGAAGAAAAACACGCCAAGAAAGACATTGATTCGTTCAACGTCGGGGATACGGTGAAAGTGCATGTGATCATCAGAGAAGGAGACAAGGAAAGGATTCAGGTGTTTCAGGGGGATGTGATCGCCAAAAGAGGGACCGGTCTTGGAGCAACGTTCACTGTCCGCAAAACTTCTTTTGGCATCGGCGTGGAAAGGATCTTTCCCCTCCATTCCAGGATGATCAAAAAGATCGAAGTCGTCAAGAGCGGAAAGGTCAGAAGAGCCAAGCTGTATTACCTTCGCAGCTTGAGGGGGAAAGCAGCCAGGCTGAAACAACAGAGATAAACCGGGCTGGAAAGGCTGTTGCCGTCCGGACCCGCAGGTGTTCGCGGTCAAGACGAGGGAAGCTGCTTTTCCAGTTGACAGCGGGCCCGATGCCAGGTGTTTCTTCGGAACAAGGGCTGGGGATGCCGGATTTTCGGATCGAGAAAAATTTTATCAGAAAAGGATTCAAGGCCATTGCAGGCGTGGATGAAGTCGGCAGGGGTGCGCTGTTCGGTCCGGTCGTATCTGCAGCTGTCATGCTTCCCTGCCATCTGATGAGAGGGAAGAGACGTGGCTGGCTGTGCGAAATTGACGATTCGAAAGCCCTCCCTCCCGCGAAAAGAATGAGTCTGGCCAGGGAGATACTGGCCAATGCGGCTTCGGTCGGGGTGGGAATCTCCTCCAATTTTGAGGTCGACAAGAACAATATTTACTGGGCTTCCCTCACAGCGATGAAAAGAGCCGTGGCCAGTATGCCCTCAGCACCCGATTTTCTCTTGGTTGACGGCTGCCGCTTAAATGATGTAAATTATCCACAGGCTGTCATCCCTCAAGGAGACAGGAAAAGCGTTTCCATTGCCGCTGCCTCCATTGTGGCCAAGGTTGTCAGGGATGAAATGATGATTTTGCTGGATAAGGTGTACGAGGGTTATTTTTTAGCCAAGAATAAAGGGTATGGAACGCGGGAGCATTATCAAGCCTTAAGGGAAAAAGGGCCGACGCCGCTCCACAGGTTCACCTTCAATCTCGGCTTGTAGGACAATGGGTTCTGAAAAAGACAGATTGAGGATCCTCGAGCTTGCTGAAAAAGCTGTCAAAAGAGGAAAGCTCCAGGAAGCCATCAACGAATACCAGAAATTACTGACCGGTGATGCTCAAGACATCAGCGTCAGGAACATCATCAGCGACCTCTACCTCAAGTCAAACCAGAAAGATCGGGCTATCGAGGAATTTTATAAAATCGCCAGCTTCTACGAGGAGCGGGGGTTGTACTCCCAATCCATGGCTGTCTACAAGAAAATCATCAAGCTCAATCCGGGAAACATTGAAGCGTCCATGAAGCTGGCCGACCTCTATTATGCCCAGGGATTTCTCTCAGAAGCCAAGATGGAGTATCAGAAGATTGCCAAGGGGTTGATGAAGATCCATCGGGTGAAAGAAGCCATCTTCCTCTATGAGAAGCTGTTGAAGCTGGATAGAAAAGATATCCAGACAACGCTCACCCTGGCTGACCTTTACACGCGGGAAGGTGCTGTCGACAAGGCAGTCGAAAGACTCAACGATGTGGCGGAGGCGAAAATTCGCAGCAACGCCCTCAAAGAGGCAAAGGAGATACTGAAAAAAGCAAAAGAACTCAAAGAAGGCCATTCCCGAACTCTCACCAACTTCATCACTCTGCTCATAAAAGAGGGCAAGGATAAAGAAGCCATGAGCCTCATTTTCGATGCCCTGAAGAAGAATCCCAATGACATCACCGCCCTCAATCTCCTTGGTAACCATTATTTTGAAGGGAAGGATTATCGGAAGGCTGAAGAGCTTTTCGTCAAGGTCATCTCCATCAAACCCCAGGATGTCGAAGCCCGGGTGAAGCTGGGCCGCCTTAAAATCCAGCAGGATGACCTGGATAAGGCTTTCCAGCTCTACAAGCCGCTGGTGGACAGTCTGGTCAGAAAGAACAAGGCTGAGAAAGCCGTCGGTCTCCTTGGCCTCATACTGTCCACCAGGAAAGCGCATCTCCCCACCCTGGAACTGCTGGCCTCTATCTATAAAGGCGAGAATCAAGAGAAAAACTTGGAGATTGTTTGCCGGGTGCTTCTCGAAGAGTACTACAGAAATAACCTGAGAGAAAAAGTTGTCTCCATTTTGAGAGAGCTGGTCAAACTCTGTCCCGGTGATGAGGAAGTGAAAAAGGAACTCGATCTCCTGACCGAAAGAGCCGGGCTCCCGGCCGAAGAGCCGCCGTCCGAGTTGCCGGCAGAGGAAGCGGCTGAGGTGGCCGCCGAGGAGGAAAAAGGGGAAGAGGCACAAAAGGCGGAAGAGGAAGAAATCCAGAGGAGAGCCGAGGAGGAGCGCCGGAAAGCCGAAGAAGAACGCCGGATGGCCGAGGAGGAACGGTTAAGAGCGCAGGAAGAAAGGAAGAGGGCGGAAGAAGAGACGAAAAGGCGGGAGGAAGAGCTCAGAAAGATTGAAGAAGAAGCCCGAAGGCGGGCCCAGGAAGAGTCGCGGCGGATGGCCGAGGAAGCCAGACGATTGGAAGAAGAGGCAAAAAAGCGGGCCGAGGAGGAGGCCAGGCGGAAGGCTGAAGAAGAGCTGCGACAGCAGGTCGAGGAACAGGAGAGGAGAAAAGCAGAAGCAGAGGAGATGAGAAAAGCGGTGGAGGCGCTGGAAACAAAGAAGAAGAGGGAGGTGCCCACCGAAGAAATAAAGGAAATTGAAGAGATACTCGCAGAGAAGGAGGAGGAAGCCGTTGTTCCAGAGGAAGGGTCGGAAGAGATGCTGGAGATGAATCTGGCCCAGGCCGATCTTTACATCAACCAGGGACTGTTGAGGAATGCCCGCAGGATACTGGAGAATATGAGGATCCACTATTCCAATAATCCGCGGGTCGAAGAGAAGCTGGCTTCGCTGGATAAGGTGTCCACCCAGGCCAGCATCGAGGAGATTCTTCAGCGGGTTGAGCAGGTGTCTGAAAAGGAAAGCGAGTTATTCGGAAAAAAGGACGAGCACAAGACCGGGGAGATGGCCAAAGAAAAGAACGCGGGAGGAGTTGAGGATGAGCAGGTGGCGGTGGAGATAGAAAAGAGAGAGGAAGAACCCGGCAAGCTTGAGGCCGAAACCAGAAAAGAGGAAGCGGAAGAAAAGAAAACTCCTTCGATGTCCCCGGATGTTCCAGCGTTAGAGCCAGAAGGCATGCCAGAACCGGGTGCGGAGAGGGAGGCGCTCCCACCGGAAACGAAGGAAGCAGCCCCGGACGATTTGAAGAGCGTTTTCAAAGATGGTCTCCGGCTTCAAGACCAGGGTCAGATGGAGGAAGCCATAGAGAAATTTAAACTCGCCTCAAAAGATGAAAAGTTGAGCGCCGATTGTTATAACGCAATCAGCAAATGCTACAGGCAGAAAAATAACCTCCTGGAAGCGGCGAAGTGGATGGAGAAAAGCCTGGAATTGACCGAGGAGGGAACAGATTACTATCTGGCCATAACATATGAGCTGGCCCTGCTCTACGAGGAGGCCGGTAAGCTGGAAAAAGCTATCTCCTTATACGAAGATATCAAGGATACCAGTTCCAAGTACATGGACGTGAAGAAGAAAATCAAAGCCCTGAGAAAAATTCTGAAAGAATAACCCTCTGTTCAGCATGGCTTCCCCACCAGTATCACGGGAAAAGAAATACTTACGTCTGCTCGAGGGATTTGCCGTCGGAGCCAGAGATCGGCTCAAATCAAAAGGAAAGCGGAAAAGAATGAGAAAATGGCGGCCATGACAGCGTTATCTGTAGAGCACGCGGAGAATCCTTCCGGGAATCAATGCCACCGACTCCATTCCTCAGCGGAGATGCCGAGGAGAAATCCCGCAAACAGAGAGAGATGGATTTTTCAGCGCACCATATTCTGTTTCGCAAACTGTTGAAGATCATTCAGGAAGAGCTCTTTTTAGCCAGGGTCAAACTGATCCTGGTGAAGGGGAGCAGAGAGGTTGTCTGCAGCCTGGAAGAGGATATCCGGGAGGAAGAAAAAGCAGATATCCGGCCGGAGATTCTCACCAGGCTTGTGGAGGAAAAACAGCCGCTGATCCTCAACAGTGCCATCCCGTCTTTAAACCACAGTGGAACCGGAGGAGAAAAAAGAAGGCTCCTCTATCTTCCGTTGCTCATCAACCAGATGTTGACGGGTATCCTCTCGCTCCAGCGCTCGGGCAACCTCCGGCCGTTTCTCGAAGAGGACTTGAGGCTGGCTATTGCTCTTTCCGAGCCTATCCTCTGGACGCTGAAAAACCGGGTTGTCAGTGGAGATTCCGAAGAGCAAGGATCAGAAACCGCCGAGCCCTTTTTCGGCGGCCAGAGCAAGGCTGCCCGAAGCATTCTCGCCTTGATCGACCGGGTGAAAGATTGCGATGTGCCGGTCTTCATCAGCGGCGAGAGCGGCACGGGTAAGGAGCTGGTGGCCAGGGCCATTCATAACAGGGGAATAAGACGGCATGGAAAATTCGTGGCCACCAACTGCGGGGCGATCCCCGAGTCTCTCCTGGAGAGCGAATTGTTCGGGTATGTCAAAGGGGCCTTCACCGGCGCGGTCAGGGACAAACCAGGGCTGGTCGAAGAGGCGAACGACGGCACATTCTTTCTGGACGAGGTGGGAGACATGTCTCCCCACGTGCAGGCCAAGCTGCTTCGTCTCCTGCAGGAGAAGGAGATCAGGAGAATCGGCGAAAACCAGACACAATCAGTCAGCAGCCGCTTTATCAGCGCCACCAACAGGAACATCGAAAAGGAGGTCGAACGCGGCCGGTTTCGTCAGGATCTCTATTACCGTCTCAAGATCTTCACCATCGACATTCCTCCACTGCGGGAAAGAAAAGAGGATATCCTCTTCCTTCTCGACAATTTCCTGGAGAGATACTGCCGCGAGATGAAGCGGAGAAGGGTTCATTTTTCGCCGCAGTCCCTGGAGCTGATCCTCGATTATCAATGGCCGGGGAACGTGCGGGAGCTTCAGAACGAGGTCCAGAGATGTCTGGTTTTGGCCGGCGAAAGTCGTCTCATCGAAACCGAACACCTTTCTGTCCGCATCAATCCTCACCGGGAGAAACCCGCTTCGCTCTTCCCCGATTTTTTCCAGGCGCGGGCCGCGTTTGAGAAAAGATTCATCCAGCAAGCCTTGGCCCGTTCGAACTTCAATAAGGTCAGGACTGCCCGGGAGCTGGGGCTGAGCCGGCAGGGACTTTTCAAATTGATGAAAAGACGCGGCATTGCTCTCGGGGCACCCGAACAGGCTGAGTTCTCAGCGTAGCCTGAAGACAGGAAAAAGGGTTGAGAGAATGGACGTGCCGATGCCCCCTTTCAAAACCGGCAGCCTTGTCGCCGGCTGATTTTTTTGATAAAGTTTTTCCAAATGAAGAGTCCAGCCAAAAAGAAAAAAGGAGTTTTCCAGATTATCTGTCCCTTTTGCAGCGCGGCCCTCTGGATTGACCCGTTGACGCAGGAAGTGATTCAGGTCGAGAGGACGGGAACCAGAAAAAAGAAATCCCTGGATGAGCTTCTCTTCAAAGAAGAGAAGCGGAAGAGCGAGTTCGAGCGAAAATTCGAGGCAACGGTGGAGATGGAGAAAAAGCGAAAAGAGAAGATGGAAGAAGGATTCCGCAAAGCCCTCCACGAGGCCGACAAGGAAGATTGACCCTCCGGGCTTCTCTTCCCCTCCTTTAAGGCCAATCAGCTTCCGATCTGGGTTTCGTCCTCCCGGATTCTGGGAGCCATGGTGAACCTGGTGAAGCCGAATATGGCAAGGATGATGACGGCAACGTAGTTCATGAATGCCCATGGAAGATAAGAAAAGGTGGAGACACCGAGCGTTCCCGTGATGTAGACACCGGCCATGCTCCAGGGAATGAGAGGGACGATGATGGCGCCGCTCTCCTCGATGATCCGTGAGAGGTTCTTGGCTGCAAGCTCCATTTTCTTGTAGACGGGGGAGAGGAGTTCGCCCGGAATGATCATGGAGAGATAAGAACTTCCGGTGACCAGAGCGGTGATGATCGAAGAGCTGATGGTGGTCAGCACAATACTCCAGACCTTTCTGGCGAATTTCATCACCCGGTCCAGGATGACCGAAAGGAGTCCGGTGCGCTGCATGATTCCGCCGAAGCTGAATGCGGTAAAGGCCACCAGCTGAGTCTCCATCATGCTCATCATGCCGCCGCGGGAGATCAGCCTGTCGACCTCGGCAACACCGGTCTGGGCTTGATAGCCAGTGTTCAAGGCTGTGGCGACCTCAGTGACCGATGCTCCCTGGAAGATGATGGCCAGGATACCGGCCGCAAAAGAGGAGAGAAGCATCCCGGGGATGGTCGGTTTTTTGGAGAAAGCAAAGTAAAAGACGATGACCATCGGCAGAAGAAGGAGAATATGGAAACGGAAGTTGGCCTGCAGGGTCTGGACGATGAGCGTCATGCTCTCCGACTCGACGTGTTCTCCTCCGTAATTGAGCCCGATTAAAAAGTAGATGAAGAGACCAATCAGCCAGGCCGGCGTTGCCGACCAGAGCATGTGTTTGATGTGGTCGAAAAGGTTGGAGCCGGCAGCCACCGGTGCCAGGTTGGTCACATCCGAAAAGGGGGACATTTTGTCCCCGAAATAAGCTCCGGCGACGATCGCTCCGGCCGCCGGCCCGAGTGGGATGCCCAGGCCCATGGCGATGCCGATGAAGGCCACTCCCAGCGTCCCGATCGTTCCCCAGGAAGTCCCTGTGGCCAGAGAGGTGATGGAGCAGACAAAGCAAGCTGTGACCAGAAAATACTTGGGGGAGATCAGCTTGAGACCGTAGTAAATCACCATGGGAATGGTCCCGCTGGCAATCCAGGAGCCGATGAGAATTCCCACACAGAGCATGATCAGAATGGCCGGCATGGCTTTATGGATGCTGTTGACGATTCCCTCTTCCATCTCCTTCCATTTGAAGCGCAGGAAGAGGCCCAGACATCCGGTGATGAAGGCGGCGGCGACCAGCAGGACTTGAGGCCGGATTTTGTAAATTCCATAGCCGACGCCGAGCAGGATGCCCATGGCGACGAGCGGAATCAGGGCCACGGCCAGGCTCGGCTCCCTGACCTCCGGAGTCTTATTTGATCTTTCTTTATCCATGATGCGTTCCTTTGCGCTGGTCAAAACAGCGTTTTTTGTTCACTCTTCCCATCCGAGGAGAATGTGCTGCGCGCGATTATTTTCCCCCCGGACATCATCCTCCTCCCCATGGCCAGAGAATCCGTCAGGTTCAGCTCCTGGTCAAGGAGAAGGAGGTCGGCGTCTTTTCCGGGCTTGATTTCTCCCTTTTTCCCCAGCCTGTAAAACCGGGCGGGGTTGGAGGTGAAAAACCGCAACGCATCCGGAAGCTCGACAATCTCTCTCTCCACCAGGCAGCGGAGGTTTTTCATCAGGCTTTTCTGGGTGGCAATGGTCAGGCCCGTCAGGTTGCCCTTTTTGTCGAAGACCGGCAGGCTTCCGTTGCTGTCCGAGCTGATGGTAATCTGGTCAAGAGGAGCTCCCTTCTCCAGGCAGAGCCGGATCGCCGCAGCGATGCTCAATTCGTCATCGCTGTTTTTGGTTTCCACTTCGGTCCCCGCGGTCAGGTCGATGAAGCCTCCGCGGAGGGCAAAGGCGACGGCCTCTTCAAAGAGTTCGCGATTCCGGTTGACATGGGTGGGAATGACCTGGGAGGGAGGGATTTCCGTTTCCTCGATCAGCCGGAAAAGCATGGACAGCCTGCGAGGCGAATCCCCGAGATGAAGATGGAGGACACCCGCCTTGTTCCCGAGCATTCCTCCCACGCGGCACTCGGCCGCCAGGCGGGCCAGCTCCTCGAAAGTGGGCTGGGAAGAGCGGTGGTCGGAGACGGCGATCTCGCCGGCCCCGATGACCTTATCGATCAGGATGAGGTCAGAGCGAATGCTTCCGGTTAAGGTTTTCACCGGGATCTCGTATGACCCTGAAAAAATATAGGTGGTGACCCCTTCCAGCTCGAGGGCTCTTGCCTTGGCCAGCAGGGATGACATGTGGCGCGTCACCCCGTCTGTCCCCAGACAGCCGATGAGAGTTGACACGCCGCTGGAGATGATCTCTTCGAGGGTGATTTCCGGGGCGCGTGTTGCCGGTCCGCCCTCTCCGCCTCCGCCCAGGATATGGACATGGCTGTCGACCAGGCCAGGGACGACGATTTTTCCCGAGGCCTTGACCTCCCGGACTTCCATTCCCTGGATCTGGATCTTTCCGGGCGGGGCGACGGCTCCGATTTGGTTTCCGATCACCAGAATGTCTTTTTTTCCGAGAGGCTCGGGCGCAAAAACCTCTCCCCCGCGAATGATGATAACCATCTTTCCTCCTTTTCCTCCTCGCTCAGAAAGGAGGTGGGTGAATTGCTTCGGCTAAGTTAACATGGAATTTTTTCCTTTTCAAGCTCGAAAATATCCCCAATACTGCGGTCAAAAGGAGATCATGCCCCTGAATTTCCCATTCCGCTTCGTCTTGCCCTCTGCAAGCAGGGGATGATTCGGAGCAAAATGGGCGTGGCTTTGAGCGAACCATCCCGAGCCC
>CAYZDV010000058.1:0-1608 GCA_964477275.1 uncultured Eubacteriales bacterium
AAATGACAGGTTCACCAGGAATATCGGCCTTAAGGAGGCGGCTCTGCAGGATTTTGAAAAGCTGACTCCTGAGATGAAAGAGGTCGTTTTCTCTTACAGCGCCGGTGTCAATGCCTGGATCCGGTCCCGGAAGTTCGACTGGCCGCCTGAATTCCTGCTCCTCCGCTTCAGGCCCCAGCTCTGGAGCCCGCTCGATTCGCTGATCATCAAAGAGGTCATGGCCCTCATGCTCTGCGCCGATTACCGCAGCGAGGCGCTGAGAGCAAAGCTTGTCAGAGAGCTGGGAGCGGAGAAAGCCCTCCAGATCCTGGAAGAAGAGCTCCCTCCCCCTCCCCTGGAAATGGAGGAGATGGCTCTTTCCCCTCTCTCTTCCTTTTTACCTCTTCAGGGCAGCAACAACTGGGCCGTCTCGGGCAAGCGCACCGTCTCCGGCAAGCCGCTTCTGGCCAATGATCCCCACCTGGAGATCAATCTGCCTCCCACCTGGTACGAGATGCATCTCCGCTGTCCCGGTCTCGATGCCATCGGCATCACCATCCCCGGCGTTCCCTTCGTCATCCTCGGCCATAACGAGTCTGTGGCCTGGGGAATGACCAACTCTGGAGCCGATGTTCAGGACCTTTTCCTGGAAAAGCTCGATTCTTCTGGCACGATGTACCTGGATGGCGATGAGTGGATGCCCCTCCAGAAAAAAAGAGAAGAAATCCGAGTGAGAGGGAAGAGAGAGCCGGAAATAATCGAGGTGCTGTGGACAGTCCGGGGGCCCATCCTGGGCCCTGAGGTCATTCAGAGTCAGTCTCCAGTTTCCTTGAGCTGGACGATCTATGACGGCGGCAGGACGCTCGAAGCCTTTTATCGCCTGAACAAGGCCCGGAACTGGCCGGGGTTCAAGGAGGCCCTGTCCCTGTTCGACGCTCCATCCCAGAATTTTGTCTATGCGGACATCGAGGGAAACATCGGCTATTATCTCAACGGAAAAATCCCGCGGCGATCTCCGGAAACAGGAGTCTACCCGTATCCTGGATGGAAAGAGAAGGGACGCTGGAGAGGATACCTGGATGAGGCGGAAAAGCCCCATCGCTTCAATCCCGAGGACGGCTTCATCGTCACCGCCAACAATAAGATTATTCCTGAGGGATATCCCCACTACATCAGTCATGACTGGGACGAAAGCTTCAGGGCCGAGAGGATCGAGGAACGGCTGCTTGAGAGAGAGAAGCATGACCTGGAGTCGTTCAAGGCCATCCAGCTCGATATCTACTCCAAGAAGGGAGAGCTTTTTCTGCCCGTTTTGAAAAAAATCAGGCAGGCGGAAGGAAAATCCGGCCGAGCCCTGGAGCTCATCACCGGCTGGGATTTGATCATGGGAGCAGGGAAAGAGCCGGCGCTCTTCAACGTCTTCATGAACGTTCTCCACCAGGAGGTCTTCGAGGATGAGATGGGCGAGGAGTTTGAAAGTTTCGACTCGCTTTTCCGGCGAAAAAAAGCCGGGTTGCTCAGGATTCTATCCGACCCTGATTCCCCCTGGTATGACAGAAGGAGCACAGATACGGTGGAAACGAGGGAAGATATTCTGAAAATCAGCCTGGAGAAAGCCTATACCTGGCT
>CAYZDV010000058.1:1708-11992 GCA_964477275.1 uncultured Eubacteriales bacterium
GACGACCAGATTCCCCTCTGGCTGGAGGGAGAGTATCATCCCATGCTATTTGACGCTGAGGACATCGAGGCCAGAGCTCGAGAGCTATTGACACTCAGGCCAGAGGTTAGAGAATAAGAAAATTCACAAGATGCTTTTCTGGTTGATTCCGTTCAGGAGAGGGGGACACGGGTTTTTAAAAAGAGAACAGATGCTGTCCCCGGCCCACCCGCCGCGCCTTGCGGATGTATTCGTGAGTCAGCTCCGTAGCCAGCCAGCAGGCTTTCTCGAGTGAGTGACCCCTGCAGAGGTAAGCCAGCAGGCTGGAGGAAAGAAAGCAGCCCGTGCCGTGGACTTTTCTGGCCAGCTTTTCCTTCTCAAACAGATGGAACCGGCTTCCGTCGTAGAGAACGCTGACCATTTTCTTGGCGAATTGGCCTCCTTTGAGGAGACAGGGAATCCGGGCGTGGCTGGTGATACGGGCAGCCGCCTTTTTCATCTCCTCCAGGCTCTCTATCCTCTGTCCCGTGATCAGGCTGGCTTCTTTCAGGTTGGGAGTGAGGAGAGATGCTCTGGCCCTGATTGCAGAGATGTAATCGGGAATGGAGCTTCTGTCGAAAAGCCATTTTCCCGAACTGGATTTGAAGACCGGGTCGACCACTCTGGGAATTTCGGAGTTCCTGAGGAAAATACGCCTCACTGCCCGGATGGCTTCCCTGGAGCCGAGCATGCCGACCTTGATTCCCGAAATTGCCACATCCTCGGCCAGAATTTTGTGCTGTTCAAGGATGAGAGCCGGAGAGAGGCAATGGACTCTTCTCACGCCTGCGGTGTTCTGGGATGTCACCGTGGTCAGGACGGCCATGCCCTGAAATCCCAGAAGCTCGAAGACTCTCAGGTCCAGGGAGACGCCGGCTCCGGAGGTGGGGTCAAAGCCGGCAATGCTGAGCAGGACATTTCTCATCGGCAGTCGCAATGTTGGTTTCCATCCTACTGCCCGGGCAGGGCGTTTTGTGGACTCAGAGGAGCGCAAAGCAGCCGGAATTAGAGAAAGATGTCGGTGTACGCGATCCGGAAGTCCACGAATTCGCCGGTGTAGCCTTCCCAGTCGACCTCGACGTTCTCGACATGGGCGTGCGGAGGGCCTTCTTTGAGCCGGCCGATCATTTCTTCGACATTCTCCTTATCCCCCTCAGCCACGACTTCCACCCGTCCATCCCTCAGGTTTCTCACCCAGCCGGTGATGCGAAGCGAGGAGGCCCACCTCTGGGCGTGGTCGCGGAAGAAAACACCCTGCACGTGCCCGGAGACGAAAATGTGTGCTCTTGCCTTCATTTTGAGCTGTTCACATCTTAGCACAGAGGCCTTTCAGGGTAAATTGGAAATGACCGAAGAAAGACCATCGCACTTTTAGAAATGATGGGCGGGCTGCTGGTCAATGCGGTTTTTTCCCGTCGAGGAATTTCTGCCGGCATTCCCGGGAGCAAAAGTAGTGGGGTTTTCCCGCATAGACTTCCTTGAGCGCGTCTTCACGGGGAAGATAGGTGTTGCAGACCTCGTCTTTGACCATGATTCCCGATGGCCGCCTGACCGCTTTTGGACTCTGGCTCTTTTTGCCCAGCTCCTTGAAAAAGCGGAAGAGCCAGTAGATTATGTAGATCAGGAATCCGTAAAAAAGGAGTTTGAAAAATCCGCTCAGCATATTTCTAAGTTAGACCATTTCCGCTGACGTGTCAAACCGCGGATTAAAATCGTAAGCATCTTTTTTTTATGTGATTGTGGCCATTTCCTTTTAAAAGAGGATGGGTGGCATGGGGTGCTCCCCCGCAACGCCCGCAGCGGAAGGGGTTCCCCACGGGGGGATGGGTGGAGCGAGGACGGACGGGGGACACCCCATGACAGGACCCATCCTTAAAAATAGAATATCATCACGGAAAAAAAGATGCTTCCATTAAACTCTTGCCGCATCCAGTGGCAGCTTCGACTTTTGGCTTGATTCTGGCCAGGCTTAAAAGTAATATGAAGAAGAAGAAAATAAAGGAGTCGACATGGATTTCGTATTGACCAAGGAACAGGAGATGTTAAAGGATTCCATCCGGAATTTTTCCGAGAAGGAAATCCGGCCTCACATCAAGGAGAGCGACGAGAAGGGAGAATGGCCGCGGGAACTGACCAAAAAACTGGGCGAGATGGGCCTGCTGGGCATCATCATCCCCCAGGAGTACGGCGGAGCAGGCTACTCCAACCTGGACTATGTCATCATCCTCGAAGAGGTTTCCAAGGTGGACCCCTCGGTCGGGCTCGTCATTGCCGCACACAATTCGCTCTGTGCGAACCATTTCAACCTCTTTGCCAGTGAAGAACAGAAGAAGAAATACCTGACGCGGTTGACCTCCGGCGAAACCCTGGGAGCCTGGGGCCTCACCGAGCCCGAGGCCGGTTCTGATGCAGCGGCTCTCAAAACCCGCGCCGTCAGGGATGGCAGGGAGTGGGTCATCAACGGCACCAAGCGGTTCATCACCAACGGCTCGCTGGCAGAGATTGCGGTGGTCATGGCCCTCACCGACCCGGAGAAAGGGAGAGGCGGGATTTCCACTTTCGTCATCGAGAAAGGGACGAAAGGCTTCAGGCCGGGGAAGAAGGAGGATAAGCTGGGAATTCGGGCCTCGGATACGGCTGAGCTCATCATGGAGGATGTCCGGGTCCCTGCGGAGAACCTGATCGGTGAAGAAGGAAAGGGCTATCGCCAGGCCATGACCATTCTGGACGGAGGACGGGTCAGCATTGCCGGCTTTTCACTGGGAATCGCCGCCGGCGCCCTCGAGGCCAGCTTGAAATACGCCAAGGAGCGAGTCCAGTTCGACCAGCCGATCGCCAGTTTTCAGGCCATCCAGTGGATGCTCGCTGACGGCTTCACCGAGTTCGAAGCCGCCCGACTCCTGACCTACAGGGCCGCCTTCATGGAGGATCAGGGAAAGAAAATACCCAAGGAATCAGCCATGGCCAAGCTTTTCTCGAGCGAGCTGGCGGTCAAAGCCTCCTCGATGGCGGTCCAGATTTTCGGCGGCTACGGCTTTTCCAAGGAGTATCCGGTCGAAAAATTTTACCGGGATTCCAAACTGGCCACCATCGGTGAAGGAACCTCTGAAATCCAGCGCTGGATCATCGCCCAGAAAGTCCTGACTGAGTATTGAACAGTGTCAGTCCAGACCATGTCCCATCTGGCCGGGGATATCCTCCGGGGAAATCCCAGAGCCATTGCCCGGGCCATCTCTCTGGTCGAAAACGACCGCAATGCCGCTCAGGAAGTGATGAAGGAAATCTTCCCTCATACCGGAAAATCGCTGGTGGTCGGGATTACCGGTGCGTCCGGCTCCGGCAAAAGCACCCTGGTCGATCAGCTGCTGGGCGTGCTGCGCAGAAAAGGGAAAAAAATCGGCATCGTGGCCATCGACCCCTCGAGTCCTTTTACCGGGGGAGCGATTCTGGGCGACCGGATCCGGATGATGAAGCACAGCGTGGACCCTGAAGTGTTCATCCGCAGCATGGCCACTCGCGGGCACCTGGGCGGGATTGCCAAGGCCACGGGCGAGGCCATCACCATCCTGGAAGCGGCCGGGAAAGACGTCATCCTGGTGGAGACGGTGGGAGTCGGGCAGGATGAGGTGGAGGTGGTCAAGCTGGCAGACATGATTGTAGTGGTCCTCGTCCCGGGGGCAGGGGATGAAATCCAGATTTTCAAGGCCGGAATCATGGAGATAGCGGATATTTTTGTTCTCAACAAGGCCGATTCTCCCGGGACAGATAAAACAGAAAGGCAGCTCCGGGCCATGCTCGACCTCGGTCTCGAGGGAAAAGACATTCCTCCTGTGGTGAAGACAATCGCCACCGAGGGAAAGGGAGTGGAAGAGCTTGTGAAGAAGATGGAGCTCATGGTGAAGAGCACAGATGAAGAAATTCAGGATATCCGCAAGAGGAGGCTCGTTTCCTGGATGCTGATGGACATCGTCAGTGATAAGGTCTTCCAGTCAGTGAAGGAGCACATCGAGCCCGCAAAATTTGAAGCCCTCGTCGAGAGAATCTTCAGGAGAGAAATCGACCCTTACACGGTTGCCGATGAGATCATCGGCAGGCTGAAGGAGAAGGCGTGATGTCGCGGCGCCGGGTTGTCTGCACCTGACTCCAAATAAGGAGAGGATAAAGATGAAGATTGACCATGTCGGCATTGCCGTTCGGAATCTGGATGAGAGCCTGGAGAGATGGGCCAGATTGTTCAACCTCAAGGCCTGCGGGATCGAAGAGATCAGGGAAAGAGGAGTGAAAGTCGCCCACCTGAAAACAGAAGGCGGGCCGGCCATAGAGCTGGTGACTCCCTGCGGAGAGGAATCACCCGTGGAGAAGTTCCTGGCAATCCGGGGTGAAGGAATCCATCATTTTTCTTTCGAGGTTCAGGATATCGAGGAGGCGATGAAGAAGCTCAAGGAAAAAGGAATTCAGTTTATCCACGACCAGCCTCAAAAGGGTGCAGAAGGGAGCCGGATTGCCTTCATCCATCCCCGGCATTTGAACGGCGTTCTGCTCGAATTGAAGGAGAAAAAAAGGGATAAGCGGAAAAGAAGCGGATGCTGAAATCGCTGGGCAACGTTCTCATCCTTACCGGAATCGTGGCCATCCTCATCGGGTTTGTCCTGCGGCTTTCCGAAAAAGTCAGATGGATCGGACGGCTGCCAGGAGACATCATCATTCAGAAAGAGGATTTCACCTTTTATTTTCCCCTGGTGACCGGCCTTCTGGTCAGCCTTCTCCTCAGTTTGCTTCTCTATCTTATCGTTAAATTTTTTTTGAAGAGTTAATCCTCCCCCTCGAGCGTCTCACGGCTGCTGAAGGCCATCACCATTCGGGCAAAAGACCTGGCTTCTTCCAGGTCAGCTTCATCAGGATGGGTGTGGGCTGAAGCGGCCATCTCCGCCCAGAGCCTGTGCTCAGGAGAGCGGGAGAGAATTTCCATGGCCCGCATGGAGACTTTTCCCCGGCAGGAAAACGTGGCAAGAATTTTTGCCTGGGAAGCGGAGACCGCCGCATGCTCCAGGGCCTGCCGGGAGAGATGGCTGCCGGTATGCGAGCCGTGTGTGGAGAAAATAGCGATTTTCTTCCCCCGGGGGATTTTTTTGAGAAAGGTTTCGACTCTGGCGGGAACGCCATGAGAATGAACGGGAAACCCGATGAACAGAAGATGATAATCCTTGACGTCCTCAACCTGATCGATGGGCTTGATAGTTTTCTCGCCTTCCAGGGCATCAAAGATGGCTTCGGCGACTTTTTTCGTGTTTCCCGTCTGGCTGAAGTAGGCAACCAGAATCCTGGTCATCTCTGCACTCCTTAAAGAATTCAATTTGAGGCCTGAGTGGAAAACTCACTGGCAGATTGGCCTTCTCAGAGTCCATAAAGGATATCATTTTTCCGCAAGAATTGAAAACACTCAGTAAAAACGTAAGCATCTTTTATTCCGTGGAGGCTAATATTTTTTAGGATGGGTCCTGTCATGGGGTGTCCCCCGTCCGTCCTCGCTCCACCCATCCCCCGGTGGGCCCCTTCCGCTGCGGGCGTTGCGGGGGAGCACCCCATGCCACCCATCCTATTTTATAAGGAAATGGCCATTACCACGGAAAAAAAATGCTTCCAGTAAAAACCTAAGCCTTAGCCAATCCGTGATGGCAATAAAGAGTGAGGGCTTGAGAGTCAGGAGCGCCCTGTGGAAACTTGAGCGGGCATGGTTTCTCTCAAAAGAGAAGAAGAGCGAAAGCGTCCGGCGAACCCCAAACCTCACCCTTATCACGGAAAAGGAAATGGTTCCAGAAAAAAGAACAATCTGAGCCCTATGGCGAGGAGAATACGGGACCTATCTCTTTTCTGGGAAGGACGATGGAGATTCTGGTCCCCTGGTTTTTCCGGCTGGAGACCAGGATCGAGCCGCCGTGGTCCTCGATGATTTTCCTGGAGATGGGGAGGCCGAGGCCTGTTCCCACTTCTTTTGTGGAAAAATTCGGTTCAAAGATTTTATCCAGGATTTTTTTCTCCATGCCGATTCCTGAATCCATGACCTCCAGCCTCACCTCCGTCTCGGCATCAGAAACGCGGACCTCAATCTCTCCTTTGCCTTCGATGGCCTCGACGGCGTTGATGAAGATGTTGCGCAGAGCTATCCTGAGTTTGCTCCTGTCGCCATAGAAATAAAAGTCCTCTCCCCGATATGTTTCTTTGAAGCGAATTCTATCGGAGAGCATCTTTTTGTAGGGGAGCATGGTTTCTTCAACAAGCTCCCTGATCGAGAAGAGCTCTTTCTCCAGGGACGCTTCCTTCGAGATGTCCAGGAAATCCTGGGCGATTTTCCGTAAGTTCTGGACTTCATTGATGATGTAGGAAGCGGATTCTTCGAGTGTTCTGGCAAACCCTTTGCGTTTGTCCTTGTGGACACGGAGCAGATGTTCGGCAGAAAGCTGGATGGGAGTGAGCGGGTTTTTGATCTCGTGGGCGACTTTGCGGGCCATTTCCGTCCAGGCCACTTTTTTGCTCATATCCGCCAGTTCTTGCTGGTGCTTCTTCAGACTTTTGATCATGGTGTTGAAGCCTTCGACAAGTGTCCGCATTTCGTCCTGGGATTTATGGGGGATGGAAATATCCAGGTTGCCCACGCTCACTTCTCTGGTGCCGATGAGAAGCTTCTTGATCGGGGTGACGATGGTGTGGCCGATCCCGCGGGCGAAGACGAGGACAGCGCCGATGAAAAAGACAGAAATAAAGAAGAGAAATTCGATCAACTCTTCCGTGGCCCTAAAAATCTCCTCCTGTTCTAAAGGAAAGGGAAGGGAGATGAGCAGGAGCGAATCGCCGAGCTGATAAGAAGTGGTCAACGTGTGGAAGGAGTAGCCGCCGATCCTCTGGGTCTGGGTGGAGAAAGGGTTGTTTTCATACTGGATTCTGTAATAGGTCTCTCCATCGATAAGTTCGGGAAGGAGGCCATAATCAAAAAATTCCCGGCGGCTGGAGGAAATCAGCATTCCGTCCTGATAGAGGTTCACGTCGTTGGAGATGATGGAGCTGATGGTGAGGATCACATTCTCCGGGGGGACCGTCAGCGAAACCATCTCTTCCTGCTGAATGAGCATAAAATCCTCGACAATCCGCTGGGCAAAGCTGGCATGGATTTCCGCTTTTTCGGTGAAATGCTGGCTGAAGATCCGGGTGAAGAAGCTTCTTGTGAAGAAGGAGAAGAAAAGAAGGGGAATAAGAGCGATGAGCACAAAAGAGATGTAGACGCGGTTGGAGAAAGACCAGAAAGGATTCCTCACTTTTTTCCCTGAAGCGAGATAACCGAGAGAAAGGATAAGGAGGAGGAACATCAGGTACAGAAAGAAGATCCTCAGCAGATCCGTCAGATAGTTGTAAAAGTTTTTTTCCGGGACAAACAGCGAGTAAATCCGGCTGTTCTTCCGGAAATAGAAAGAGGCGAACTCTTTTCGTTTATCCCGGAAAGAGGACCAGAAAGACTCTCGAGAAGAGATGTCTTCAAGGAGAGCCGGAGGAATGCCGGAAGAAATATTGTTCGGGTTGAAAAGGAGCTTGCCCTCGATATCGAAAATGGCAAACCCCAGGTCAAGGCTGTTGAGAGAGGGAATGGAGGAGACCCTCAGCAGCTCAAAATAAGGGTTGGCGGAGTAGAGAAAGGGAAGCATGTCATAGTCAACGGAGAGTGAAAGGACCGTTCTTCCCAGATGCGTGTCGTCTTTGAACCAATCCCGGTAGCCGAGAAGAATCTCTTTTTCCTGACCCATGATGCTGATGGACACGAATATTTTTGACCAGCTCCGGCTGAGCGGGAGGTCGAAATCGAGACTGTAGAGCTCAGGGATGTTTAAGGAGAAGCGGGAGAGAAGTTTTGTCTCCGGGTCCAGAACCTCCAGGCTGGAATACCAGTTAAACCTGGCAGCGGAGGTTCTTTCCCAGATGGAATGAGCAAAATCAGGGAATACAGCCTTCTGAAGGAAGGAGACAATGGAATCCTCTCTTTTATCCATCTCGGCCATGGACTGGTTCAGGAGGAAATCTGCCCAGATTTCCTGGTAGCGGATGATATTCTGGACCGAATTCTGGATGAGAGACCTGTTCCGGCTGGCAATGGAGCAGTGGAGGCAGGCGTGAATGAAGAGGACAAAGACGAGAAAAGCGGAGAAGAGGACTTCTTTTCGCTTCAGGAATTTCAGGAAAAAAGCCAGGACAAGGGTTGTGACCAGAACCAGGGCTTGAAGAACGAAGAGGAAAGCCAGACCTGTCTCCCTGAAAAGGAAATAATAGCCGGTAAAGACAAGAAGTAAAGAGATTAACAGATGAAGAAAATGAGAGGAAAAAAGGGAGGCGATGCGCAGGCTGATGAAGACCAGAAAAATGCAGACGCCGAAAAAGAACAACAGGCTGAGATGGAGCAGTAGAAAAGGAAGCCTGGGAGTAAAGCGAAGAAGGTTGACGTTGGAGTTAGTGACGAGGCGAAATAAAAATTCCTGAAAGATAAAGAGAAAGAATACCGCAGCGATGACACAGGCGATATCCACAACCAGAGAAAGAGGCCAGACAAGCCTTTTCTTCGGCATCTTGAAAAGGGGACGGGAATAAAGCGTCAGGCAAGCGGCGATGAGAAAAAGAAAAAGAGCAGTGAGGAAGATGTCGGCCGGAGATTTGGTGAATTCGCCCAGCGAGAAGAAACTCGCCGGGGAAGGAGAGAAAATGGACAGGGAGCGGACTTTTTCCAGCTGGCTCAGGGGGAAAAGAATGAGGCGCAGCCCGATGAGAATCACGATCCCAATGAGCACAGGAAAAAACTTTGGTGCGGTAAAAAACGAAGGGGATTGAAGAAAATAAAGAAGCAGGGACAGAAGGGCGATGCTCAGGAGAATGTAGAAAAAAAGAAGAAGGTTGTCTCTCTGGGCGGTGGTCTTTGCCGGCAGGGAGGGAGCGCTGAGAGTGACGGTGGCCACGATCTTTTTTTCTTCGTTTCTCAACGGAAAGAGCAGCGTCCGGCTCTCATTGCGAGGCCCCGGCTGGCCGAAGTACTCGTCGTGATGCCTGGAGAAAAGCCGTTCAAAACCGGAGACGTCATCCCGGAAATCCCAGTACTGGATGGCAGAATAATTCAGCAGCTTCGGCTTCAGAAAATGATAATCTTTAAGGTAGGTGGTTTTGAAACGGGGGATGAAGGCCAGGAGTCGGTAGAAAACCATGAGTCCGCCGCTTTCGGTTTTCTCGACGGCTGCGAGGTAAACAGAGGCTTTCTCGTCATTGATGATGAATGAGGACCGGTGAGAGATGCTGGAGGTGTTTTCAGCGGTCAGCGGAGAATTCAGAAAATCGACAACATTTCCCAGCCAGAGCGTGAGCTTGCCTTCTCGGGTGTAAAAAGCAACCCCTTCTCGTTCGGTGTCGAGGTTGAGCCTTTTCAACAGCCTGAACACCTCATCTTTTTCTTCAGAAAAGGGGAAGCTGGCCGCAAGGGATTTCTTCTGCTGCAATTCCGTGAGGAGGGCGTTGAATTCGTCCTGGATGGTTTTTTTCTGGCTTCTCAGTTGTCCGGGAGTCTTCTGGTAATAACTGACTGAGGTCAGGAGAGGAAGAACAAACGACAGGATCAGGAAAACAAGGGCCGCAGCGGCCAACAAGAGGCCTGCAAAAACAAATCTGTTCTTCTTCATGCTGGAAAAATTCAAATCTTCTCTGCCTTTATTTCAATGATTTTCCAGGAGGCCTTCTCTCGCTGGCTTTTCTGATTCTCATCCTCGTTCACCAGGAGAAAGAAGGTGTGCAGGACGTATTGATTGTCGTTCCTGTTGTCCCTGAATGACCACCTGGCCTTGAAAATATAATGGTTGTCTTTGAGGTCGGGGGGAGGAACGATTTCGGAATAAAATTCAAAGGTCATGAAGGAGGAGAATATTTTTCTGAAGAGAAAAAAAGCCTGCTGGTTAGAGAGCTGGTCAGAAAAGGAGATGGGCTCGGGCAGAGAAATGTTGACCGCACTCCGGGAGGAAAAGAGCGGGTAGAGAATTCCGGGGTCGTTTTGAAGGAATGCGTTTTCGATGTCCTGTGTTATTGGAGGGAGAAGGGAAAAAAGCACAGAACAGAGGAGGATGTTGAGGGTTGCCACTTCAAGAATATTAGCACAGCTCTCTGGAGTGAGGCAAGAGAAGCCGTCAAGGCGTAAGCATCTTTTTTTCCGTGGAGGCTAATATTTTTTTAGGATGGGTCCTGTCATGGGGT
>CAYZDV010000059.1:0-11754 GCA_964477275.1 uncultured Eubacteriales bacterium
CCACCTATTCGGTCCTGAAGACCATCACCCGGCCGGACTCCTCTGCTCCACAGGGAAGAGAAATCGTCCAGGAGGGGGTGGAGATTCTCTGGGATGCCGCATTGCTCCTGGCCGGACGCTCTGCCGCCTCCAGGGACATCTACACCGCTGTTTCTTCAGGAGGCAAACTGAACAGGCTCGAGTTCACCGCGGCGAACGTCGGCACCCTGGGCCCGATTCTCCAGGATGTCAACAACGACAACGCCGGCCTCATCAGCTTCGTCAGGGGCGAAGGCCGGAGCTGGAAGCTCGGAGACTCCAACCATTCCAACCCCATCGTGGTCGGGCCGCCCGACGAGTCCCCGATGCAGATGGGCGATGGATACCTGGAATTCCGGACCACCTGGAAAAACAGGAAAAAAGTCCTCTTCCTGGGTGCCAACGACGGCATGCTCCACTGCTTCGACGCATCGACCGGTGAGGAGCTGTGGGGCTTCATTCCCTACAACATTCTCCCGAGGCTCAAGGAGATGTGGGCGGTGTCGGCCATCGGCGAACGGTATTTCGAAAGGCAGATTTACATCGATGGAAGCCCTGTCGCCGCGGATGTCTACATCGATGTGGACGGCGATAAAAAGCCCGAGTGGAGGACGGTCCTCATCTGCGGACAGGGCGCTGGCAGGGGAAGCCTCCTGGCCGGAGGTCGGAACTACTATTTCGCCCTGGACATCACTGACCCGGAAGACCCCCGGCCTCTCTGGGAATTCACCGACGCCAAGCTGGGAGAGACCTGGTCCATTCCCGTCGTCGGCAGAGTCAAGATTAAGGGTTCTCCGACCTGGGTCACCTTCTTCGGCTCCGGATACGACAATGACCCGACGAATAAGGTGGGAAACCGGTTTTATGCGGTGAACATCGAAACACGCGAGGCCTTCTGGTATTTCGATGCGGCGGAAGTGGACACCACGGCCAAGCTGGGCTGGAACATCGATAACACGCTGCCCGCGTCTCCGGCCATCGCGGACATCAACCTGGACGGAAACGCAGACAGGGTCTACATCGGCGACCTGGACGGCCGGATGTGGAAGGTGGATGTGAGCGTCAACTGGCTGAACATGGGTAGCTGGAAGGCTGTTGCTCTGTATACGGATTCGAACAACTTCCCCATTGTCTGCAAGCCGGCTGTCTGGCTTGACCCGATTACCTCGGATATGATTCCCCGTCTCTATTTCGGGACCGGCGGGGACGACCGCGCTCCCGGCAATGTCAACTATTCTTTCATCGCCCTCATCGACAAGACACCAGCCGAGGTTGAATGGTACCTGGGCATCCCGGCTGTCCTCAACCTCGACGCCGCAAGGGACAGGGGCGACCTGGATCTCGGGGCCAAGGTCTGGGCTGACCCCAAGGTGTCCGATTACATCGTCTACTTCAGCACCCTGGTGGGAAGCATCGAAAGCGTCGACCCCTGCGAGAGCCTGGCCGGCGTCGGCAAGCTGTATGCGCGGTTCATTCTGCCTTCCGGCGGAACCCTGGTCGGCAGCACAGCCCTCAGCACGGTCACCGGCCCGGTGGAGAGCCTGTCTCTCTCCATCAAGACCAGGGCGGCCGTGACACTGGGCGAACGGCAGAGGACCGAATCCGGAACCAGAAAGAGAGATGTCTATATCCAGGAGTATGACTCCACCATCCAGAAGCTGGAGCAATTTACCACCGCCCTCCTCAAGGTGAAGTCCTGGAGGGAGGTTTTCACGATCATCAGATAGGCCGGGAAAAGAGAGAGACCGCAGGCCCCAAGTCTTTCCTGGCCGGTCCGCTATCAGGGCGTCAACCCTTTAAAAAGGCTCAGATAGGCTCTGAGTACCTTCTCTCCCCAGAGGAGGGAAAAAAAGGCGGCCGGAGCCAGGAATGTTCCGAAGGGAAGGGAATACTGGAAGTCCTTTTTCCGGAAAAAGACGAAAAACACCCCCACCGCAGCTCCAGTTAGAGAAGCCAGAATCAGGGTGAAAAAAGCTTGTTTCCAGCCCAGAAAAGCCCCGATCATCAGCATCATGGTCACATCGCCCATGCCCAGTCCTTCCTTTTTCCGCAGCAGAAAATAGGCGCCGTAGACCACCAGAAGGAAACCCGCTCCGGCTGCGGCACCGACCAAGGCCTGGGTTAAGTTCAGGTCTTTGCGGAAGAAAGAATAGAGCAGGGCCAGAGCCAGACCGGGGAGCGTAATTTCGTCGGGAAGAATCTGATGGCGGAAGTCCACAAAGCCCAGCACGATCAGGGCGCTGGCGAATAGACAGGAAGCGAAGAAAAAGAAGCTCATCTGGTGGTGGAAATAGAGGAGCAGGAAACTGGCCGGGGTCAGGAGCTCCACCAGAGGATAGGAGAGCGGGATTCTGGCCCGGCACTGGCGGCATTTCCCTCCGAGAAGCAGATAGGAAAGGAGCGGGATGTTGTCATAGGGCTTTATCTTCTCGCCGCAGCTCGGACAGGATGAGGGCGGATGGAGGATGCTCATATCGCGGGGCAGGCGGTAGATGAGGACGTTGAGAAAGCTTCCCCAGGCGAGCCCGAAGAGAATGATGAGAGCTATCTTTTCCATGGAATTGTCGGGACTTTGACTTCTCCTGTCCGGGAGTCGTAAAGGTAGTCGTTGCCGTCCAGATCCCGGGGAAGAGAAGGGAGCAAGCCGGCCCTCACCAGCTGGCTCAATTCCATCGGGTTGTGGCCGTATTTTTCTCTGTAGCGGGCGATGGCTTCCTTGATGTTCTCGATGTCGATGGCGGCCTTGACCTGGTAGATATGATTGTCAGCGATTTTCCTCACCCGTTCATCCTCGGCTGTCTGGTAGATTTCCATCCAGGCTTTCAGGGCTGACTGGTAATCGGTGGCTTTGAACAGGGCATTGGCATAGAGGCGCCGGGTGATGGGAGGGGCTCCCTCAACGGCCATGCTCTTTCTGTAGTATTCTTGCGCCCGCTCATGGTCCTTTTTCAAAAACTGAAGGTAATGTCCAGCCATGTAAGGAAAGTACCATTCCTCCGGATTTTTCTCCAGCCCCATGTCCAGGATCTGGAGGGCCAGCTCCAGGTCCTGTGCCTCGTAGGCAGCGATGAACGCTCCCACATCGTAGGGGTCAAAGTAGTGGGGGTCCAGCTCGGCGATGATGGAAAAGATATGCTCCAGGTAGCTGAACCTGTCGGGAATGCTGTAATCGCTGTAATACTGGATCGCCCAGAGGTAGACCAGGTCGGCGAGAAGCGATGAATGCCCGAAGGTGGCATACTTGAGGGACTTGCCGGAAGGGATGTAGATGATGGACGAGCCGGGAATCTTCTGCCGTGTGATCCGGTCGAGTTTGAGCTTCAGGTTCATGAACACTCCGCCGCTCAGAATGAGCAGAAAGACAAGGAAAAGCGCGCTCAGGCTTTTTGGCCGTAAAAGGATTTTGCCCATCGCCATCAGATGAAATCTCTTTTCCGGAAGATGAGCAGAGCAATGGTCAGGATGAACAGGGTGTAAAAAATTCCGTAAAGAATCGAGTAGAAAAATGCGGAAGAGGGGAGGGGAAGGCTGTGGACGACCTCGGTTTTGAAATTGAAATTTTCAAGGTCAGGAAGAAAGTAATAGAAGATCCGGACCAGCGTCCGACCTGTTCCCGGCGGTATTTTTTTGATCAGGGTTTCAAGCCCCCAGGCCGTATGACCGATCAGGTAGAAAGAGAGGGAAAAAAGCGAGCTCAGAATAGGCGTCGAGAAGCAGGAGAAGAGGAGGGCCACGGCGGTGATCAGACACAGCTCGAGGAAGATGAAAAAGATGGCCACCAGCATCGGCCATTCCACCTTGAAGGTGTGAACGAAAAGGAGGGCGAGAAAGATGATGCTCATCAGCGAGAGCATGATGAGCAGGGTTAAAACCAGGCCGAAGAACTTGCCCAGCAGAAACTGGTAGCGGTGGATGGGCTTGGAGAGAAGGGTGAAGATGGTCTTTTTCTCGATTTCCTTGTACACAAGCCCGGTTCCGATCAGGATGGCCATCAAAGCGCCAAACAGGGAGAGAGACGCCAGTCCGACATCCTTGATGATTTTGACCCGGTCGCCCACGGTCAGCAATGCCAGAATTCTGGAAAAAACGATGCAGACCACGGCAAAAAAGAGGAGAAGATAGAGGATTTTATCCCTGATGGCTTCCTTGAAGGTATTGAAAGCAATGGTCCGGATTTTCATCCCTGTTTCACGGCTCCCACAAAAATGTCCTCGAGGGTTTCTGTCCTGGGGATGAGCGAGTGAATTTTCCCTTTCCTGGACTGGACGAGGGAAAGGACCTTCTCTACATTGTGCTCCTCGAAAACCTTGAGCAGTGTCCGGCCTCCGGGGTCGGTCAGCCTCTCTCCCATGCCATCCAGCTCTTTCTCCTCCACTCCGGAGAGGACGATCTCGGTGAACAGGATTTTTTCTGAGATCAAATCCTTGAGGTAGCCCTGATTGAGGACCTGTCCGTTGACGATGATCGCCACCCGGTCGCAGATCATCTCGATGTCCTGAAGTATATGCGAGGAGAGAAAGACGGTCTTTCCTTCCTCCCTGAGCCGGACGATAATGTCCCGGAACTCCTTCCTTCCCAGCGGATCCAGACCGCCCAGCGGCTCGTCGAGGATGACCAGGGAAGGGTCGTTGAGCAGGGCCTGCGCCAGGCCGGCTCTCTGCAGCATGCCGCGGGAGAACTTTCTCAGCTGAAGGCCTGCCGCATGCTCGAGGCCGACAAGACGAAGGAGGCTCCGGATTTTTTCCCGGCGCTCTTTTCTCTTCATCAGGAACAGCTGGCTGTAATAATCGAGAAATTCCGAAGCGGTCAGGTAGTCATAAAAATAGGGATTTTCGGGCAGAAAGCCGATTTTTTCCCGGCAACGGGGGAGAACATGGGAATCTCCGAAAATCTCGATACGGCCCCGCTCGGGAAAGATCAACCCCAGGATACACTTGATGGTCGTCGTCTTTCCCGCGCCGTTGGGCCCGAGATAGCCGAAGATCTCGCTCTGATTGACGGTGAGGGAGATGCCCTTGAGGATATTTTTTCTTCTGGGGATAAAACCGAGCTTGAAGGATTTGTGAAGGTTTTCAACCTGCAGTGCAACTACCATCTCGTTCACTTATTATACGCAAATGCCATCTTATTTCAAATTCTCTCGGAACAGCTTGAAGATCCTCTTGTATTCGTCAGTCCAGGAAGAGCTGTTGCGGAAGCTGTGCCCTTCCACAGGGTAGATGGCCGCTTCCCAGTTCTCCTTGCCCAGTTCGATCAGGCGCTGGACCAGACGCGCCGTATCCTGAAAGTGGACATTGGTATCCACCATCCCGTGACAGATGAGAAGGGCGCCCTGGAGGCCCTCAGCGAGGTAGATGGGCGAGCTCTGCTTGTAGGCCAGGGGGTCGTCCTGGGGACGGTTGAGAATGTCCACCGTATAGCCCGGGTGGTAATGGGCCCAGTCAGTGACAGGCCGGAGAGCGGCGCCGGCATGGAACACTCCGGGAGCCTTGAACATGGCCATCAGGGTCAGAAAGCCGCCGTAGCTTCCTCCATAGACACCCAGGCTTTCCGGGTTGGCCTTGAGCTCTTTCACCAAAAACCGGGCGGCATCGACGATGTCATCCAGATCTTTACCGCCCATGTGGCGGTAGATGGATGTGCGGAAGTCCCGGCCGTATCCGGCGCTTCCCCGGTAATCAACATCCAGGACGAGGTATCCGTTCTCAATGAGAAAATTGTGGAACATGTATTCCCTGGAGTATGTGCTCCAGCCTTTGTGGGCGTTCTGGAGATAGCCTGCGCCGTGGATGAAGACGACTGCCGGCCGCCGGGGATGCCAGTCCCGGGGCCTGTACAGTCGGGCGTGGACATCGACGCCGTCGCGGGCCTTGAAGGTGATAACTTCCGGCTCGTGCCAGGGATGGGAACGGAACTCCTCGCTTGTGGAAAGGGTGAGCTGCCGGGCCTCAGCATCTGGACTGTTCGGCTGGAGATAGAGCTCGGGAGGGGCGATGCTGGAGGAGTGGATAACGGCCAGTTGAGATTCATCGGGGGAGAGGAGGACTTCGTTTAACCCGGTCAGGGACGTCACCTTCGTCCTTTTTCCGCCTTCAACCGGCATGGAATAAAAGTGGAGCTCTCCCGGATGCTCCTCGTTTGTGGTCAGATACCATGTTCTGCCGTCTCCGGAGAGAAAAGCCCGGCGAACCTCGAAACTGCCCCTGGTGAGCGGGGCTATCGTCTTGCCGTCAAAAGAGGCTTTGAACAGGTGAGCATAGCCCTCTTTTTCGGAAATATAATAGAGATGCCGGCTGTCCGGAAACCAGCCGATACTGGTCAGCCCCAGCATCCCGACCCAGGCTTCGTCATGGACATGTTCGATGGGGGAGGTTTTGCCGGTGCTCAGGTCCAGGAGGAAGAGCCATTTATCCTTGCGGTCTTCTGAACTGGCTTCCAGCACGCACTTTTTTCCGTCCGGCGACCAGAAAAGGCCGGACGGATAGATGGTTTTTTCTCCCTGGCCGTAATCCACCCAGCGGACCTCACCGGAAGAGACGTCCATGATACCGGCTTTGGAGGTGCGGGAAGAGTGGGCGGCCTTTGTGTGGGAATTGATGGTTTCGGTATATCCTGATCGGGTCACATAGCTGGGGACGATCGTCTCCTGGGCTCCAGGAAGGCTTTCCCAGAGCATGAAGACGACAGATTTTTCATCCGGAGAGAGCTGGAGGTTTGAGATGCCCTGGCCTTCCCGAAGGTGGAAGGGCTTCCTTTTTTTCACCTCTCCGAATGAGAGGAGGGGCCTCCTTTCTTCCCTGCCTCTCCGTTCCTGCTGGAATTCCTGAAAGAGCTCCATCTGCTGGTCGCGATACCATTTTTTGATTTCATCAGGCCTTTCTCCCGCTGGAGGCGGCTTTCGGGTGAAAGATGTCATCTGGCGCAAGCTGTGGTCCTTGAGCGAGAGAAGAAAGAGATTATCCTGGCAGGTGAAGAAGATTTTTTGCTGGTCAAAGCTAAAAGTGGCGTTGGATTCAGGTTCATCGGTTGACGTGAGTTGGACGACCTCTCCTGTGGCGGTATCCAGAAGGCTGATGTCGCCGTCGCGGACAAGGAGGGCTTTCTTCTTTTCCCTGTCGTAGTTGATCTCCAATCCGAAGAAAAAACGGGAAAAGCGGAATGAGGAAGGGGCAGATGAAGGAAAAGGAAGGTCCTTGAGTAAATCCTCGGGTCCGATTTGTTGGAAATTTCCATCCGGAGTGGCGACCCTGTAAAACTCTGTTTTTTCCTCACCGGGTTTCTTCCAGCGGAAATAGAGGTTCTTTCCGCTCCATGACCAGATGATGCTCGATGGCTCGCTGCCCACCAGCTCGGGTCCTTTCATGATGTTCTCGATGCGCAGCTCGAATTCCTCATCCTCTGCCCTGTTTTCCCGGGACTGGGCAGAGTCAGCAAAGATGAGAACAACCAGGATGAGAGAGAAAAAAAGCTTTCTTGAAAACCGTGTCATCTTCCCCTCCGTCGGGTTGATTTTTTGGCGGTCCGTTTTTCCATGAACAGCCGGCGCTCTGGCAGATATCAATCCGGCAGGACGTGGTCGAGGGTGTCCGGGTCGATGGTGATATAGAAGTCGCTTCCGAGGTAGAGAAGGGGGTGGACCTTGTTTGTGTTGAGGACGCCGTCGGCGTTGAAGCTTTTTTCGTCCTGATGGATGGCCAGCACTTCACCGACAAACAGGTCATGGTCTCCGTAAGCCCGGACATCGGCCAGCCTGCATTCGAAAGAGACATAGGCTTCCTCAATCACGGGCGACTTGATGATTTTGGACGGGAAAAGCTTCACCCGGAACTCCTTGACCTTGTCGATTTCAAAGCCGGACTTTCTTCCCATCTGGGCCGAGAGCTTCACTTTATCGGCGCTGATGAAGTTGACGGTGAAATCCCTTGCCGTGGAGATGAGCTGGTGGGTGAGCCTTTTTTTGGAGATCAGCACTCCGAAGAGGGGAGGGTCGAAGGAGAGAGCGGTATGCCAGGCGCAGGCCATGAAGTTGATCTGGCTGCCTGCTCGGGCACCGACAAGGGCCACAGTGTAAGGATAGAAATGCTGAAATTTTTTAATCCTGGAGATGATTTTTTTCATGGTGATCTCCTCAGAGGTTTGCTCGCGACCAGGGTTCCCCTCAGTGTGCACTAAAAGATTCTATTTGAGTCCCTTGATTTTCCGGGCATTCCTGAGCAGCCATTCCTGGGTGAAAAGGTGATCTCCGTTCAGGGCCAGGTGGAGCTCGAGCTGGTCCCGGATCTCGCCTGCCGGAGCTATGGTAATGATGTTGATTTTCTCCATGATTCTTCTCTGTTTTTTTGTCGTTCTCGAATTATATTCGTTTTCGAGCCAAAATGGAACAGGAATGTTCAGCCAATGCATCCGGACAGGACTTTCAAATCCGTATTATTTCATTATAATGATAAATCGCCCTAAATGTTGATCATTATGAGAGAAGAAGCTTTCAGGGGATAAGGACGGCTCCTGCAGCGGCCATTGTATTCCGGCGAAAACGAGGTTTTTCAAAGGGGCACTCTTTTCAGTATAATCCGGTTAGCGCTGGAGAGCAGAGAAGAGCTGCTCACGGAAGCGCGTTTGAGGAGAAAAAAGGATGACTGACTTCGGTGGAGCCATCAGGAAGACCCAGAATTACGAGATTGCCATCATCGGCGTCCCCTTCGATGAGAAATCCTGCTACCGCCGCGGGGCGGCCAGAGGACCGCAGGCCATCCGGGAGGCAGCCACGGGAAGGGCCATCAACCCCTGGACCGAGTTCGGAGTGGACCTCAAAGAGGAGGCGGTGGTGGCAGACCTGGGAAACGTGGATGTCTCCGGAGATTTCGAGAGTGTCTTTTCCCGGGAGGAAGAGGCCATCTTCCAGATTCTGGAGAAGAAGGCCGTCCCTTTCATCCTGGGCGGAGACCACTCCATCAGTTATCCTGCGGTTAAAGCCGTTGCCCGCAAATTCCAGCCGCTGGATATCCTTCATTTCGACGCCCACCCGGATTTATATGAGGAGCTCTACGGAGACCGCTTTTCCCATGCCTGTCCCTTCGCCAGAATCATGGAGGAGGGCCTGGCGCGGAACCTGGTCCAGGTCGGGATCAGAGCGGCCACTGGAGAGCAGAGAGCAAAGGCCCGCAAACATGGGGTGCGGATGATTGAGATGAAAGATCTCAGGGAAACTCTGGCCCTGACATTCTCCAGCCCTCTCTACATATCCTTTGACCTGGATGCTCTCGACCCGGCGTTTGCTCCCGGCGTATCCCATCACGAGCCCGGAGGTCTCACCACCCGGCAGGCCCTCCGGATTCTGCAGACCCTGAAGGCAGAAGTGGTGGGAATGGATGTGGTTGAGGTCAATCCGGAGAGGGACCCTTCGGGAATCACAGCGGCTGCGGCTGTCAAGATAATCAAGGAAGTGATGGGGCGGGTCGCTCTGCAGAAGAAGCAGCGGCCCGAGGAGGAATCATGAGACGTCTATTTCTCTCGGTGGTCGTCATCGTTTCGATCCTGGCCGCCCTGTTTGTTCAGGCATCCCGCAGCTTCGATGATTATTTCGTCGACAAGACAATGCGCATCGATTATTTTCACACCGGAAACGCCGGTGAGGAGGAGATCACCATCGACCAGGTTTACGAGCAGGGAGTCTGGGCGGGAAGCCTTCGCAGCCTCATCGACGATTTCCAGAGCGGCCGCTACGCGGTGAAGGTCTTCGATTCCGCCGCGGGCAAGCTCATTTTCTCCAGGGGCTTCGACAGTTACTTCGGCGAGTACAAGACAACAGACCGGGCTCTCCGAGGGATAAAAAGGACTTACCATGAGTCGGTTCTCATCCCCTATCCCAAGAAAAAAATCACCTGGACCCTGGAAGTCAGAAACCGGGAAAACCTTCTCCAGCCTCTCTTCAGCCAGGAAATCGACCCGGCCGCAGTGAGCATCATCAGGGAGAAACCGAGCCGAAAGGTCGAAGTCCTGGAGGTGATGCGCAACGGCCATTCCCACCAGAAAGTGGATCTTGTGTTTGTCGCCGAAGGCTATACCATGGCGGAGAGAGAAAAGTTTATCAGGGACCTGGACAGGTTCACCGCTGTTTTCTTTGGCTTCGAACCCTACAGGACATACAGGGAGAATTTCAATATCTTCGGCGTGTTCATGTCCTCAGAAGAGAGCGGTTGTGATGAGCCCCGGAGAGGGATCTTCAGAAAGACCGCTCTCAGCGCCACCTTCAATTCTCTCGGATCGGAGCGCTATCTTCTCACCGAGGACAACAAGAGCCTGCGGGATATCGCCGGCTGCGCTCCCTACGATGCGCTTTTGATCATGGTCAACCACGGGCGCTACGGCGGCGGGGGAATCTACAACCTCTACTGCACCTTCACAGTGGACAACCAATGGGCGGAGTATCTCTTACTCCATGAGTTCGGTCATTCCTTCGCCGGCCTCGCCGATGAATATTACACCTCCTCTGTGGCTTACAATGAATTTTATCCTCAGGGAATCGAGCCGCTGGAACCGAACATCACCGCCCTGCTCGACCCAGGGAATCTGAAGTGGAAGGCGTTCCTGACGCCGGGGATCGAAATTCCCACTCCCTGGGAGAAAGAGGAGTTTGACAGGATGGATGAAGCCTACCAGAATGTGCGGGCGGAAATCGGCGACAGAATTGCCCGGATGAAAAGGGAAGGAGCTCCTGTGGAGGAAGTGGCGAAAGTCGAGGAGGAAGCCGAGCGCCTTTCCAGGGATCACGCCAGAAAGATCGACGAATATCTATTGAAAAGCCAATTCTGGGGCAAGGTTGGGGCTTTCGAGGGAGCGGGCTATTCGGCCCGGAATCTTTACCGGCCGATGCTCGATTGCCTGATGTTCAGCAAAGGCCGCAAGTCCTTCTGCAGGGTTTGCGAACGGGCGGTCATCCGGGTCATCAAACATTACAGCGAATGATCAATTCTGAGGAACCAGATGCGGGAGGAAGGCCTCCCATGAGAGAAATTCCTCCTCCCCCCTTTTGTCCGGGAAAGAGAATCGTCGTCCCGGCCCACATGGACATGTATTCCATGGAGTGTGGAAAATCAAAGGGAAGCGAACAGGCTTCTGTCAATCGATCAAGCTGACGATTTTCTCCAGCCACTTTCTGTCCATTTCAGAGAAGGCATCGAATCGGCGGCTGTCGACATCCATCACACCCCAGACACTCCGGTCTTTGTCAAAGAGTGGGACAACGATTTCTGAATTGGAACGGCTGTCGCAGGCGATATGGTCCGGAAATCGATGGACATCGGGAACGATGATCGTCCTTTTCTCGAGGATTCCCGCCCAGCAGGTGCCCCTGTTTTTTTCCAGAACCTGGCAGGCTAAGGGTCCTTGATAAGGGCCGACGGTCAGCTCTCCCCCGGCCAGGAGATAAAATCCGGTCCAGAAAAAATGCGGCATCTTGTGATGGAGAACAGCGGCGATGGTCGCCATCCGGGCCGTTCTGTTCTTCGTTTTGGTCAGAAGCTCCTCCAGCTGGTGATAGATTCGACTGTATCTTTTCTCCAGGCTTTCTTTATCGGCCATTTTTTCCTTTGCCGGGGCTTCCGGTCTGACGCTTTCCGCGGTGGAAGAAACTGTAACACCGGCGGAGAGTGGAGTCAAGAATCCGGTTCAGCCAGAAATGACCCGTATGACTGGAGGATGGGGCCTGTCATGGGGTGTCCCCCGTCCGTCCTCGCT
>CAYZDV010000060.1:0-11694 GCA_964477275.1 uncultured Eubacteriales bacterium
CTTTTCGTTCAGAGACTCCAACCGACAATGAGCGCCAGGCCCAGGAAAAGGCTTCTCCCCCCGAACCCGGTTATCTCATCGGACCCGAGGATGTCCTCTCCATAGAGGTGTGGAAACATCCGGATATCTCCAGGGAGGCGGTGGTCAACGCCAAGGGAGAAATCACCATCCCGCCCATAAAAAGCCTGAGCGTGATCGGGCTCACCGCGTCTCAACTCGAAGAAAAGCTGGCCCAGGCCCTTTCGAGGTATCTCATCGACCCCATCGTCTTTGTGACCGTCAAACAGTTCAACAGCCAGAGGGTCATCGCCCTGGGAGAGCTGAACACAGGGATATACACCCTGAAAAGAAGGACAACCCTGGTCGAGTTTCTCGGCCAGATCGGGGGCATGACGGCCAACGCCGACACCTACCACATTAAATTGATCAGAAAGGATGGGGAAGTTTTCATTTTCGACTTCCATCAGCTCCTTAACGCCCATGAAAAAAGGGAAGCCATCTTCGTTTCCGGAGGCGATACAGTTTATGTCCCTCCCTTAGAGATGAATAAAATCTATGTGCTCGGCGAAGTGAAAGACCCCAAGGTGGTCACTCTCAAGGGAAAAATGACCGTCGTTGAAGCCGTCGCAGAAGCGGGAGGATACACAAGGGATGCTGTGCTGCGAAGCATCATCGTCATCCGTGGAGAACCGGGCGCTCAGAAGGGAATCCGGGTCAGCCTGAAGCATGTGTTAAAAGAAGCCGACCTCGCGCAGAATATCGACCTTGAGCCGGGAGACATCGTCTATGTTCCCAAAAGCTTCGTTGCCGACGTCGAACGCTTCATGAGAACCCTGGCCTTTCCCATCACCTGGTATTTCTGGTACGTCAGATAGTGAAGGACAGGAGACAATGGCCAAACTGGAGATGAGCCTCATCGATTACCTCCGGGTCATCCGCAAAAGAAAGCGTATTATCTTCCTTTCCTTTATCCTGATCCTCGCCTCCACCATCTACTACACAACCCGGCAGACTCCCCTCTTCAGCAGCTCCTGCAAGGTGAAAATCGAGCAGAGAAAATCCGTGGCCGAAATCCTGACCGAGCTGATCACCTGGTCACCCGGGGACGAGATGGAATCCCAGGCGAACATGATCAAAAGCTACCCGGTCATGGAGAATGTGGCCGAACACTTAAAACTCATCCCTCCGGTCAAGAACGAAGCAGAGCGCAGAGACCCGCAGCGCATAGCGACCGTCAAAGGGCTTCAATCCCAGATCAAAACCGAACAGGTCGGATACACCAACATCATCGAAATCACGGCTTTCTCCAGCAGGCCCGAGCAGGCCAAGGAACTGGTCAGCAGGGTGGCCGAGTCTTATAAAAACACCCACCACGAAAACAAAATCAGAGAAGCCTCCAACCTCAAAAATTTCGTCAAGGCACAGCTGGACAACCATTTGATAGAACTGCAGAAGGCTGAAAGGGAACTCCAGGAGTTCAGGCAGCAGAACCCGCTGGTGGTGGAGAGAGATCTCAAGACCTCTTCTGCTCTTCAATCCGACTCCCGGATCTCAAGCCTGGAGCAGGAGATTGTCAAAACAGAACTGGAGCTCATCTCCTTGAAAAGCCGGTACACGGATGAACATCCAGAAGTCATGTCTGCCCTGAGGAAACTGGAAAAAGCCAGGAGCGACCTTTCCCTGGCCTTCAGGGATCTGGTCGAGCAGCAGAAAGAACTCTCTTCAAAAGAGATAAAGCTCATCCAGCTCAAGAGGAATGTTTCTGTGGCAGAAGACCTTTATCTCATGTTCAGAACAAAGTATGAGGAAGCGCGCATCCTGGAGGCAGAAAAGGCGGAAGACGTCACCATCATCGAGCCGGCCACGCTGCCCGGAAAGCCGATAAAACCGAACGTCAATTTCAACATCCTCATCGGCATCATCAGCGGTCTTCTGATCGGCCTGGTCATGGCCTTTGTCACCGAAAGCTTCGACACCTCCATCGGCCGCATCGATGACATCGAAGAGCTGATCAAGGTGCCGGTCCTGGGCATTATTCCCAACACCGGCCTGGAGAAAGGAGCACGAAAGCACCTGGATTTCTTCAGAAAGAAGAAAGAGCGAAAGCCCCAAGCCGAGCTCAGTCAGGAAAGCCTGGTGACCCTCTTCGACCCGTCTTCCATTGCTGCCGAGGCCTACAAGAGCCTTCGGACCAACATCGACCTGACGGGCCTGAAGAAATTCGGCAACTGCATCGTCATCACCAGTGCCGCTCCGCAGGAAGGAAAAACACAAACCCTGTGCAACCTGGGAATCACGTTTGCCCAGAGCGGACAGAAGACCCTGATCATCGGCTCGGACTTCCGAAAGCCGATGATTTACAGGCTGTTCGGGCTTTCCCGGAGTCCGGGATTAACGGAGATTCTGATCGGAAGCATTCCCTGGAAGGAAGCGGTCAACACCGCAACCGACATGCTGATGGGAAGCCTGGAGTATGAAAAAGTCCTCAAGACAAAGGGGATCGAAAACCTCCACATCATCACCTGCGGCGAGCACACCCCCACGCCCTCAGAGCTGCTCAGCTTCCCTGAGATGGATGAGCTGATAAAAGAGCTCAAAAAGAATTATGACCTTATCCTGCTCGACAGCGCTCCCACCCTTCCGGTCACAGACTCGGCCATCCTGGGAGCCAAGGCTGACGGGACCATCCTGGTCTATCAGGCCGGCAAGACCTCCAGAAACGCCCTCATCCGGTCCAAGGCTCAACTGGAGAATGTCAATGCAAGGGTCCTGGGAATCGTCATCAATAACCTGAAGGCTCAATATATTGAGGATATCACTCCTGATCAGAGATACAGATATTACAGATATTACGGGGAGAAAAAGAAGAAAAAAAAAGACGATAAAACATATCTCTCCGGGCTGTGACGAACATTACATTCATTCTCATCGACCCTGAAAAAATTAAAAAACATATCTCCGCCGCTCAAGACAACGCGACTCACAGCTTCTTGTCCCGTTTCACCGTCCGGGAGTGAGGGGTGCGGATGAGATTGGAATGGAAAGCCCAGAGAGCGGGGCCTTTTCTCCTCACATCCGCTATCCTGGTCATAGGGATCATCACCGGCCAGGTCATTGCCGGATTCTCTTATAAAATTATCCTTGCCTTCATTTTCTTCTCCATCATTTTTATCATCACCCTGGTCAACACCGACCTCGCCCTGGCCATCCTCATCTTTTCCATGCTTTTTTCTCCAGAGATCATTCTGGGGCAGATTCCCGGAAGGGACATCGTCGTTCGCCTGGACGACATCCTTCTGGCCGTCATCACCCTGTCCTGGTTTGCCAAAACAGCAGTGAACAAGGGGCTGGCGCTGTTCATCAAGACCCCCCTCAACAAAGCCATCGGTATCTATTTACTGGCCTGTCTGGTGGCGACCCTTCAGGGCTCTGTCCTCGGCTATGTCTCGCCTTTTAAAGCGAGTTTCTTTCTCCTCCGGTATTTCGAATATTTCCTGCTCTATCTCCTGGTGGCCAATCACATCCACAGCCGAAAACAGGTCGAGTTCTTCCTCAAGGCCTTTTTCATCACCTGTGCTCTCGTGTCCCTATTCGGAATCATCCAGATTCCCGGCGGAGGACGGGTCAGCGCTCCGTTCGAAGGAGAAATCGGCGAGCCCAACACCTTTGGCGGGTATCTGCTCCTGATTTTTTCCCTGGCGCTGGGACTCTTCCTGCAGAATATCTCCCGCAGGATGAAGGTGTCCCTGGCCGGCCTGGCTGTTCTGATCTTCATTCCCTTTCTTTTCACGCTCTCCCGGGCTTCCTATCTGGCCATCATCTTCTCCTATCTCACCCTCATTGTCCTGAGCAGGAGAAAGACCGCTTTAATCTCCGTCATGGCCGCGATCATCATCTCTGTCCTCCTCTTGAGGCCCGAGGCTGTTTTTTCTCGAATCGAATACACCTTTCAGATCAGACAGGCACGCCTGGTCAAAGTCGGCGAAACCTACCTCGACCCGTCTTCCTCGGCCAGAATCCTCAGCTGGGAGGAGAGCTTCCATGAATGGAAAAAAAATCCCATCCTGGGGCGGGGAGTCTCAGGATTCGGCTTCATCGACGGTCAATACATCGTGACCCTCGTGGAGACCGGCCTCGTGGGCCTCTTCGCCTTTTTATGGCTTCTGTGGACAATTTTCAAAAACACACTTTCCATCCACAAGCATGCTGAAGATTTCCTTTACAAAGGCCTCAGCCTCGGTTTCCTGGCCGGGTTTGTGGGGCTGCTCATCCATGCCCTGACAGCCAACACCTTTATCATCATCCGCATCATGGAACCTTTCTGGTTTCTGGCCGCCATCGTCATGCGCTCTCCAGAGCTGGAAAAGGAGGAATCGGAACCCACTGATTCAAGCTGAGTGATGGATCCCGGGAACAGACCACCTGACTTGCCGGAACACAGTGGCGGAGGCATCGTTATGGTTGAGAGGCCTTCCTGGAAACGACAATGGCATTAGGAAAATCTCAGAGGGTCATCAAGAACAGTCTCTACAACAATGTCGGCTATTTCTCCCAGCTCTTCATCAGCCTCCTTCTGATTCCGTTCATCATTCACAAACTGGGAGTGGAAATCTTCGGAATCTGGGTCCTGCTGGAGGTCATCGTCTCCTACCTCAGCCTGCTGGATTTCACAGGGATAGGGGGAGCATTCGTCAAATACATTGCCGAATACAACGCCAGAAAGGATTATGAAAGCGTCAATGAGGTGGTCAACCTGGGCTGGCTCTATTACACCTTCTTCTGGATGTCGCTGTTAGTGCTCGTCCTTTTCTTCAGAAAACCCCTCCTGAGCCTCTTCCGGATTCCCCAGGAACTCTTCAGCCTTGTTTCCTTCGTCTTTGTCGGCGTCCTTCTGATATCCTTCATCAGGAGTTCGTTTTCTGTCTTTCGTTCTGTTCTGCTCGGCCTGCAGAGAATGGACCTCACCAACATCATCGCCGTGTCCGCCTCCCTGGTGAACGCCGCTGGAGTGGTTATCTTCTTGAGCCTGGGCCTCGGCTTGAAGGGACTGGTCGCAAGCGGGCTGATCGCGGCAGTTCTGACCGGCTTTCTTCAAACCCTGCTGTCCAGAAGAGTTTTCCCCCGGCTGCGGTTCAGGCCTTTTTCCTGGAGCAAGACGATTTTTAAAAAGACGCTGGCCTACGGAATCCATGTCCGGGTCGCTTCCATCGCCGAGCTCATCAACATGCACGTGGACAAGATATTTCTCGGCTACTTCCTGAACACCGGTCTTGTGGGGCTCTACGAGCTGGGGGCCAAGATTGCCAGGATCGCCCGTTCTTTTCCCGAGCAGCTCCTGCCAGCCATCCTCCCCGCTTCCTCTGAGCTCCATGCTCTGGACGACAGAGTCAGCCTCCGCAAGCTCTATCACCGCGGCTCCAAATACCTCAGCCTTCTCACTCTTCCTGTCGCCCTGTTTATGGTCGGCCACGCTCATCCCATCATGACCCTGTGGATGGGCAAGAGCGGATTCAGGGACTCTGCCCTGGCCCTTCAAATCCTGAGCATCGGCTATGTCTTTGTGCTCCTGGTGAGCATGGCAAGGCTCGTCGCGCGGGGAATGGGCATCCCCCAGTACGAGATGCGCTCCTCGGTTCTCATCGCCGTGCTCAACGTCGTCCTCAGCGCTGTCCTCATCATCCGCATGGGTTTCATCGGAGCCCTTCTGGGCACCGCCATCGCCGGGACCGCGGGTTCTCTGTTTTTCATCCTCTCTTTCAACCGCCGCATCGGCGAGTCCACCGCTCACTTTTTCAAAAAAATTTTTGCCGCTCCTTTGTTTTTCTCAGGGCTGGCGCTCATTGTCTCCTTTACTGCGGGCGCAGTGCTCGAGGCACTTTTTCTCCATGCGCCGGCCTCAAACAGGCTGGAGGCTTTGCTGTTCCTTCTTGTCGCCGGCATTGTTTTTATGCCGGTCTACCTTTTCCTTCTCCTGAAAACAGGGTATATTGACAGCTATGACCGGGAAGTCCTTTCCGGATTTTTCGAGCTGATGAGGCGCGGTCTGAGGCGAACAAAATGAAGATCCTCCTCTCCGGCTATCACAACCCGCACTTTCTGACCATCACCGAGTATGTGGAGAGGGCGATCCAGAGTCTGGGTCATTCTCTTCTGACATTTGACGACCGGAATTTTCTTTTTCCAGGGCGCTGGAGACAGAGATCTGCCTTCCTCCACCGCTTTGACCTTAAAAGACTTAACAGAAGGCTGATGGCTCTGGCTCTCCGGGAAAATCCCGACCTCTGCGTTGTCCTCGGCGGCCACCGGATATTGCCGGAGACGGTGGAAAGGCTGAAAGGCAGAGGCTTCCGAACAGCGCTGTGGACCATCGACGCGCCCCTGGATTTTTCACCCGTCAAGGCTGCGGCACCGTTCTACGCCCATGTCTTCTGTGGGGGAACCGAAGCCCGGGAACTCCTGGAAACAGCTGGAATCCCGGCCACGCACTGGCTTCCCTTTGCCTGCGATCCCGAGATTCATCACTCCGAAGATTTGAATGCGCAAGAGCGAAAAGAATGGACCAGCGATCTCGCCCTGGTCGGCTCGTTCTATCCGAATCGGGCCCGGATGCTGGAGGCCGTGTCGGACTTCGACCTTAAAATCTGGGGCCCGGGATGGAAAAAATTGCCGCCGGAGAACCCTCTCGGAAAAAAGGCCCGGGAGAGAATGCTCAAGCCTGAAGAATGGCGGAAGATCTTCTCCGGTGTGAAAATCAACATCGTCATCCACTATCAGGACGGCCGCACTCCCTGTTACCAGGCATCACCCCGGATTTACGAAGTGCTGGCCTGCCAGGGGTTCCTGCTGGTCGACGACCAGAAGGATGTGAAACAACTGTTCGATGATGGAAAGCATCTTGTCATTTTTAACAACGCAAAAGATCTCATAGAAAAAATTGTCCATTATCTCCATCATCCTGAACAGAGACAGAAAATTGCGCAGCAGGGGCACGAAGAAGTCATCCGCAAGCACACCTATCTTCATCGGATCCGGGAGATGCTGTCCGTGATTGAAGGCCGCCCGGCCCGGCCTCTGATGAATGCGGCCAGAAAACAGGCAGAAAACTGACCATGGTCAAAGTTCTTCACCTGGTGGAAGATCTGAAAACAGGCGGGGCAGAGAGGGTCATCGCGGACATCGCGCTCGGCCTGAGCAGGAAGAGATTTAATCCGGCTGTCTGGTGCATCAGCGCCGGAGGAGACATCGCCCGGGAGCTTCTGTCCAAAAAGATGGAAGTCCGGATTCCGGGGATTTCGAACTACCACAATCCGTTCCGGATTATCAGCCTCGCCCGGTTGCTGGGAAAAGAAAAACCGGACATCGTCCACACTCACGGCTACTTTGCCTCGGTCATCGGAAGGCTGGCCGCCCGCCTGGCCGGAAGGTCCATCCTCATCACTCATGTCCACAGCACGCACTGGGAATACAAAAAACGCCATCTGCGCATGGAAAGATTCCTCAGCCGCTTCACCCGCAGGATCGTCTGCTGCTCCCGGGCCGTAGAGAACTTCGTCGTCGGGCAGGAAGGGATTCATCCCTCAAAGACCGCGGTGGTTTACAACGGCGTGGACGAGGAGAGATTCTCCGGAATCCCGAATGGGTCCCGGGTCAGGGCCCGGCTCGGGATCAGGCCCGAATCGCCAGTTGTGGGCACCGTCTCTTCCCTCACCGCTCACAAAGGCCATGCTTATTTTCTGCGGGCCGCGACAAAGATTCTCAATGCCTTTGCTGAGACCAAATTCCTGATTGTCGGAGACGGGCCTCTGCGGCCCCTCCTGGAAGCCCAGGCTGAAGAGGACCATATCAAGCCGGCCGTCATGTTTCTGGGCCTGAGAAAGGACATTCCGGATTTGCTTTCGGCCATGGATGTGTTCGTCCTTCCCTCATCAGGAAGAGAAGGCCTGGGGATAGCCGCCATTGAGGCCATGGCTGCTGAAAAGCCGGTGGTGGCCACGAATATCGGCGGCATTCCCGAAGTGGTCCGAAACGGGATGACCGGTCTTCTGGCCCCCCCGAAAAATGAAGAGGCCCTGGCTGAAGCGGTCATCCAGCTCCTGAAGAATCCGGAGATGGCCAGGCATATGGGCAAACAGGGAAAACTCCGCGTGAAAGAAAAATTCACCCTGAAGAAAATGGTTCAAGAGATGGAAAAAATATACGAAAATGAACTGGCCCGGAAAAGAGGCCTCCAGGATGAAAAGATATAACCTCCTGTTCACCTCACTCTCCGGGCAGATGGTCGGCGGCGGACAGAAGAGCCTCCTGCTTCTCCTGGAAAGGCTGGACAAGACCAAATTCAAACCTTTTCTGGTTTGCCCGGCTGAAGGAGGTCTGGTAGAGAAAGCTGAAAAGCTGGGCATCGAGACGAAAATAATCAAGATGGGAGGCCTGAAAAACGTGAATATTTTCAGACCGCTGACGACCATCCGCAGGCTCCGGGAGTTTATCCTGCAGGCCGGCATCCACCTGGTTCACACCGATGCTCCCCGCCAGACATTCTATGCTGGCCTGGCTGTCCGCAACAGAGGCATTCCCCTGGTCTGGCATGCCCGGGTCAGCGACACTGAAAAAAGACTCTATGACAGGTTTCTCTTCAACCTCTCCAGCAAAATCATCGCTGTCTCGCAGGCCGTTAAAAAAAGGTTTGAAAAATTCAGAAACGAAGCCGGGAAATGCGTTGTCATCTATAACGGCGTTGACCTCAAAGAATTCCGTCCCCGTCCGGGCGACAGGAAAATCAGAGAGGAATTCCGCATTGCGGAAGGCTGGATGATGGTCGGAACCATGGGCCAGCTTCTCCCCCGCAAAGGCCAGGATGTCTTCCTCAAGGCGGCAGCACTGGTGGCGAGAGGAAACCCTGGAGTGCGATTTCTGGTCGTCGGCAACGGAAACCAGGGTTTCAGAAAAGAGCTGGAAAAACTGGCCGTGGACCTCGGAATCAGGGATAGGGTGGTCTTCACCGGCTACCGCCAGGACATCCAGCGCCTGCTGAGCGTCGTGGATATCGTGGTCGTCCCCTCAACCGATGCGGAAGGCTTCTCCCGGGCGATAATCGAAGCCATGGCCTGCGCCAGGCCGGTCATCGCCACCGCGGTGGGAGGAAATTCCGAGGCGGTGGAAGAAGGCACAACCGGATTCCTCATCTCTCCCGACAACCCCCATCAGCTCTCCGATGCCCTCCAGACTTTGATCGCGGATGAGAAACGACGAAAACAAATGGGAGAAGCCGCAAGGGCCAGGGCCGAACGCCTCTTCAGCATCAACGCCCACGTGGCCAGAATCGAAGAGGTTTACGAGGAGCTGCTATGCCGCGGCACGTGAAGTGCAACCTCTGCGGAGAGGATGACACCCGGCTCGTTCAAAAGGCTGAAGAGCCTTATCGAGTCGTCAGATGCAAGAACTGCGGCCTTGTTTACACCAATCCCCATCCTGACAGGGAAGTGATCGAGGAGCATTATCAGGAAGACTACTACAGAGAATGGATTGAAAGGCAGATGAAGAGAAGAGTGCCGATGTGGAAGAGGCGGCTCAAAGACCTCCAGAAGCACAAAAGCAACGGCCGGCTGCTGGATGTGGGCTTCGGGTGCGGGACATTTCTGAAACTCGCCCGGGAAGGGGGATTTGAGGTTTTCGGCACCGAAATCTCCGAATACGCCTGCCGCTACGCTCAACATGTTCTCGAGCTCGATGTTTTCAGGGGCGAACTGGAGGAGGCCCGTTTGCCGTCAGAAAGCTTTGACCTGGTCACGCTCTGGCACTGTCTCGAGCATCTGGCCGATCCGAAGGCCGCCCTCAAGGAAATCCACCGGGTGCTCAAAAAAAATGGGCTGCTCCTGGTGGCGGTCCCCAACCTGGACAATTATATCACCCGGGTCCTCTATGTCCTGGCCAGGGGAAAGCGCCTCAAGCTCTTTTCCGTGAACGCCAAAGAGCTCCATCTCTGGCACTTCACCACCCAGAGCCTCGCCGCCCTGCTCAATGCGGCAGGATTCAAAGTGGTGGAGGTCAATCTGGACCTGGCCCAGATCGAGTTTTCCAAAAAAATCGTGGATTTCCTGACCTCCGGCATCCATGCCCTGACCGGAAAAAACTACGGGGAGGCAATGAAGGCCTACGCGCTCAAGGCAGAATAAGCGAAAAAACGGAGAAGAGATTGTTTTTAAGGCATGAACTTCAATGAGACGAAAACTCCGCAGGAGGATGTATCTCTATCTGAGAAGAATCGTCCTCTCGATTTTTTCCGGGTTGGTCTTTTTCTGGCGAAAGAAAGCGTTCAGGAAAGATTCGGCAGAAAAGGTCCTTGTCATCGCCCTGAAAAGGGTGGGCGATACCATCCTTTCCATCCCTGCCTTAAGGGCTGTCAAGGAAAGCCTTCCCCGGTGCCAGGTGACTGTTTTTGCCGGCGACGAGGTCAAAGACATTCTGGAAAGAATTCCGTATATCGATAACATCATCACCTGGACCCCCGGGTCATCTTTCCTCCAGAAAGCCCGGCAGCTCAGGAGATTTTCCAGGAAGAAATTTGACCTGGCCGTGGATTTCACCTGTGACCATACTCTGGAGGGCGCGTTGCTCGCTTTCTGGAGCGGAGCCAGGTTCCGGGTGGGCTATGGCACTTCCGGCCGGGGTTTTCCCTTCCACTCTTCGGTCAGACATCCGGGCCACTCCCTTCATGCCAGTGAGGAGATCCTGAATATCGTCAGGGCCATCAGCCTGGATACCGGAGACAGGAGTCCCGCCATTACCGCATCAGAAAAAGCCTCGGCCGTCATCCAGAGTTTTCTCAAAGAAAACAATGTCGGTGAACAAGACCTGCTTGTGGGCATCCACCCCGGAGGGTACTACCCCACCCAGAGATGGCCGGCCAGCCGGTTTGCCGAAGTGGCGGATAGGCTGATCAAGAAACACAAAGCGAGAATCATCCTCATGGGCGGGCCTAAAGAAGAGAAACTCATCGCAGAAATAAAGGCCAACATGACCCAACACCCCATCGCTTTCATCAACCAGTGCCTTGGGAACCTACTGGCCTTGATTCAAACCTGCCACGTCCTCATCTGCAACAATTCCGGACCGCTTCATCTGGCCGCTGCTCTTGGAACCCTGACCGTGTCCACCATGGGACCGACTCTGCCCGAACGATGGTGGCCTCAGGGAGAAGGACACATTGTCCTCCGCAAAAATCTGGCCTGTATGCCATGTAACGAGGGCCGCTGCCCGCTGAACACCCACGAATGCCTGACATTGATCACCGTCGAGGAGATGACGGAAGCCGCAGAGGCGCAGATCGCCAGGCTCAGAAAAGGACGCAGAGACGATGAGGCCGTTTGATTCGAATAACGCCCGGAAGATCCTCATCATCATGATGGGCGGCATCGGCAACATGATTTTTTTGACGCCGGCGCTCAAAGCCATGAGGAAGGCGCTTCCTTCGGCAGAGTTTGTTTTCCTGCTCGGCCCTTTCGGAGCAGAGAAAGTCCTGGAAGCAAGCTTCCTCATCGACAGGAAAATTGTGGCCGGGCCAGAAACGCATTCAGGCCTCCCTGGATTTCTGAGGCTTATCAGAAAGCTTCGCCAGGAGCGGTTTTCGCTAAGCATCGCCTCCACAGGCACAAACCCCGTGAAAAGCGGCCTTCTCTGTCTGCTGGCCGGAATCCG
>CAYZDV010000061.1:0-11579 GCA_964477275.1 uncultured Eubacteriales bacterium
TCCATCGATTATGTCCTGAGCAAGACACAATTCCAGCTTCATACCCTTGTCACCGAGCAGCGTCACATCAAAACTTGGAACCTGAGCGAAGACATCCAGAAAAACTGCAGCAAAGGGCTGAGCCAGCTTTTCTCGGTGGACGAGGACATCGTGAAGAAGCTTGAGGCCCTGACCAGTCAAACAGATATTCTGGAACAGGCTTCCGGGGCCGTCGAAGAGGCTCTTCTCTCCGGTCAGCAGGTTTATATCTACGGCTGCGGGGCGACCGGGCGGCTGGCCAAACAGATGGAAAGTACCTTCTGGCGTCCCTTCTGGAGAAAAGTCAAGGGAAAGGCCAGGCTCTGGAAAAAGCTTCAGCCGCAGCTCGGAGACTCGGTCGAAGAGCGGCTCATCGGCGAGATGACCGGTGGAGACAGGGCGCTCATCAGCTCTCTGGAAGGGTTTGAAGACCTGCAGCTCATCGGCCGCCTCCAGCTCGAAGACAGGAAAATCCGCCGGGGGGATGTGGTCATCTGCGTCACCGAAGGCGGCGAAACTTCATCCGTCATCGGCACGATTCTGGCCGCTCTCGACCAGTGGAAAAACGAAAACGCCTATGATCCCGGAGAGAGCCGAAAGAAGCTCTACTTTGTCTACAACAACCCCGACGAGAAGCTCTACCCCTTTGAGCGGAGCCGCCGCGTTCTTGAAGAGCCGGGCATCACCAAAATCAACCTCGCCACCGGCCCTCAGGCCATCGCAGGGTCAACCCGGATGCAGGCAACGACCATTGAGACCTTTGTCATCGGGAACATTCTCCAGAGAGGCATTGACCGAACCCTGAGAAGATTTCTCTCCGAAAAAGAGATGGCCGGTGTGGGCTTCACGAGCGAAATCCGGCTCGAGAGGAAGTTAAGGGATTTCTCCAGGCTTCTGGAACAGGTGAAGAGCTCCATCGGGGACATTGCCAGGTTCACTCAGCTTGAAGCCAGCACCTACGCTTCAGGACGATTCTCGACCTACTTTGCGCACGAGGGGCTGATAACCGTTTTCATCGACAGCACCGAGCGAAGCCCGACTTTCCGCCTTTTTGCACTGGACACGGTGAAAGAGCCGCATCGAAAATGCTGGATTCAGGTCTGGACGCCAGCGGCCGGCCTTGAGGAGGCATGGCGCGGTTTTCTGGGAAGGCCGTTTCGCGGCCTCGCTCCCGAATTCTACAGGGAGGCGTTTGAGGAAAAAATCGAAGATTCCTATCTCAGGAAAGCCGCTCTGGAGAGCCTGGGGAACGCCGGCGACGACCAGCAATTCCTCTATGATTTTTCCCTCTCTGCGTTCAACCTGAGGAAGCGGGGGCCGGAGCCAGGAGACCTGGCCGTGGCGGTCTGCCTCACGCCCGAGGAAAAGGAGCTCGCAAAGAAGAATTCCGAGTTTCGGCGCTTCATCGACCTTTTTTCCAGCAGGGATGGGAAGGTTGCTCTCATCCTGGTAACGGACTGGCCGTCGAGCAAAGTTTCCAGGCTCGTCGGGAAAATCCGCGGGCTGGATTTTCAGGGCGAAGATTCCCTGGTGGTTGTCAGAATCGGAACCCAGAACGACCCGCTCGGCCTCAATCAGCAGCTGGCCCTGAAACTCCTTCTCAACGCCCATTCCACTGCGGTCATGGCTCGCCTGGGCAAAGTCATTGGCAACACCATGACCAGCGTCAGCCCCGGCAACCTCAAGCTCATCGGGCGGGCCACCTACCTCATCCAGTCCCACGTCAATGACTACCTGACGCGGTCCCAGTGGGCGGAGCGCTTTGAGCCTCGAGAGCCCATCTCCTACGCTGAAGCCAACGCCGTGCTCTTCGATTCCATCGGCTTTCTCAAGGACAAGAGACAGGAAGCCGGCCAGACGGCCGAAGTGGCCCTTTCCATCATCCGCATCCTCGAATCGCTGCGGCTTCAACGCGGCCTTTCCAACCAGGAAGCTCTGGGCATCGTCAACGAAAAAGGTCTGCGCCAGTACCTCTTCCACCTCATTTCTGAGGAACACTAAGCGGATGACCAAACAGATATTCCGAGCCGGCTGGCTCACGCTTCTGGCGTGGGGAACGGTGCTCTCTTTCCTTATGGTGGCCGGAATGTCTTCGGCAGCCGAAAAACGGGTCAAGCTGGGAGCTGAAGTCTTCCTCGAAGATTTTCCCCAGGAGCTGCGCGGGAAGTCCATCGGGCTGGTCATCAACCAGGCCTCCATTCTTCCCGACGGAAAGTCCACACTTCAGGCTTTCGTTGAAAAAGGCCATCAGGTCAGGGCCATCTTTTCCCCGGAGCATGGATTCGACGGCCTTGCCGAAGCCGGAGAGGAAGTGGCCGACAGCCTGCTCGGGGGGATTCGCATCTGGAGCCTTTACGGCAAAACGAAAAAGCCAACGCCAGAACAGATGGAGGGAATCGAAGCCTTCATCTACGACATCCAGGACGTGGGAGTCCGCTTTTACACCTACATCACGACTCTGAAACATGTCCTGGAAGCCGCCTCCGAAGGAAGGATTTCCGTATACGTCTTAGACAGACCCAATCCCCTGGGAGGGGAAGTCATCGAAGGGCCCCTCATGCGGCCTGAATACGAGTCGTTCATCGGAGCGCTCCCCATCCCGGTCCGGTACGGTTTGACGGCCGGTGAGCTGGCCATGATGATCAAGGGCGAGGGATGGATAGCGGGCGATTTTGACCTCCACGTGGTCAGGATGAAAAACTGGAAGCGGAGCTTCTTCTGGGAAGACACCGGTCTGCGCTGGATCCCCACCTCCCCCAACATGCCCACGCCGGAGACCGCGCTCCTCTATCCTGGCGCGGGCATGCTCGGCGCTCTCAAGCTCAACGAGGGCGGGGGGACGGGCCATCCTTTCCTTCAGTTCGGCGCGCCATGGCTTGACACTTCATTCATCATTCAGAAACTCAAGAGGGGGATGGAGTTCGGTCTCCAGCTCGAGGCTGTCAGCTACACCCCCCAATCCCTTCCAGGTAAAGTTATCCACCCGATTTACGAAAATAGACTCTGCCGCGGAATTCGGGTCAGGGTCCAGGACAAGGGAAAAGTTCGCCCCATCCGCTTTTACCTTGCCTTTGTCCAGGCGCTGCTCGAAAAACACCGGGCCGATGTCTCCGTCAACTCCCGTGCCCTCAGCCAGATGTTCGGGAATGAGCTCTTGACCCGCTTTATCATGGCCCAGATGAGCCTCGAAGAGCTCATCTCGGAGATGGAGAAGGAGGAGGGAGTATTCAGGGAAAAGCGCCAGCCCTACCTTTTGTATGAGTAAAAAAGTAAAAAAGGGGCCTGTCCCCTTTTTTACTAGTGGCGGCGGACGACCTCCTTGACCCTCATTAACTGGACCTGGAAGGAGCGCTCCATCTCCTCCAGCCGGCCCGCGATGTAGCTGATGGTTTCTTTGATGCTTGGGATGAGGATGTGCTCCAGGGCGTTGACCCGCCGCCGGGTGACCTCAATCTCATGAGAAAGAAGCTCCACCGCTTTCCAGAGCCGGGCCAGCTCGAGGAGGTCCTCCAGCATCTCCTTCAGCTTCTTGATCCCGATATCGAGCTCGCTCTCCGTGTTCAGTAAATCATAATCAGACAATTCCAGCTCTTTGATCTCAAAGCGGGGAATGGCGAGGTTGAACACTCTTTCTCTCTTTGCGGTGAGGACCAGCTTCCCTTCAGGGATGAGACGTTCCAGCTCCGGGCGGGAGTTGCGGGCCCGGACCAGGGCAAAGGAAAGGAGCGCTTTTTCCATTTTTGTTCCGACCGTTTCCTGAAGCTCCGAAAGCTGGCGCATGAGCTGGAGAAACCGACGCATGATCTCCTCCAGCTTATCCTTGAGGAGCTTGTGTCCCCGTTCGGCCAGCACCATCCGCCGCCGGAGGCGGAGAAGCTCCATGCGGTTTGGGTTGACGCTGAGCCTCATTCTTTTTCCCGGTAATATTTATCAATATACTCTGGCCGGATTCTCTTGAGCTCTGTCCTGGGAATGGTCCGCACCAGTTTCCAGCCGAGGTCCAGGGTATCAATGACCGAGCGGGATTCGAACTCGCCCTGTCTGACAAACTCATCCTCGAAGAGGGCGGCAAACTTCAGATACAGCTTGTCCACATCGCTCAAGGCGGCCTCGCCCAAGATCAGGGCCAGCTCCCTGGCTTCCTTGCCGCGGGCATAGCAGGCAAAGAGCTGGTTGAGAACATCGGCGTGGTCCTCCCGTGTTTTTTCCTCGCCGATTCCTTTGTCCTTGAGACGGGAAAGGCTGGGCAGGACGTCGATCGGCGGGTAAATCCCCTTCCTGTGGATCTCCCGGCTGAGCATGATCTGCCCCTCGGTGATGTAGCCGGTCAGGTCGGCGATGGGATGGGTTTTGTCATCCTCCGGCATTGTCAGGATGGGGATGAGGGTGATGGAGCCAGTCTTGCCCTTGATCCTTCCCGCCCGCTCATACATCGAGGCCAGGTCGGTATAGAGGTAGCCCGGGTAGCCTCTCCTGCCCGGAATCTCCTTCCGGGCCGCGGAGATCTCCCGGAGTGCCTCGGCGTAAAAGGTCATGTCCACCAGAATCACCAGGACATGCATGTCCAGATCAAAGGCGAGATACTCGGCACAGGTCAGAGTCAGCCGCGGGGTGGCGATGCGCTCGATGGAAGGCTCGTTGGCCAGGTTGAGAAAGAGCACAGCCCTCTCCAGAGCGCCGGTGTTGCGAAAATCCTCGATGAAGAAGCTCGCCTCTTCGAAGGTGATGCCCATGGCGCCGAACACGACGGCAAACTTCTCCTCTTTCCCGAGGACTTTTGCCTGGCGGGCAATCTGGGCCGCGATCCGGGCATGGGGAAGACCGCTGCCTGAAAAAAGAGGCAGCTTCTGGCCCCTGACCAGAGGGTTCATTCCATCGATGGAAGAGATGCCGGTCTCGATAAACTCCGAAGGATAGTCCCTGGCATCGGGGTTGATGGGGTGCCCGGTGATGTCCAGCGTTTTCTCGGCGATGATCCGGGGTCCGCGGTCTTTCGGCCGGCCGGAGCCGTCGAAGATCCGGCCGATGATATCCTCCGAAACTGCCAGGTTCTGGGAACGCCCGAGAAACCTCACCCTGGACTTATCCACATCGAGTCCGACCGTCCCCTCGAAGACCTGGACGACGGCTCTCTCTGTTGAAATATCGAGAACGGTTCCCCGGCGTAAGAGCCCATCCGCTGTCTCGAGTTCCACCAGCTCTCCGAACTTGACATCCCTGATTTTCTCCACGATCACGAGCGGCCCGACAATGTTGGAAACGGTCAGATATTCTCTATACATTGTCCTCACCCTGCACGTTCTTCTGTCTCAATTCCCTGAAGACTTTATCCACCTCGATGTAGAGCTCCAGAATGCCCGCGTCATCCTCAGGGAGGAATTTCATCTTGGATATTTTCTCCCGGATTTCCAGGTTCAAAACGTGCTCCAGCCGCAGGCCCTCCTCGAGGGCTTTCAGGCCCAGATGGTGGAAGTGGAGGATGATCCGCAGCATCAGATACTGTTTCCTGAGCGAAGTGTAGGTATCCTGGGGATGGAAAGCGTTCTGATGGAGGAAATCTTCCCTTATCGAGCGCGCCGACTCCAGGACGAGCCTTTCCCGGGCTGAGAGGGATTCCACTCCCACCAGCCGGGCGATTTCCTGAAGCTCGGATTCCTCCTCGAGAAGCTGCATGGCTTCCTGCCTGAGGTCGGGAAATTCTTCGGCCACACGGGTTGTCCAGTAATCCCTGATATTCGGGACATAGAGGGAGTAGCTCAGCAGCCAGTTGATGGCGGGGAAGTGCCGCATGTTGGCCAGCCTGTCGTCCAGGGCCCAGAAGACCTTGACCACCTTGAGCGTGGCCTGGACAACGGGGTCGGACAGGTCGCCGCCGGGCGGTGAGACCGCACCCATCACACTCAACGCTCCCTGCCTGCGGTCCGAACCGAGGCAGATGACCTTCCCGGCCCGCTCGTAGAATTCGGCGATGCGGCTGGCCAGATAGGCGGGATAGCCCTCCTCGCCGGGCATCTCTTCCATCCGGCCGGAAATCTCCCTGAGGGCTTCGGCCCAGCGGCTGGAGGAGTCGGCCATCAGTGCTACCGAGAAGCCCATGTCACGGAAGTATTCGGCGATGGTCATTCCGGTGTAGATGGAGGCTTCGCGCGCCGCCACCGGCATGTTGGAGGTGTTGGCGATGATGACCGTCCTCTCCATCAGGGGCCGTCCGGTGTGAGGGTCCTCGAGCTCAGGGAAACTGAGGAGAAGGTCGGCCACCTCGTTGCCTCTTTCTCCGCAGGCTACGAAGACGATAATCTGGGCATTCGACCATCTGGCCAGCTGATGCTGGACCACCGTCTTTCCGCTCCCGAAAGGTCCGGGCACACAGCCGGTGCCGCCTTTGGCCAGAGGGAAAAGCGTATCAAGCACCCTCTGTCCGGTGGTCAGCGGCTCATCGGGCATCAGCCGTTCATGGACGGTGCGGTTCTTGCGGATCGACCAGGCCTGGTACATCTTGAGTTCCCTGACCTCTTTGCCGGTCTGGATGCGGGCCACCACTTCCTCGACGGTAAACTTCCCCTTCTTGACCTCGACCACCTCTCCGGCCACTCCGACAGGAACCATGATGCGGTGTTTGACGAGAGGTGTTTCCTGGACCTCTCCGAGGAAATCTCCCTCTCTGACAGTCTGGCCTTTGCTCGTCAGGGGAGTGAAACCCCATTTTTTCTTCCTGTCCAGAGGAGGGACTTCGACTCCCCTGGTGACGAAGTCTCCTTTCTGACTGCGGATGATGTCCAGCGGCCGCTGGATGCCATCATAGATGGAGCTCAGCAATCCCGGGCCCAGCTCAACGCTGAGCGGCTTTCCGCTCAGGAAAACCGGCTCTTCCGGACCGATTCCGGTGGTGTCCTCGTAGACCTGGATGAAGGCCAGGTCCTCTCTAAGCTCAATGATCTCGCCGATCAGCCCCAGCTCGCCAACCCTGACCATATCGTACATCCTGGCCCCCATGCATCCTGAGGCCACCAGCAGCGGACCGGCAACACGGATGATCCTACTGTGTTTCATCTTCTCCTCTTCTTCTAACCAAAGAATCCGAACCTGTGGCTTTGATGGCCAACTCCCTCATCATCTGTTGAAGGCGGTCGGTGATCTTCCTGTAATCGGAAAATCCGACAACGACAGGACAGAACCTCGGCGCCAAGGCCTCGCGCTCGGGCTTCAGATGCTCCAGGAGGCTTTCGTGGACGAAGCAAAGGCCGTAATTTTCCCTTTGCACCGTCTCCAGTGCCTGCCGGGCTTCCTCGACATTCCGGGGAGAAAAAACCTTTATTCCCAGAGCCCTGAAGGCCAAAACGAGGTCGGCATCCCCGACCACCGCAACCTTGTCAAACATAGGTATCGCTGATCCTTTCCTTGATATATTCGGCGGGAATGTGATGGATCTTCCCCGCTCCGACCAGCCGCACCAGGAACAGTTCCCGTTTCCGGGCCAGGCCGTAAGCAAAAACAGGCTCAGGACCGAAGACAATCTGTTTGGCTTTCCGCAGATAGCCCATCTGAAAATCCTCGATGGCCCTTTCCAGGACAAGGAACGTATCCCTGGATTCCAGAGCAGCGGCAGCCCTGGAGAAAAGGTCCTGGTAAGGACTTCCCGTGAGCCTTTCTCCGACCTCCAGTAAAGGCTGGTCAAAATGATGGAGCAAGACCATTGGCTCCAGAAACCCGCCGTGGATCGCCAGTTCTTCCATTTTTTCTCTGCCCAGGCCCATGTACTTGATGCGAAAGAATATCTTGATGTTGGCCAGGTCGATTCTATGCCGGACATAATCTCTCAGGAAAGAATAGCCTGTCCTCAAGGCAATGGCCAGTGCTTTCGCCGGCCGAGCGTCTTCGAGGTAAAGGAAGAGAATCTCCTTTTCGAGGAGAATTTCCTTCAGCAGTCGGCGGGTCTTTTCTTCTTCCCTGTCCAGGCAGTCATCCAGCTCGTCGGAATCCCTGACCCGGATCATCTCTTCGGAGAAGCCTCCGGCATCAAAAACCAGCTTCATCGCCGAGGCGAAATCGCTCTCCTCCACCGCCTCTCTGAAAACGGATCTCTCCACCAACCACTTTTCCAGGGCGCGGACCCGGCCGACAGCATAGGCATAATCGAGTCGGGACGGTCTCTTCATAGTCCTAAAGCGGTAATAATCTCATTCTCCAGGGCTTGGCGAAGTTCGTCTTTGAGCCTTTCCTCATCAAAAGGTTCTTCCTTCTCCCCCTCTTTCAGGATAACTTTCCTCCTGATCTCCTTCTGGCCCGACGCCCCTTCACCGAAGGCCTTCTCCAGCACTTCCTCGATGAGCTCTCTTTTGGAAGATAGGACCCTGAGCTTCTTTTCCAGATTCGCCTGGGTGATGAGACGGCTGGCTTCAAGCCGCGCCTGCCGTTCAGCTTCTTTCAGCATGGCTTCGGCCAGCTCCTCTGCTTCTATTTGAGCCTTCTTTTTGATCTCTTCGGCCTTCTGGCGGGATTCCCGGATGATGTTTTCTGCCCCGGACCGGGCGTCATCCATGATTCTTTTGAGGATGCTCTCCAGGCTCATACGCGGTCTTCTCCCATTTCACGCCCAGGGTTAAAGAACAATCCAGTTGAGCACGAGGATGGTGACCAGGAGCCCCAGGACGGCATAGGTCTCGACCAGGGCCGCCATGATGACCGGCTTCATCAGGTCCTTGGGTTGCTTGGCAACCATGTAGACGCCCGAAGCGCACACCTTGCCCTGATGAATGGCCGAAATGAGGCCGGTGAAGGCCACGGGCAGGCAGGCGACGAGAATCTGGGCTCCCTGGTAAACGTCGGGCTGCGCCATTGCCCCCGAGGCCAGACCCAGCTTGAGGAAGACCAGGAAGGCGCTCAGAAACCCGTAAATTCCCTGGGTGCCGGGCAGGGCCACGAAGAGCAGAAGAATGCCGAATTTCTCCGGGTCCTCGGTCATGACGCCGCTGGAAGCCTGGCCGGCCAAGCCCACGCCGATGGCCGAGCCTATCCCGCCGAGGATGACAGCCAGGGCGCCGCCGAATATCGCCAAAGTCATACCTAAGGCCATATCTTCCTCCTCTTTTTTGTTCTATATTCTAACCAAATTCTAACCAATTCAGGTAAATTCCACGAACTTGCCTGCAAGCTCGAATGGCTTGAAGGGTTTCCCGCCCGCCTTGAAAAACTTGCTGAAAAATTCGACGAACTGAAGACGCATTGAATGCACGAACCCGCCGAGAAAACTGATGGCCAGGTTGAACAGATGGCCACCGCTGAAAATCACCGCAGCCAGGAGCCAGCCCACCCAGGGGATGCTGCTGACCGACTGCACCAGGGTGTTGACCACCATTGCGATGACGGTCGTGGCCAGGCCGAGGGCGAGAAGGCGCGAGTAAGACAGAACGTCGGAAAGATAGCGGGATATATCGTAGAGGCTGTAGAGTCCGCCGAAAAAGCGGGCCAGGGGGTTGCGGCTCGGCGCGGCAAAAAAAACAATCCCGGCCGCTCCCAGAAGAGAGAGAATCCCCCAGAGGGATTGTCGGGTCTGAGGATAAAGATAGAGAACGAGAGAAGGCAGAAGCAGCAGCCATCCTCCCTGGACGAAGATCGGCTGAAGATAACTTTTATTTTTGAGTCCGTTGATCATGTTCAGCAGGGTGCCAAACCACACTTGAATGAAGCCCAGAGCGAGCGCAATGCCGAGGAAAGAGAGGGAATCCTGGAGCGGGTCGATGATCATCAGCTTTCGGAGAGGGAAACCGAACCAGCCCCCGATCAGGGCTCCGAGAACGGCGGTTGATCCCCCCAGATAGGCCATGAGAGTCAGGAATTGACGCAGGCCTCCTCTGGGCCTGGCCAGCTTGAGGAAAAGGAGGCTCAAGAGGGTGACCAGAAGACCGTAGCCGGCCTCACTAACGCAGAGGCCGACAAAAAGAAAAAAGAAGGGAGCCATGGGAAGGGTGGGGTCAAAGGATTTCTGGCGGGGGAGCCCGTAGAGTCTGGTGACCAGCTCGAAAGGCCGGCAGGGAGCGGGGTTCTCCAGGACAACCGGAGGATCCTCCTCAGGAAGAGGGTCGTGGAGAAAGACCTCTGTCACACCGGAATAGGGCTTGAGCCGGGATTCGAGTTTTTGCACATCGGCGGAACGCACCCAGCCTTCCAGGTAAAAAACGCGCTCGGTCTCTCCCAGAAGACGCGAGGAAGAAATTTTTTCCCGCTCGTTGAACAGCACATCATGAACGAGCATCAGCTTCTGGCGGTGGACGAGAAGGCTCTGGCCTTCTTTTTCCAGCTCCTCGAGCCTTTTTCTCTTTTCCTCGATTTCGCGGTCTATATTCTCCATGACATCCCGGACTCTGTCCTCCTCCCCGGCCCTGTTGAGCATGTGTTCGGTGAAATAGACGGGAGAAAAACCGAGCTCTTTGAGCCTCTGCCCAAAAACTTCTTTCTCTTTGAGCGGATAGATGAGCAGAAGATAGAGTTTTCTCTTCTCCCTTTTGATCACCTCATACCAGAGAGCCTCCTCATCAGCCATCCTCTGAAGGCCTTCAATCTGTTTGGCAGCCAGGATGCCGAGGAAGAGCTCTGTCGACTCGGTGGGGGTAAAGGCCTTGATGGGCAGATCGAGCCCTGAGAGGGAGAGAAGAAATTCGTTTTCTCTCTTCAGAAAGCGGATGTCTGACTCGATGCTCTCGGCCTCCTCCTCCAGTCTTTCAAGCCTGTCCAGAACAGAGAGGTAATCAAAATCCAGAGCTTTTACTCTCTCCCGGCGGGAAAGCTGCGGTTTGGGAGATATGAGCTTCTGCACAAAACCTGTTTTTTCCCAGCGTGCGAGATAGGTCAGGCCGTGGGACACGCGGGCCAGGTCGCGTTCAATGGAAGAGACCTCTGGCAAGGAGGCCCGAAGCTCCAGTCCTTTCGTATCGACCTCTTCCAGGTGAATCAACCCCTCTTCTTGAAGGGAAGAGAGGACATCCATTTTCACGCCGGAGTGGGCAAGGAGATGAAACTTTTGAAGTGCGGCGATGGCCATGGTTAGAGAATTTTCCCTTCCAGGAAACGGCGGACCTTTCGAGCGATTTTCGTCACCGCTCCGGGCATGGCCGAGGAGGCCTTCCGATGCAGGGAATCGATTTCTTTCTCTCCGTCCTTCCGGATTCGCTCCGCTTCCTTCACCGCCTCCTCAACGATCGCCTGCTTCTTCTCTTCCGCTTTCTTTCTGGCCTGAGCGATACGGTTTTCTTTGATTTTCCTGGCTTCTTCCCCGGCCTCTTCAATGATTCTGGCCGCTTTTTCCTCTCGGGCCATGGAGATGATCTGGCGTGCTTCTCTTTCCGCTTCCTTGATCCGCTGCAGAGCAGCCGCCGCTCCGCTATTTAGGGTGTCTTTACTCATCTTGAAAACCCGAATTTTGAAGATTTTTTACCTTCTACAGATATATGATGGCTTACTGCGAGGCTTTTTTCGGTTATTAACTCGAATTAGAAAGAAATATTATATCCAATGAGCGTTCCTTTTTGAAGCGAAAAGATTTCAGGGGAAGCATTTTTTCCGTG
>CAYZDV010000062.1:0-8900 GCA_964477275.1 uncultured Eubacteriales bacterium
AAAATGAAACGATCGGAAATCAACAGGTGCTGGAAGAGGGAGGCATTAACAGGTTCTGCGAATGATGACCATGGTCTGATCATCCATCTTTTCAGCGCCGGCAGTGAACTTGTCGACTTCCTCGTTGACCTTTTCCAGAAGTTCCTGAGCCGGCAATTTGCAATGCTTTTCGAGGAGCCTGATCAATCTTTCCTCGCTGAATTCCTTGTTCGCCCTGTTGCGGCTCTCGGTGATTCCGTCCGTAAAAAGAAAAGCGGTGTCGCCCACTTCCAGTTCGACGGATTTGACTTCATAGTTTACCGAAGGAAACATGCCCAGACACAGACCGCAGGCCTCCAGTAGCCTGACCCGGCCCTTTGTATCGATAACGAGCGGTGGATTATGACCGGCGTTGATGTAGATGAGGTCACCGGTTTTCTTGTCCAGCTCGCAGAAGAAAAAGGTAATGAAACTGTTGGATGAAGAGCTGCGGTGGACAAAATCATTCAGTTTAGCAGCCATCTTTTCGATTCTGTACTTGGGGTAAAGCTCGGAATGAATGGCAGCCCTGAGTGAAGCCATCAGGAGGGAGGCGCTGACGCCTTTTCCTGAAACATCGGCGATGACAATTCCCAGCCGGTTTTCGTCGATGGGGATGAAATCATAATAATCGCCTCCGACCTGGTAACAGGGGACATTGGAGCCAACAATGTCATAATTTTCGAAAGTGGGACTTTCCCTGGGCAGAAAGTCTTTTTGAATCTTGGCCGCCAGATCCAGCTCCCTCTCCATTTTCTCTTTCTCGATGGCCTGCTCGATAAGCCCGGCGTTCTCAATCTTGACCGCCGCCAGGTTGGAGAGGAGGGTGAGCAGTTTGAGGTCATCATCGGTAAACTGGTCGAGCAGGGAGATGCGGTCGGAATAGATGATTCCGATGATTTCCCTGTTGTTCCAGAGAGGCACGCACATCGCAGATTGGATGTTGAAGCGGATGATGCTGTCCTGGGCCCTGAACCGCGAGTCGGCCTGGGCATCAGAGGTCAGAACCGACGAATTCTTGCTCACCACCATGTTAATGATGCTCTGGCTGACCTGAATCTTTTGATTCTTGAGGCTCTCGCTGTTGATGCGGACCACCTTGGGAATGAACTGCGGCGGATTCCCCTCCTTGAGCATTAAAATCCCTCTGTCCATGGGAAGGTTTTCGCAGATGAGGTCCATGATGCTATCAAGAAGCTCGCTCAGCGGCTTGTGGAGAATGAGCGCCTTGCTCACCTCGCTCAGCACGGAGAACGCCCTGTGCTCTGTTTTGACCTTTTCGAAATCGGCAGTAGCAAAGGAGGCCTTCAAGGTGGTATCCACGTCGGCCTTTTTCAGAATATCTTCGACCTGGATGATGGTGTTGATGTTTGCCGTCCGGGAGGAGACATCCATCACCTCCACGTTTGTGGCCAGCCGGTCATCGAAGATAATGCGGGTCGAACCGATGAGAACTTCATCGCCCTTTTTAAGCTCTGTCTCGGCTTGAATCCTTTTACCGTTGAGGAACGTCCCGTTCTTGCTGTTGTTGTCCCTGACAACATAGCCGTCATCTCTGGGGTAAATGAAGGCATGTTGGCCTGAGCAGAAGGGGTCCAGGATGGGGATGTCGTTATCGGCGGAACGACCAATGGAGATTTTTTCTTTTTTGAGGGGAAAGACAAGCTCCTCACCTTTCTTCGGATAGACAAAGAGCTTCGGCATTTTGGCTTCCTCATTATAATCTGCGCAGAGCCGGATTTCAAGACAATTTGATTCGCTCGAGGGTCTTGAGCAGGCGTTTACCTCTTCTGACCTTATCCTCCAGAGGAATATCCTCGATCAGGGGCAGGAGCGCCTCCATCACATTCCGCCTGACCATGTTGTCGAGAAGCTCGATGGAATAATCGATTGAGCTCTTTGTCCCGGCACAGATATTCTGGTAGGCTTTAATCACGTCTTCACGGGGATAGATCAGGCTTAACAGCTCAAAAATATATTTCAGGGACCGGGAGAGATTCTTCTCCAGGTCTCTGGCCAGAAAATCCTTTTTCTTATCCGCCATCAGATTGTGGATCTCCATTAAAATCAGGTAAGCTTCTCTGATCTTCAGCAGGATGAGCGGCAGAATGATTTTGGCCGGAAACTGAATCCGGGGGCTTTTTGATCTCAACCTGTACATGGAGGCGATAATCTCAGGCTCGATCTCCTGATCCTCTTTCTTCAACTCCAGAGCCAGCAAGTCAGCGGCTCTCTCGGAGCCTGACTCGGCCAGGATACCAGGGATTGCCCTGCGCAATTTTATGTCCTGTTCGGGATCTCCCAAATAATCTTTTAACGTCCCGATGATTTTTTCTCCATAGCTGACCAGAGCTTCATGGGCAGACCTCTTCACGCCGGGATGGCTCAGGTGCTGGAGGATGTAAGGCACAAATTCCCTCTTTTTCAGCTTGCCGGCACTCTCCACAGCATAATTGACGACTTCGGGCGATTTATCCCTGAGGAGCTTGTTGAGGTTCTGGATGAGAGAGGGAGAGGGAGTCATCATCCCCATAACTTTGGCTGCTTCCATCCGGGAGACTTCCGCCTCCTTTCCGGCCCCGCTGATGACCCTGTCCAGGTGCTCTTTCATGAGCTCCTGGTAAACGTCGAGGGACATGATCTCCTTGACCTGAGTTCCCAGGGTTTCCTCATCCAGAGTGTCATCCACCTCCGGCATCAAAACCTCTCCATCCAGGTCAAGAAGCGAATCCATGGAACTGGCCATGATCTGGTCGGATTTATAGCCGATGATTTTTTTGAGCTCAGGGCTCATCTTTTCTTTTTTGACCAGGTCAAAGAGGTTCATGGCATATAAAACAGAGCTCCGGTTCTTGCTCTCCAGGGTATCGAAGACCAGCCTGGTCATGTCGATGTCGATTTTCTCCTCGATCAATTTATCGGCTTCCTGCCATCTGATCCTGAGGCTTCGCTTGACAATGTTCACGTATTCTCTGGTAATCATGGTGTTGAGGAGACCCCAAACAACGGCGGCGGCAATAATGATCAGGCCAATTCCCCTGATATTTTTGATCTCCACAAAATCAATCCGGAAGATAGCCGGATGAAAGACGAGAAGATAGAGCAGAATCAGAATAGCCCCCAGACCCTTGGCGAATTTATTGACGAACATATCGATGAACAGCTTGGCTTTGTACTTGATTTCGGGAGAAATGGGAATATAGAGAAGCTCCCTGACCGACTGGCTCAGGGAATGGGCAAGACTTTTATCCGCGCCTTTGGTGAGCACTCCCATCAGGATTCCGGGAAAAACGAAAAAGGCAGCCGCCCCTAACATCAAGCATACCGGTGTGATCAGAAGAGCGACCTGGATGCCAAAATTTTTCAAGATGCGGTTGGTGGATAAGACATGAAACAAATAGGAGAAAACGAGCAATCCCGCAAAGAATGTTCCCAAAAATGAGGTCATGGCATTCTTGGGATTCTCAAAGGAAGCGAAATGGGCTTTGACCGCGGAGTTGAACTGAAAATCGATCAGCGTGGAGACGATAATGGTCATGACCATGATTCCGCTCAGAAGCAAGAGATGTCTGTTTTTCCGAATGATCTGGAAACTTTCAAGGTAGCCGGCCTTCGGCTTCACATCTCCCTGCCTTACGAATTCTGCGTTTTTTTCTTTCCCGGATAATCGGGCGGCGATATTGATGAGCACAAGGCAGGCGCCGAGCATCAAAGGAGGAATGAGAAGAAGCGACTCGGTGGTGACAATTCTGGCCGCGATCAGGCGAGAAGAGAGCAGCCCCCCGACCACTCCACCCAGCAGCCCGCCGCTCACCAAAAAGCCAACCATCCGCTTGGCCTGACGGGGAGTGTAGATATCATTGATCATAATCCAGAATTGAGTGACAGACGTGAGGATGAACATTTCTGCCCAGAACCAGTAGAGCATGGGAACCCACTGCCAGTACCGGGGAGGAAGCCAGAGCCGTCCGCTGGTGAACAACAGCCAGAATAGAACCATGCACACGATGAAAAAGATCAAGCTGAAGGAGATGTAAACGTTTCTCTTCATGCTGCCCAGGAGCCTGGTGTTCAAAGAGGCAAAAAAGCCGATCAAAAGCGCGGTGAGGAGATACGCAAAGGGAAGGTATTTAAAGGAAAGCACATCCAGGAAACTGGAAATCTTGACGGGCTTGATGATGTAAACCGAAGAGGTGATCAGGAAAAAATAGGAAAACATGAGGACAGAGGTAGTCGTCTCATCAGGCCTGACATCGACAAAGCGGGAAAGGAGCCTGTGGACCGGGTTTTTGGCCATTCTTTCTAACTATCCGGAAAAGTCCTCTGAAGACTGATGCATCTCTTCGCCCTTTCCTCAAGAGTGAGTTCTTCGACGAGAGGAAAGATGCGGTCTCTCATCTCCTTCTCCAGGATATTATCCAGGAGCTCCAGGCCGTAGGCCACGGAATCTTTTCTCCCCGTTTTGATGTTTTGATAGGCTTTGAGAATATCTTCTCTGGCATAAATGAGCCCCAGAAGTTTGAAAATATTCATCAATGAAAGGGACGAGCTCTTCTCCAGGATTCGAGCCTTCTCCTGTTTTCCGCTGGATTGGAGATGGAAAAGGTCGATGACCAGCCGGTAATGGCGTTCTGTCTCGCTGAGAATTTTGGCTTTAATGATGTCTCTCTGGAATTGAATGTCTGATCTCTCGGAGTGGATCCTGTCCAGGGCATCGACAATCTCCGTGTCGATGTCCGGCCTGTCTTTGGCCAGCTCCATGGTCAGGAAACTGGCCGCATCCTGGGTCCCGATCCGGGCCAGAACAGCCGCTGCTCCCCTCCGCAGCTCGATCTCCTCTGTGGAGTCTCTCAGGTAATCCAGCAGAGTGCCGGTAATTGTTGGGCCGTAGGCTTCCAGGGCGGAACTGGCATCCTCCCTGGTGAACGGGCTGGCTAACTTACGAATGATAACAGGCACGTGCTCTTTTTTGCGCAGCCTGGACGCACTCTCCAGCGCGTACTTGCTGATGTCGGGCGACTCATCCCAGAGCAGATCCTCGAGATTTTCTGCCAGAGGGGAACGGGAATCCATCCATCCGATCGCCTTGGCCAGCTCCATTCTGGCCGTTTCCGATTCACTGCCCTTCCGCTTCAGAACGCTTTCCAGATAACTCTTCATCACCTCCTGGTAGACGCTGAGGGACATGATCTCTCCCACTTCTTTGCTGAGGGTTTCTTCATCCAAAAATTCATCTGGCTCAGGGATGATCGGAGTGGCATCCGATCCGACCAGAGGGCCAAAGGAAGACACCCGGACTTCGTCGGACTTGTAGGAAATCAATTTTCTGACTTCAGGGGTGAGCCGGTCTTTTTTGATCAAATCGAAAAGATGCATGGCGTAGAGAACCGAGCTCCGATTCCTGCTCTCGATGGTATCAAAGACAAGCTTGGCGTAATCCAGGTCGACCTGCTGGGCGACCAATCTATCGGCTCTGTCCCACTTCATCTCCAGCTTCTGCTTGACCGTGTTGGTGTATTCCTGGCTGACCTTCCAGTTGAGGAAAATCCAGGCCAGGATGAAAACGATGGTGATAAAGCTGACGATCATCACTCGTTCTTGCGATTCACGGGGCATGAAGATAAACACCATGAGGACCAGCGCTCCGATTCCCTTGGCAAACCTCGTCAAGAACATGTCGATAAACAACTTGGCCTTGTATTTGATCTCTGGTGAAATTGGAATATAGAGAAGCTCCCGCACAGACTGGTTGAGGGAGAAGGAGAGGCTTTTATCGCTTGCCTTGATGATGACCGCTGAAAACAAGACCGGATGAAATCCTACCAGAAGCGTGCCGAGGAACAGGAGGAAAGGATAAATCATGAGCGTAACGCGGATCCCCAGGCGCCGGATCAGGTTGCTGGTCATCAAAAGCTGCAGGAAAAAAGGGAAAATCAGCAGGGCGGCATGAAAATAGCCAAAAAACCGTGTCATTTTATCGATCCGCTCAATCTCGTATTCGATCACGGTCTTCGACTGATAGTCGATAAAGGCGGAAACCACAAAAGTCACCGTGACAACGGCGGCCAGGAGCTTGAGATAAGCATTCTTTCTCACCGTATCGAAGCTATCCTTGAAGCCCACCTTCGTCTTCTCATTGCTTTCTGTCTTACCTTTGGTTTTGGGCTGAGCGGAGAAAGAGCGGTTTCTCTTCTGCCAGCTGAATATGAAATGCAGAACTCCTATGACAAGAATAAGGACTCCTGCCGCTATATAAAGCAGGGAATCAGGGTATTTTCTTCCCAAATAGCCCGTCAGGACGGCGCCAAAAAAACTGCCCAGAATCCCTCCGCTGCCCAAAAAACCGATTAACCTCCTGGCCTCCCGGGGGTTGAAGATATCGTTGATCATCATCCAGAACTGGGTTAAGAGGACAGTGACAAAGACATTCGCCCAGACCCAGAAGGCGTAAGGCATCCAGGCCACTCTGTTCCTGAACAGCACTGCCGAGATAAAACAAGTCAACATAAAAAAGATCAGACTGGAGGTGACCAGGACGCGTTTGGGGATGCTAACCTGAAGCTTTGAATAGAGGTGGACGAAAATCCCCATACTGATGGCCGTCAAGAGATATGCCACCGGAAGATGCAGAGACCCTTCTTCAATTAAAAATTTGGCATCCCTGACGGGTTTGATGATGTAGTAGGGGAACATAATGAGGAAAAAATAGAAGAAAAGAAGGAGGGCGATCTTTTCTTCACCCGGTTTGACCTCAGTGAGGCGCGACAGAATCTGGAAGAGGCGACCCTTTGCCATATAATGCCGCTACCTTGAGCGAACCAGGGAAAAAAGCTACTCTTTCTTGAAGCTTTCCATGGCGACTTCTTCGTTATCGAATATTTCGAGGACCTTGGTGAGCATGGTCACTTGAAAAACAAGGTATAATTTCTTGGATATTTTGGCAATCTTGAGCTTACCCCCCAGGTTGTTGGTGGAAATAAAGCTGGCCAGAATCTCTCCCACCCCGAAACTGTCGATGAACTCCACGTTCTCAAAATTGAGCAGGATGTTCCTCTTTCCTGTCTCCAGCTGGTCTTTGACCAGCTGGTGAAGAGTGACATCGGTGATGTCCGACCGTCTAATTTCTCCTTCAATGTCAAAGATGACCACATCGTTTTTTTCTCTTGCGCTTATTTGCATCTTTTCCCTTCCTCTTTTTAAATCTTCGTCCCGCTGTCTCTTAAGCTATTTATCAAAACAGAGGTTTAAAGTCAATTCATTCTTCTGGTTCTGCCTGATACAGACGTTTTTCGAAGCCAGGCAGAGCCCGGAAATCTGGAGAGTGATCATTCCTTGCGCGTGCACGCTGAAAAAATAATCCCAAGGAATGATCCAGCTCTTGCGGCGGGCAAACGGAGTTATTCCCGGACGAGGCTCAATCGGTCTTTAAGAACAGAGAAAGGAAAAAAGTTATTTTTGCTGTTCGTTCAAACACACGGTAATAAGAATGAACTTGTAAAGGTCCGGCTTCTCGACAATGCCCAGGTTGGTGAATTTTGTGCCGTACCTGTAGATTTTCCCGACTTTTTTCATCCAGACAATATTTCCGTAGATGCTGAATTTGAACTCACAGGAAGTATCCAGCATAAAGACCAGATTCGCGCCCACAGAAGATTCCAGCTCCGTCTCCACGCACAATCCCTCAAGAGTAATATTCCTGATCACCCCTCTGGCTCTTTTTTCAATCCTGTCATCCTTCCACAGCTGAAGTTCCACCTCCACCGGAAACCGCGGAGATTTTCTTCTCTCCACTATCACACCTTTCCTCATTTTGTGAATTCCCTCTTTATGTCAATCCACGTTGAATAAAAGCAACCTCCTCCTTCTCCCCGGGAATCATGGCCGTGAGCTTCTTTTCCCCAGAACTTATAGCACAGGAAAGTTTGGATGTCAAAATTTCCTGGCCGTTAGGCTGTTACCGGCCACCATAATGTTGGAGCTCTTGATATCCCGATGAACAATGCCTTTTTCGTGAGCGTGGTGCAATCCTTCAGCGACGCTGTCTTCATCCACTTGAGACTGGCACTTCGGGCACTTCATGAACGGCTCTTTTTCGCCGAGAATAGCAACTCAAAGGGAGAATAGTCAAGCTGAAGGGATTTCCTATGCAGGGCCACGTCAAAGTCCATAAAATAACATACCGCCTTAGTCGGTATCTTTCCTGTCATTCCGGGCTTGACCCGGAATCCAGAATAATAAATCCTGGATTCCTGTACCCGCCTTCACGGGCACAAGCTTCCGCAGGAATGACAAAAATGTGACTTTGACGTTACCGTGATTTCCTATGTCCTTGACATTAGCCTCAGTTGAATTACTATAAAGATGGAAGTCTCGGATGTTTGGACTTCGAGCGTCCTGTATTTTCTGATCTTCAGAAGCGGAGGAGCCGTGCGGTGATGAGAAATCAGTTCCGGAAATCGAAAACACGACACGCCGTTTTTTTCTGCATTCTCTTCCTGGCCATTCCTCTTTTTGCTAAAGACATTCCGTGCGTCTGGGCGGATGTGGAGAGAATTATTGCCGTGGGCGATCTGCACGGAGACCTTCAGAATTTCATCGTCATCCTCCGGGGAACAGGGGTGGTCGATGAAAATCTTCACTGGATCGCCGGAAAGACTCATCTCGTCCAGATAGGCGATGTGATGGACAGAGGACCCGATGCCAGGAAAATCCTGGACCTGCTGATGAGGCTTGAAAAAGAAGCCGAAGAGGCAGGAGGCAAAGTCCATATGCTGATCGGAAACCACGAGGAAATGAACATTTCGGGCATCGCCATCGATTACGAAGGATACGTATCTGTGGAACAGTTCATCGATTTCCTTCCCGACAGTTTCAAGGAAAGG
>CAYZDV010000062.1:8910-11569 GCA_964477275.1 uncultured Eubacteriales bacterium
GGACCGAGAAAAAATTCATTAAAAAAATAGAAAAAAGCGCTGCCAAAGAACATAATCCCAACTTCTCGATGGACTCCCTTCTGAAGGAGTCCTGGGAAGAATTTTTGAGCGAGGTCAGAAAAAACCCCCGGCATTCAGCCCGAAAGGAATACATTGACAATTTCAACAAAACCTACGGAAACTGGATTCTGGAACGCAATGCCGTGATCAAGATCAACGATGTCGTCTTTGTCCACGGCGGAATCAGCGAAAAATTCTCGACGTGGAAACTGGAGGACATCAACAACCGCGCTCGCTTCGAGCTCCAGGATATCAGATGGGCGGCGATGAATTCCACTCAGCCGAAAATCCCGCAGTTCATGCGGCAAATTGTCTATAACTCTGAAGGACCCCTCTGGTACCGGGATCTGGCCAGGAGCGACAGCCCGCTGACAGAAGAAGATGTGGACGGAATCCTGGAAAATCTTGGCGCCCGGTACATGGTGACCGCCCACACCACGAAAGTCATCCGGAACGAAGACCAAATGAAGAGCTTCAACGGCAAAATCTGGGTCATTGATACCGGGATCTCTCAAGCCTACCGGACAAGGGGCGGAAAAATCAGCGCTTTGATCATTGAAAACGGAGAATTCCTCGTCTGGCCGCCCAGCCTCCGCACCAGAAAGGATGAACGAGAGAAATCCTCAAGAGAGACACAGCGCGTGATTCCCTATCTCGCCCCGCGCTTGATGGACATCTTATGCCTGTCTTGATTCAGGAAAAAATGGGAAATGAAATGTCGTCAAGGGGGAAATGATGATTAGAAAAAAAAACCTGGTTTTTTTACTCCTCATCGGCCTTACTCTTACTTTCTCCGATTATGGCCTTCCCGACGGCCAGGAAGACCTCGAGGTAATGGAGAAATACCTGAAAACCGCCGCCATCGGCCCCAGCTGGAAACCTGTGGGAAAAAGAACCGAGTCCTACATTGTCATCCTCGACGATGGAAAAACAATCCGAAGAGGATTCATGAAGTTCACCAACCGCACCCGGCCAAACCACCAGTTTCCCTTTGACAGCTATAAATATGAACTGGCTGCCTACGAACTGGACAAACTCTTCGGGCTTCGCCTCATTCCTCCTGTGGTGGAAAGAACGGTTGGAGAACGAAACGCCTCCCTCCAGATTCTCATCGAAGACTTTATCACCGAGGAATACCGGAGAAGACACAAGGTCGAGCCACCAGACCCGGCGGGTTTTGAGCGGACACTGGACGAATTAAAAATCCTCGAACACCTGACCTACTCCTTCACCATCTGCGAACAAACCAGCATGGATGATATCCTCATCGACCACGAAAGAGGCTGGAAAATATGGAGAGTGGACTTTTCCCAGGCATTTGACATCTATACGGAAATATCGCCAGGCTGCGAGATCAGCCGCTGTTCGAAAGAGCTTTACCAGAAGCTCTCGAATGTGAAAGACAAAACGATCAGGTCCAAGGTCAAAAAATACCTGAACACAGATGAAATCACCACCCTTTTAAAAAGAAAGGGCCTGGTCATCGAAAGGCTCCAAAGGTTGATCAAAGAGAAGGGAGAGGATGCTGTTCTCTTTTAAAAAATCCGTGCGTTTTCGTCCCTGAAAGCCCGCATTTTTTCTCTCTCTGCCTGCCGTCATTTCTGGCCCAATAATATTCAATAAAGTGGCCAGATAATGTGCACTATCTCATAATCTCAATCAAATCAGGCGAATAACATCAGATCTCTCAGCCTTTTCAACAAGGATATCCACAGGAACTGTTGAAAAAGAAGCGATCCATCCGGGGAAGAACTTCCAAATCCTTACCTATATCACGGAAAAAGAAATGCTTGCTCCGGCCGACACATTCCGTTTTTTCCGTTGATTTTCCAAAGAAAGAGAGTTATATTACTCACAAAACTCGAACGGAGAGTTTTGGAAAAGGAGACCAGAAAATGAGACGAAAAATTTCACTTCTCCTGTCTCTCCTCTTTTTCACGGGTTTCCTCTCTTTCTCCGGCGGACAGTTTACGCCCGAAGAAGTATCCCAGAGGCCGCAGTGGGAAGAATTCCTCAAGACCGCAGAAATCATCGGTCATGATGACGTCGGTGAGGGCGTGACCAAGCCCACCTGGCTCACCCTGAAAAAAGGCGATACTGTCAAACAAGGCCTCTGGAAAAATCCCAGAGGCATCCAGCAGGGCTTTCTTGAAGGCTGGCAGTATGAAATTGCCGCCTATGAGGTCGATAAGCTTCTGGAGCTGCACATGATCCCTCCTACGGTGGAGAGGGCCTTCAACGGAAAGGAAGGTTCTCTTCAACTTCGGATTGAGAAGGAATACAGCGAACTCGAGATCATGGACCAGAGAATCCCGATGCCGCCCGATAAGAGGGAACACAGGGAAAACATGAAGTATATCACCCGGGCCTTCGACAGCCTCATCGGAAACGACGACCGGACCCAGCAGAATATCCTCTACACCAAAGACTGGCGGACGATTCTCATCGACCATTCCCGCGCTTTCCGGTCTACCAGGGAGCATAGCCGGCAGCTCATGTATGGAAAAAACGGAATCAAGGGGGAGCTGCTCTTCAAACGGCTGCCGCGCAAGTTTGTGGAAAAAGTGAAAGGGTTGACCCTCGAAAGCATTCAAAACGC
>CAYZDV010000063.1:0-11514 GCA_964477275.1 uncultured Eubacteriales bacterium
GAGGATTAGACCAGCCCCGGGCGCTGTGTCTTTTGCCTGAGGAAAGGGACTCTATCCGGGGAGGATTCACATGGCGGGAGAAACGATGGGCGAAAAATTCAGGAATGCCGAGAAATCTTTCGAACGGCTGAAGAGGCAGTTTCGCAGCGGCAAAATCTCAAGACAGGAATTTATCGAGGGGTTGACTGAGCTGAAGCTCCAGGACGATGAAGGACGCTTCTGGATGATCGGTGTCCGGAGCGGGAAGTGGTATTATTTGGACGGAAAAACCTGGAGGCCGTCTGAGCCTCCATCGTTTGAGGAAAGAAAGTCAGTCTGTATCTCCTGCGGGTTTGAGAACAGGCTGGAGGCTGAAACATGCGCTGGTTGCGGAGAAAACCTGAGAGAAGGGGAAGGCGCCTCTACTCAAGAAACAGACCGGTCCGGGGAAGCGTCTTATCGCTTTCCGTTCGGAGAAGTCCGGGAAGGAATGACCCGGAGTGAACTCAGGGAGGGATTAAGAGCCAGGGGAAAGTCGAGCAGGGTGCTCCGCTCTTTGCTTCCGCTTCCGTTCTTTTTTTTCTGCGCTGTCATGGGTTTGATCCTCGGAGCGGTCACGGGCGCTTTCACCGGAGCCACGGATTTTTTCCCGGCAATTGCTAGGATCGTTCCTCCGTTCATCCAGGAAATCAAGGGAAACCTCCTCGGTGGGATCATCTATGCCTTTCTGGGGGGAGTGATCGGATCGGTCGTCTCTGGCCTTTTCGGACTCCTCAGCGCGTTCCTCATCAACCTTGTTTCCTCACTGGTCGGCGGGATTCGGGTTCAGGTGGAACCCGTTGAAAAAAGATAGGGAAGAGAACTTTTCTTCTGTATCGGTGCGCATTGGCTCATGTTTTTTTCAGGATGTTCGCTCCTTCTTTTTTCAGCATGTTCAAGGCATAAGCGATCTGGCCAAGGGAAATGGATTCGTCGTTGGGTGAGTAATTCACAGGCCGGATGACCGTGAAGCCTTTTTCTTCGAGAAGGCCTGCGGCTCGCTGGAGAAGCTTTTTGTTCAGGAAGACGCCGCCGACAAAGACCACTGTATCGATGCCATGGGTCTTTCTGGCTCTCTCCGCCATGAAAGCGATAATCCTGGCCAGGGTGTTGTGGAATTTGGCCGCGATGGATGAAACAGGAACTTTTTGCTCCAGATCTCTGATGACAGCTTTGATCGTCCGGCTGAACGAGACCTCAAAGGGCGGACACTCACCCAGCAGAGTAAAGGAATAGCTCTTTTTCGTTTTATCATCAGCGATGGCCTCCAGCCGCATCGGTGCTTCGGCTTCGAACTCGACCTCCAGTGGAGAAAGTCCGTTGAGGAAGGAGACAGCGTCGAAGAGCCGTCCGCAGCTTGAAGTCAGAGGGCTGTTGATGTTCTTTTCGATCATGGTCATGACCCCTTTTATCTTCAACCGGCTGACTTTTCTCAGGGCGGCGAGGTCAGGGATTTTCGGCCCGCAGGCCTCTCTGAGATAAGATACGGCCATTCGCCAGGGCTGTTTTGCGGCCAGGTCTCCGCCGGGAAGAGGGACTGGCTTGAAACGGGCGAGCCGCTTGAAGGAGGAGTAGTCGGCCAGCAGAAACTCCCCACCCCAGGCTGAGCCATCTTCTCCGTAGCCGTAGCCATCCAGGCTGACGCCGAGGACTTTTTTCCGGGGCGGGATCCCGTGCTCGAGAAGCGGAGCGAGGATGTGGGCGAAGTGATGCTGGACCTGGAGGTGGGGCAGGCCGGATTCCCGTGCATACCGGGTGGTGTGAAAGTTGGGATGGAGGTCGGAGATGACGAGCGCGGGTTTGACTTCAAAGAGACGGGTCAGGTGATGGATGGTTTCCTCGAAGTACCGGTAATTCTGGTATTCGTCCAGGTCGCCCAGAAACTGGCTGGTGATCACATAGCCGCTTTTATAGACGGAAATTGTATCCTTGAGCTCTCCGCCCAGGGCCAGCAGATGATGAGGGGACTCCAGCTCTCTGGGCACTCTCTGGGGATAGGGGACATAACTCCGCGCCCGCCTCAAAAAGAGGGGCTTGCCCATGATAATCCTGGCCAGCGAATCATCAGATCTCATCTGAATGGGCCGGTTATGGGTCAGGATGTAATCGCAGAGCTCATCGATGCCTTCCTCCTCGTCTTTCATGATTGGCGCGTCCCTTTTGTTGGAGCTGGTGGCCACGATGAGATCGAGGTCCTCGAGCAGGAGATAGTGAAGGGGAGTGTAAGGCAGCATGAAGCCCGTTTCTTCGAGGAACGGCGAGATTCCCCTGATCTCTTTTTTCTTTTTGAGCAGGACAATCGGCCTGCGGGCAGAGAGGAGAAGCGTTTTTTCTTCTTCGTTGAGGACAGCGTATTTTTCGACCGTCTCCAGGCTCCGGGCCATGAGGGCCAGGGGTTTGGTCTTCCGCTCTTTGATCTTCCTCAAACGCTCAACAGCCAGCGGGTTGAGGGCGGCACAGACCAGATGAAAACCACCCAGGCCTTTGACCGCCAGGATCTTTCCCCCTTTGATTAAAGCGGCGGCCTTGCGGATTCCTCCCTTTATTTCTTTTCCTGTTTTTGCCTTGATCAAACGGACCTGAGGGCCGCAGACAGGGCATGCGATCGGCTGCGCATGGTAGCGCCTGTCCAGCGGGTTGCTGTATTCGCTGGCACAGTCGGTGCACATGGTGAAGCCGTGCATCGTTGTCTGTTCCCTGTCATAGGGAAGGGATTTGACGATGGTGTAGCGGGGCCCGCAGTTCGTGCAGTTGATAAAGGGATAACGGTGTCTGCGGTCCGCCGGGCTCACCATCTCCTGCAAGCAGTCCTCGCAGACGGAGATATCCGGAGAGATGAAGACAAAGCTTTCCCCAGCCATGGATTTCTCTATGGCGAAATCCTTGCGGTTTTGAGGGAGAGATGGCTTCAGGATGATGTCCTCAATCTGGGAAAGAGGGGGGTGGGACTTCTGGAGCGCATCCAGAAAAGGCCGGAAATCCGTTTTCTCCGGGGATTCCAGATGAATTTCCACCCCGTAGCCGATGTTCTTGACCCAGCCTTTGTAACCCAGTTCGTGAGCCAGCCTGTAGATAAATGGTCTGAAGCCCACTCCCTGGACCACTCCAAATACCACGATGCGGATGGCGCTGGCCTTGCGTTTTTTTCTTTTTTGCCCGGCCATTTCTCTTTTTATTTCCATGCCGGGAGCATGCAACGGGGATGGCTGATGGCGGCGCTTCTGAGCTTCAAACACGCCTCTTGAGCTCTTCTTTTTTCCGGCTCTGCTCCAGACTGTAGAGGCAGCCGCAGTAGTTCTGACGGTAAAAGCCGTGAGCCTTGCTCAGCTTGACGCTCTGGCGAAAGCCGTTTTTCTTCTTGAAGTCCGCTTCCAGGAAATGGACTTTATGCCTTCGCCCGAACATTCGGCCCAGCCGGTTAAGGACGTCCGCTTTTTTCCAGGGACTGAGGCTCATCACCGTGGTGAATGCTTCGAAGCCGAGCTGTGCGGCTTTCCTGGCTGTTCTCTCCAGCCGGAGGGCATAGCAGACATCGCATCGTCTTCCTTTCTCCGGCTCGTCTTTGAATTTCCGGGTCAGCTTGAACCATCGCTCCTCATCATACACCTCCTCAATCAGCGGGACTTTGAGGCCCGCTGCGCTTTTTCTTGCCTCTTCCAGTCTCACTGAGTATTCTTGGCCGGGATGGATATTGGGATTGTAGAAATACCCGCTCAGCTCATACCGGTCCTTGAGAAGGCTGAGAACATAGAGGGCATCCGGAGCGCAACAGATATGGACGAGCATTTTCGGTTTCTTCATGGGATCATATGTTCCAGCATACGTTGAGGGCTACAGGTTCTGGATGTCTCTTTCGATATCCCGAATACGCTTGCTGGCCCGGTCGATCTTAGAGTAGAAAAGAGTCAGCTTTTTGTTGTCGACTCTGAATTCGTCGACGAATTTCCCCAGGTCCGTAAACAGGGGCTCTTTCTGCTTTTCTAACTCTTCGATCTTTTTCCCGGTTCTGCTTTTGTCCTTCTCCCATTCCTTGATTTCTTTCTGGAATTTTCGCGTCTGTTCTTTCCTGTCTTTTTCGATCTTTTTTATTTTTCTCTCCAGTTCGCTGACTTTTTCCTGCAGCCTGGCCGCCTCCTTCTCCAGGCCTGATTTTTCTTCGCGGAGAGTCCTGAGCTCTTTATGGGATTTGTCCTTCTTCTTTTCAAAATCCTTTATTCTCTTCTTGAGCTCATTGAGGCGGTTTTTCTTTTCTTCAGCCGGAAGGTCGTGGTCAGCATGGATGTTCCTCAGTTCCTTTTCTGCGCTTTCCAGGGGTTTCTCCGCCTCTTCAATCTCCTTCTGCTTCTCGATGAGCACGACATCGATCATTCCTGCCTTTTCTTTGATTTCAGTTATCTTTTCCTTGAAGGGCTTTGTCTCGGCCTCTCTCTCTTTAATCTGAACCTCGTGCTTTTCATAATGTTCGATGAGCTGCCTGGAAAGCGTTTCAATCTTCGCATCCAGCTCCCCCAATTCCTTCTGTGAGGCTTGGGTTTGATTCTCCAGCTTCTTGAGGTCCTTGGTGATTTTTTCCGCCTGCTGGATTCGGATTCCTTCCTGCCATGTGGCTTTGCCCAGTTCTCTAAGGAGCTCCTCTTTTTTCTGGACCTCCCGTTTCAGCCTGGCCTGGAGGCGGATTTTGACCATCCGTCTTTTCGCCCGGGAGAAAAACAGGTTCAGCCTTTGACGGAGTGATTTATCCCTGAGAAAGATGAAAGCAATGAGGAGGAGGATGATGCAGAGTAGAAACCAGAAAGTCCAGTAAGGAAGGCCTTCTCTTGGAAGGAACGATTCCGGTTGATCGGGCAAGAGGCGCAATAGGGAAACCTTCATTCTTTATTTCAACTTTCCCTGTATCTTACCATACTTTCAAGGAGTGCTTGTCAACCTATTTTTCATCAATGGATGGAAATCCATTTCCATGATGAAACAGAGAGCGAAACGTTTGGAAAATGGCTTCGCTCCCCTCAGGTTTTTCAGGCCCCGGGAAAGTGATTCTATGGAACTTCAGGAAAATCCGACTGTTCCCTCTGCTTTTCTTGCCGTATATTCTTTATGGGAGGCGCGGCAGTCCGGAGCGGAATGCGCACCGGACTGGCGGGGGAGGGCTTCCTCGTGTTCTGGGCCAAAGACCTTCCTTCAGGATTTTCTTCTCCTTCGTGCGGCTCACGGGTTTTGTGCGTTGTCATCCGGTCCCTCGCATGTCTTCGGGGGCTTCCGTCTGAGGGATTTTCTCCGGGAACGGCATTCTGGATGGACCAGTCGATGAGGAAGAGAATGGCAGGAAGGTTTTCGGCAAAGATGGTCTGGATGTCTTCTTCGGCGTTGAAGAAGCCGCCGTGGAGCTGGTCGAGCGGAGGAAGTTCGATTGTAAAGGAAGGAATCCCGCATATTCCGTAGCTCCAGTCCGTGGTGTCTCCGTTGGTGAGATAGAGTGAACTTCCAGCCTGGCCGCAGGCATAAACATTCCCTGAAACCGACTGGATGAGGGAAGACATGCTGGATGCCATCTGGTCGAGAAGGGCTGCGTCAGGAGCCGGGTTTTCGGTGTAACCCCAGGGATAAAGGATCACCTGTGAGTAATTGTGGAAGCTGACCAGGGCTTGAAAGTTTCGCCGGGCGAACAGCTCTCTGATGGCCCGGGTTTCCGGCTCGGAAAATGGAGCTGTTCCCCTGAAAACAGCCGAGTAGGGATTGGGGCTTGAGCCCTCGTTGTCGCAGCCCCATTGGTAGCCGTAGTTTCGGTTGAGGTCGACTCCGTAAGAGCCGTCTCCGTTGTCTCGCCTGTTTTTGCGCCAGTAGCGGTAAAAATGGATGGAGTATTCGAGGCCGTCAGGATTGAGGAGAGGAACTATCCAGATTTGACTCTCATCCACAAGATTCCTCACCTGCGGGTCACTCTCGTAGTTTTCGAGGAGGTGCCGACCGAGCAGGAAGGGAACTTCAACCGAGATCCACTCCCGGGCATGATGGCAGCCGATGATGATGACCTCGGCTTCATCCTCATCCAGGTGCACGTTATCGCTGATTTTGAGCGCGTAGATGTTTCTTCCTTCCAGGCTTTCTCCGATCCGGTGAACGCGGGCCCGCTGGGGATGGGCAGACTGAAGAGCGAAGAGGTCCCACTCCAGCTCTTTATAAGAATGATAGGCGCCATTTCTTCCACCCTGGAGGGAAATCTCAGCGCGGAGAGGAGATTCGAAAACATGGGTCTCCAGGGTAAAGGAAATATTTTTCTCTTGAAGCCTCCAGAGATCCAGGAAGCTGGCGACGATATAGAGCCGGTTGTCCCATTTCATCAGGATGTCAAGGTCCATGCCCCGGATGCTTTCGGCGTTTGCCATGTTCCACTCGATGCTGATCACTTCTGTCCTCTGCTCATCCTGGGCTCCTGAGATGGAGAAAACCAGGAAAACTCCGACCATAAGGAGGGTTGATTTTTTCATGGCAGCCATGGTTTGTCCTCCATTTGATAACTCAGGGATAATGTCAGCTTCTGGCCAGAAAGGGAGCGGCCAGAGCCTTTCTCCTGTCCGATGAGCATCCCGGCATCCAGGTGGAGTTTTCTCCAGTGAACACCCAGTCCAAAGGAAATATAAAAGTAAGCAGAATCAGGGACTCTCATCGGCTGCGGGTCGTAGCTCATGCCCAGCCGGAGCGGAACGCGAACTCCGGGTCCGAAGAGCTTGATCGAACTCAGGTATTCAAGGCCGAATCCGTATTTGAGGATATCCTTGAAGTCCCTTTCAAGCTTGTAGATGGCCTCCTGCGCGTCTTCAGAGAGGTCGGCGCCCTTAAAATAGGTGACGCTGTAGGCCGACCAGTCATAGAAAGTCAGGTCTGCGTCCACGCGTAATCGGGGAGAAAAGATGTAGCTCATGCCTGCGGCCAGAACCAGGGGCTGCCTGTAGTCGCTCTCGCCGGCGTCTTTGATACGGATATGAGTATCCCCGCCGGGAGAGTCATACTCAATGGAAGCCTCGCTTTCCGCTTTTTTCACATACGGCAGCCGGAAAACAAAGGCCACCGTCAGGTCTGGAGTAAACTCCCAGACAAGCCCGCCGTTGAGGAAAACCCCATGAAACCGGTGGAATTCTCGGTCGGCAATGGATATGTTTGCCTGCGTCCAGGTTTCCTCGTAATCGATTTTCAGGGAGCCGAAAGCATAGTTGAACCCCAGGCCAAAAGAGAACCTTTTCCATAGCTGGCGGGCGACGGAGAGATTGATGGTTTTCAGGTTCCCCTCTTGGTTCAAGGTCAGGGTGTAAAAGAGCTGATTTCTCCAGTAGTATCTCTCGTCGATGGCCGGGCGATAGTAACTTTCAGTCAGCCCTGCGCTCAGGGCAAAAGCCCAGTCTTTCACCTTGACAGACACTCCTGCGAAGTCAAGAGCGATAAGGCCCAGAGAGAGGTTGCCGTCGCTCTGGAGCACTCCGGTGTTGACCAGAGAGTACTTGAAGAAGGAAGCCTGGGCCAGCGAGGAATTCAGGGTGACATCCATCCCTGCGAGACGCGTCAGAAGAGCTGGGTTTGAGAGAGAAGCCGAGCAGTTCGTGGCCCGGGCGAACTGGGTTTCGCCCATGGCCAGGGAGGCGGCCGTGGAAAAGCCGAATGTGTTCCAGGTTCTGAACGGAGCCTCGTCTTCATACTGTCCCAGAACGAGTTGAGGCCACGCGAGTTCAGGGAAAAAGATAAGCGGCCAGGCGAGAAAGAAAACGAGGAGGCAGATGAACCTCTTTTTCATCTCGAAGTTCGATTGTAGCCGTGTCGGGAACGATTTGCAAATCCAGAATCAATATGCTATAGAAATTTTTTAAAAAAGAATAATTGCAAAAATGTGTACCCGGGATGAAAAGTGGATGGGTGGCGCGGCGTGTCTCCGGCCGCAGCGGAAGGGGTCCTGTCGGCTTTTCCGATGGGGGGCCGACGGGACTGGTTCCCCGGGGTTCGGGGGCTGGCCGCGGCCTCGGCGCCGCATATGTTTTGTCACATTCTCTATTGCGTTTGTATTAGCCATTCAAGTAAGACGAAAGGGAAGAGAAGTAGCCTGTCATCAGGAGAACTCCCACAGCGATGAGGAGCACTCCGCCGATAATGGAAATCACATTGAAATATTTCCTGATGGATTTGAAATATTCAAAGAACTTGTGGAGGATCACCGCCGAGAGGAAGAAGGGAATTCCCAGGCCGGCAGAGTAGAAGGCGAGGAGGATAATCCCTTTGGCCACATCCTGAGTGGTGGCGGCCATGGTCAGGATGGCGCCGAGAATCGGCCCCACGCAGGGCGTCCAGCCCACTCCAAAGGCTGCGCCGACAAGGAACGTTCCCAGATACCCCAGAGGCTTACTTTTCAGGTGAATTCTCTTCTCTCTGTCCAGAAACTTCAGCCTGAAGAGTCCTGTGAAATGAATCCCGAGGATGATGACCAGCGCTCCGCCGCCGACCTCAAGCCAGTGGATGTTGCGGGAGAGAAATTTGCCGATGAACGTGGCAGAAGCGCCGAGCCCGATGAAAATCAGAGAGAAGCCGAAGATGAACATCAGTGAGTTGGCGACGACTTTTTTCCAGATATACCTCAGGTTTTTTTCCTGAGAGAGTTCCTCGATGGAGATTCCGGTGATGAAGGCAACGTAAGAGGGAATGAGAGGAAGGACGCAGGGTGAGAGAAACGAGATCAATCCGGCAGAGACGGCCACCAGCAGGGAGACATTCTCGATTCCGGACATGCGGCTATTTTTCGCTGACGAGCTGGGAATGCCACTTCTTCAGAAATCCTTTGTCAACCGCTCCCACCTTCTTGAACCGAATTTTCCCCTCGGGGTCAATGATGATGGTCACCGGGATGGCATTTCCCGGCTGATAATCCGAGATGAGTTTCTGCGTATACATGACCACCGGGTAGTTGATTTCGTTCTTTTTCACAAATCCCGCGACCACTTCCTCGTCCCTGTCCACCGAGACGCCGATGATGGCCATCCCCTTGTCCTGATAATCCCTGTAAATTTCGATGAAGTCAGGAATCTCGGCCCGGCAGGGAGGGCACCACGTCGCCCAGAAGTTTAAGAAAACGACTTTTCCCCTGTAATCGGAGAGGGAGATGTTTTTTCCAGTGAGGTCTTTGAGAGCAAACTCCGGAGCCTGAGGATAGTTTTTGCCCATCGCCCCTGATTTTTCGGCTTGAGCGCAGACAGCCAGGGATAAGGCGACCGGAAGCACAAAAAGAACGATTTTTTTCATCCTTTTCTCCACGATTTTTGGATTTGGCCGATTCCTGGTGAAACAGGTCAACCTCAAAAAATTTTACTGTAACGATAATAATTATAGGTTTTTCAGCGAGTCAATGCAACTGTCTTGTGAAAAAAAATTCCGGATTATCCGCTGCCGTTGACAAATGTGAGAAGTCGATTCCATTTTCTGTCGATTTCTTCCTGAATGAAGGCGATGTCATTGTCAGTCAGATGCCGGAATCGGCCCTGGAGCCTGAGATACTCGTCGATGGATTTCTTTTCCTTGGGCTTGATGTTCAGGGTGTATTTCTCCCCCCATTCGATTTCATAGAGGGGGAAGACGCAGTTCTGGACGACCAGGCGGGCCAGCTTGACCGTATCTTCTGGCCGGCTTTTCCAGCCCGTGGGACAGGGTGCATAAATGTGGAGGAATCTTGTCCCCTCGATGTTTTTCGCTTTCAGGGCCTTTTTGAACAGGTCTTCAGGATACCCGATACTGGCAGTGGCGATATAAGGAATGCGGTGGGCAGCCATGATGGCTTCCATGTCCTTTTTTGGCCTGTTTTTGAAGTGCTTGACCGGAGTGGTCGTGGTCCAGGCTCCGTAAGGGGTGGCCGAGCTTCTCTGGATGCCGGTGTTCATGTAGGCTTCGTTGTCGTAGCAGACATAAAGGATGTCGTCGTTTCGCTCTGCGACTCCGGATAAAGCCTGGATTCCGATGTCGAATGTGCCGCCGTCCCCGGCCCAGGCTACCACGGTGGTTTCCGTATCTCCGACCATCTCCAGCCCAGCTTTCACTCCTGAGGCCGAGACGGCCGCTGTTTCAAAGGCGCAATGGTAGATGGGGACATCGAGAGAGGAGTAGGGGAACGGGCCATCGATGACCGACCAGCAACAGGCAGGAATGCAGAGCACGGTCCTCTTTCCCAGGGCCTTGAGCACAAACCTCATCGCCAGAGTGGCCCCGCACCCCTGGCAGGCCAGGTGGCCGGAACCCATCAGCTCCACTTCCGGCAGCGAAAGTTTCATCTTTTTTTCTTTGCTCATCGTTTGACTCCTATCCAGACGATTTCCTCTTCAGCCCTCTTCTTCTTCAGAGCGAAGCCGGCAATTTCCCTGAAGGTTACCGGGGTGATGTCCCTTCCCCCCAGACCGGCGATAAAGCCGAAGATGGCCTGACCGTTCTTTTCGAACAGGGCCGACTTCACCTCCTGGAAGAATATGCCGTGATGGCCGTAGGAGATGTTCCGGTCCACGACCGCAATTTTTTCGGCTCTTCTGACCACTCGACGCACAGTTTCGAAGGGAAAGGGACGAAAGACCTTGATCCTCAGGTTCCCGACCTTGAGGCCTTCTTTTCGCAGCTCATCCACGGCCACTCTGGCCGTGGAGCCCATGGTGCCGGAAGTGATCAGGATCAGCTCCGCGTCATCACAGCGATACTCTTCGACGAGGCTGAGACGGCGCCCGAACATTTTTTCATATTCCTTACCTGTTTCTTCGATCAGGTTCGGTGCTTTTTCCATGTCTTTCTGGAGTTTATACCTCAGCTCGAAATAATAATCTGGCGAAGTCAGACCCCCAAAGGCATGCGGGTCATCGGGAGTGATCCGGATGGGAGGCTCGAAAGGGGGGAGATATTCGTCTACCTTTTCCTGGTCGGGAATATCCACGACTTCGTATGTATGGGAGATGGTGAAGGCATCGAGAATGACCATGCTGGGGATAAGGAGTTTTTCCGAGACTTTGAATGCCTGGATCACCGTGTCCAGGACTTCCTGATTGTTCGAACAGTAGTACTGCATCCAGCCGGTGTCCCTCTGGGAAAGACTGTCGTTCTGGTCGGACCAGATGCTCCATCCGGGAGCCATAGCCCGGTTGATGTTTCCCATGACCACCGGAAGCCTGGCTCCGGATGCCCAGTGGAGGAGCTCATGCATGAGAGTCAGTCCCTGGGCTGAAGTGGCGGTGAACGTCCGTGCTCCGGCCAAAGAGGCGCCCAGGCAAGCGGCCATCGCCGAGTGTTCCGACTCCACCTCGATGAATTTGGCGTCGAGAATTTTCTCCGCACACATTTCAGAAAGGAGTTCCACCACCTGGGTCTGAGGGGTGATGGGATAAGCGGAAATCACCTGGGTGCGGCTGAGCATGGCTCCGTAGGAGAGGGCGTGGTTTCCCATGATGACTTTTTTCATTTTTCCTCCTCGACCATGGCGATGCATTTTGTCGG
>CAYZDV010000064.1:0-11366 GCA_964477275.1 uncultured Eubacteriales bacterium
CTGTGAGGAGATGAGGAAGGGTCCGGCTGCCGAGCGTCCCCATCCGTAACGGATTTAAAGGGACTGCTTAAAACTTCGGCTCAGGTTGAATTTGACCCTCTTTTTCGGGGGGATGGCCAGGGCCGCTCCGGTTTTCGGGTTCCTTCCTTTCCTGGCTTCGCTCTTCCTGACCTCAAAGCTTCCAAAGCCGGAAAAGGTGACCCGTTTCCCGTTCTTCAAAGAGGCCTTGATGCCTTCAATCATGGAGATGAAGGCTTTTTCCGCCTGCTGAGCGGTAATCCCGGCATCCCTGGCCATTCTGGCGGTCATTTCTTTTTTGTTCACAGTCAGCCTCCTTAGCTTTTTCCCGAGAGGAAGATTCTTATGTTATGAAGAAGAAAGAAGGATGTCAAGTGAGGGGGGGAGAATTGTAAGCATCTTTTTTTCCGTGGAGGCTAATATTTTTTTTGGATGGGTCCTGTCATGGGGTGTCCCCCGTCCGTCCTCGCTCCACCCATCCCCCAGTGGGGCCCTTCCGCTGCGGGCGTTGCGGGGGACACCCCATGCCACCCATCCTATTTTAAAAGGAAATGGCCATTACCCCGGAGAAAAAGATGCTTCCAGGAGAATTCTTTTCCCCGGCTTCTATTGACACTTTTGAGGGGAATGTCTATAATAGGGCCAAATTCAGGAATGGAAACCCATCCAAAGGAGCGGCGAATGAATAAGTTACCCCGTAAGGTTCCTGGAAAGCTCTTCCTTTTCGCTTCGGTCATCTTCCTTTTGCTTTTTCAGGGAATGGGCCAGGAGCAGGAATTGAAGAGAGCGAAGCTGTACCGGGATGTCTTTCCTCTGATATCCGACTCTGACCTCTACTGTTCTTTCACCGTGGTGAAAAAGGTGGAGATGGACACACAAATCATCGGCTCGGAAAAAGAGCGGGAGAGGATCCTCATCTGGGAAGGAGATATTTTCTTTATCGATAAAGGCGGAGCAGACGGTCTTGAGGTTGGCCAAGTTTTCCTGATACTGGAAACGGGAAAGAAGATCAAGAAGTACGGCCGCCTTGTTTTCAAGAGAGGCAGAGCCCAGGTCGTCGAGGTGGAGGACAGACGGGCATCTCTTCGACTGGACAAGGCCTGCGGCCCGGTCACGATCGGGAACTCCCTGGTGCCGTTTGAAGAAAAGCCAGGCTTTCTCGGAAGAGATCTCGGTTTCGATATTCCAGTTGAGGAGGGAGAAGGCCTCCAGGGAAAGATTATCTATGCCATCCGGGAGCACAACCTTATCAGCGGGGGTCAGTGGGCCCTCATCGACCTCGGAGAGGAAGAGGGAATCCAGTTCGGGCAGCAACTGGTCGTCTTCAGAAAGAAAAGCAAGAAGGAGCCAATCAAAGTTCTCGGCAACCTCATCGTCATCGATGTCCAGAGAAACACTTCGACAGTCAAAATTCTCTCCAGCAAAGACGCCATAGAGCTTGGAGACAGGGTCCAGCCGCGCTTCTAACATCGCCGCAATAGCATCATTCCGCTCTCAGCGGGGGCCGAGGGGACACCCCATGACAGGATCCATCCTCTTACTTCATTAGCTAACCACTTCATCCCGGAAGTGGAAATGCTTGCGTGCATTTCCACTTTGTTGACAGAAAATTATCTTTTTGGTAGCTTAAGTCCGGAGACAATGGTGAGATACTCTCGGGCGGGCGTAGTTCAGTGGTAGAACGTCTGCTTGCCAAGCAGAAGGTCGTGGGTTCAAATCCCATCGTCCGCTCCATTTTTTCCCTGGATTTTTTTGAATGAAAAGGCGCGGTACCCAAGTGGCTAAGGGAGAGGTCTGCAAAACCTCGATTCGTCGGTTCGAATCCGACCCGCGCCTCCATCCCTCTCCAGCGCACCTTCCCGGCTGAAAGCGTGCACCGTGATGCCAGCAGGATGGCTCTTTCGAGTTCAGAGAATACTGTTTAAAACCGGAGAGGAATGGAGAGAGACCAAGAGGGAGACTCTCTCTGTTTCCCGGCTTTTTTTCTCCTATGTTCTTGTTGTCGCCGCGGTTTCTCCGCTCTTCCGGTTTTTCTCCAGCCTGATCTACGGCAAGTTCAAGAGACCCTATTCCGGCTGGAGCTGGAGTATCTTCGGAAGGGAACTTTTGTTCTGTGTTTTGGCTTACCTTTTCTCCCTGCTGGCGGCGTATCTCTGGGGGAGGCTGATCGATGTCTCGGCTCCGCTTTTTTCTTCGCCGAAGAGCAGGGAGAGGGCCATGGCTCTGTCCGTTTACAGCCTGACGCCCTACTGGATAGGAGGCCTTCTCTATCTGGTTCCCCATGCGGGCTGGTGGTTAAAGGCTCTGGCCGGTGTTTTCGGGTTTTATGTCCTTCACTCGGGGCTGGCCGGGGGGATGATGGAAACGCCCCGCCGGAAGGTTGTCGGTTACTTTGCTCTGAGCGGACTGCTGGCCTTGCTTCTGGTGGGAGGAACAGAGGTCATCTTAAGGGCGCTCTTTGCCATCGAGGGCCTGGTCAGATTCTGAGATCTCCTCCAGAATTCTCAGGAAAGCCTCCCGGGGGGAAGGAGCCCGGATGATCGGCCGGCCGATGACGATATAGTCCGCTCCCTTCCGGATGGCCTCGGAGGGCGTCATGATTCTTTTCTGGTCCTGGGCAGAAGCCCAGGCAGGCCGGATGCCGGGGGCAACGACCAGAAAATCCCTTCCCTGTTCCGACTTCACCATCTCGATTTCCTGAGGGGAACAGACCACACCATCCGCACCGGCTGTCCTGGCCAGGCTTGCCAGCTGGAGGACCTGCTGGCCGGCGTCGGGCCTCATCCCGATTTCCTGGAGCTCATCACTCTTGAGGCTGGTCAGGACGGTGACAGCGAGCAACAGAGGTCTGGCGGTCTGTTTTTTCTCCGCTTCGCTGGAGGCGGCCTGGGCGGCTCTGGCCATCATCTCCCGTCCTCCGGAAGCATGGATGGTCAGCATGCGGACACCGTGGCGCGTGGCCGCCCGGACCGCCTTGGCGACCGTGTTGGGAATATCGTGGAGCTTCAAGTCCAGGAAGGCCTCTTTCCCCATCCCTCTCATCTCCTTGAGCAGAGCAGGGCCTTCGGCGGTGAAGAGTTCCAGTCCAACCTTGAAAATTTCGACGGCTTCGAGCTGCCGGATGAGTGAGAGCGCCTCATCTCTGTGGTCCACATCGAGGGCCACAATGATTCTCCTGGCCAGAGCCTCTTTTTTGTCCATGGGGAATTCTATCTCCTTTTTTTCCGTCTGAAGATGGATCGGCCGTGATTCACGCTTTCCTCAGGTCTGAAGGGTTCCTGTGAGGGAAGCGATCTTCTCTATTCCTTTTTTGTGACAGTACTCTTCGAGCTCCCGGACGATTCTCAGCGCAGATTCGGGGTCGATGAAGTTGGCGGTGCCCACCTCGACCGCTTTCGCTCCTGCGATCAGGAACTCCAGAGCGTCCCTGCCGCTGAGGATTCCCCCGATGCCAATCACCGGGATTTTAACCTGTCTGGCCACCTGGTAGACCATCCTGAGCGCGATCGGCCGGATGGCCGGACCGCTGAGTCCGCCGAGGATGCTGGACAGCACGGGCCTCCGTGTCTCCGTGTCGACGGCCATGGCCAGGAAGGTGTTGACAAGGGAGATGGCGTCGCTTCCAGCGTCCTGGGCGCTTTGAGCGATCTCCACCACGTCGGTGACATTGGGAGAGAGCTTGGTGATCAACGGCCGGGTGGTGGTTTTTCTCACCAGGCGGACGACCCCATGGGTGGCTTCAGGCGAGAGGGCAGGACAGGCGCCGTCCTTTTTGACGTTGGGGCAGGAGATGTTCAATTCATAGGCGGCAATCCCCTCTTTTGTGTCCAGATACTCGACAACCGAGGCGTATTCCTCTTCGTCGTCGCCGCAGACATTGACGATGATCGCCGTCCTGTATTCTCGAAGCCGGGGAAGGATCTCCTCGGCAAACCTCTCGACGCCGACTCCCTGCAGGCCGATGGCATTGACCAGGCCGCTCGGCGTCTCCACCAGCCGGGGCGGCGGATTGCCCTGGCGGGGGGAGAAGTAAAGGCCTTTGACCACCAGCCCGCCCAATCTGTGAAGGTCGATGAATGGACGGAACTCCAGCCCGTAGCCGAAAGTGCCGCTGGCGGCGATGACGGGATTTTGAAGCTGGATGAAGCCCATGTCCACGGAGAGGTCTGTCATCTCTTCTCCTCCCTCATCCAGACAATTTCCTCCCCGCTGAAAACAGGGCCTTCTTCGCAGATTTTAAGCCACTCTTCCTGGCCCTTCCTTCTGATTTTCCTCACGCAGCCCCAGCAGGCGCCGAAGCCGCAGCCCATGACCGATTCCAGGCTGAATTCGGCCGGGATCTGCCTGGTCCGGGCAAGAGTGGCGATTCTGTTCATCATTTCCTCGGGCCCGCAGGCATAGATGCGGACGGCTTTGAGTTTGTCGAGCTCCTGCTGGAGGTAGTCGCTGATGAAGCCTTTAAACCCGAACGATCCGTCATCGGTGGAGCAGAAAAGTTCGAAGCCTTCCCGGCTGAAAACGTCACGGAGCGGGAGGTCGGCGCGGGTTTTCCCGCCGTAGAAGATTTTGACCTTTGCACCCTGACTGCGGAGAACGCTGGCGAGGAAGAGGAAGGGAGCGATTCCTCTGCCTCCGCCCGCGGCGATGACTTCCTTTCCCTCGAGATCAGCCCCGGCCGTAAACCCTTTTCCCAGCGGGCCCAGAATGTCCAGGGATTCGCCTTCTTTTTTCTGGCTGAGAAGCACGGTGCCCACTCCGGTGACCTGGAAGAAGACCTGGAGGGCTGTCCTGTTTCTGGAGTGGATGCTGAACGGCCGCCGGAGCAGGGGATAGGGATGAGAGCTGACGCGGACCATGAGGAACTGTCCGGGCCGGGCCTGGCCGGCGATATCAGCAGATTCGAGGCTGAGGATGTAATAGTCTCCCCGGTTTTCTTTGCCCACGATTCGCGCCTGAGGATCCTTGATCATGAGGTCCGGGATTTCCGAGACAAAAATATCAGAATCTCCTGACCATGGCAATAAAAACTTTGACATCTCTTATCCGTTTTGCTAATAATCGAATCTGCCCTGTTTCATCAATTTTCCGGAGGAATCATCCATGAATATTTCCAAAAGGGGACAGGATATCCAGCCCTCTCCCATCCGGAAGCTGAAGCCTTTTGCCGACCAGGCCCAGGAGAGGGGCATCCGCATCTATTTTTTGAACATCGGCCAGCCCGATATCCCCACTCCGCAGCCCATCATTGACGCATTCCGCAGCTATGACGAGAAGGTGCTCAGTTACGGCCCCGCTCAGGGGTTTCTCGAGCTGAGACAGGCCATCGCCGATTATTTCTGTTCCTACCGAATTCCCCTCGAACCCGATAACGTGATCATCACCATCGGCGGCTCGGAGGCCATTCATTTTGCCTTCAGCGTGGTGGCTGATCCCGGCGAGGAGATCGTCATCCCCGAGCCTTTCTACACCAACTACAACGGTTACGCCTCCTTTGCCGGCGTCAACATTGTTCCGTTGACGACGCGGGTGGAGGACGGGTTCCGGCTTCCCCCCTCCGGGGAAATCGAAGCCAGAATCACGGCCAGAACAAGGGCCGTTCTGCTCTGCTCGCCGAATAACCCCACCGGCACGGTCTTGACACCCGAGGAGCTGGAGCGGGTGGTGTCCATTGTCAACAGGCACGACCTTTTCCTTATCGGCGATGAGGTTTACAAGGAGTTTGTCTATGACGGCGGCAGCCATAAAAGCGTCCTCGAATACCGGGAAGTGGAGGACAGGGTCATCGTCGTGGACAGCATCTCCAAGCGCTTCTCCAGCTGCGGAGCGCGGGTGGGCGCGGTGGTCACCCGGAATCCGGAGGTCTACCAGTCTCTCCTGAAATTCGCCCAGGCCCGTCTCTGTCCGCCTTCGGTGGAGCAGAAGGCTGCGCTGGCGGCCTACCGGATGGGGCTGGACTATTTCAAGCCCGTCCAGGAGGAGTATGAGAAGCGGAGGGATGTCCTGTTTGAAGGCTTACGGGATATCCCCGGAATCGTCATTCATCGGCCGCAGGGAGCATTCTACATCATTGTCAGGCTGCCCATCAAAGATGCCGAACACTTTGTGCAGTGGATGCTCACCGATTTCCATCTGAACAGGGAAACCGTGATGGTGGCTCCGGCCCAGGGATTTTACTCAACGCCTGGAAAAGGAAAGGATGAGGTCCGCATCGCTTACGTGCTCAAGGAGGAGGATTTGAAGAGGGCCGTGACGGTCTTCAAGGAGGGGCTCAGGAAATACATCGGCCTGGGGTTTGGAGCCTGAACTTCGTCGGGTCTGATACCAATGTCCATGGTTAAAAAGACAGCTTTTATCCTGGCCCTGAGCGTGGTGTGCGGGCTGGGATTCAACTATTCACTGATCAAAAAATATTGTCGTGGAGAATTCGAACACGGCTTTTTCCACTTCAAAGACTATCCGTCGCTGGTCTTCATCAGCCTGGGAGAGGCCGAGGAGCTTTTTTTGAAGGGCGAAGCCCTCTTCATCGATTCCAGGGAAAAAGAGGCTTTTCGAGAGGGCCACATCCCCGGAGCAAGAAACATTCCCTTTGAGGCGCACGGGGAGGAGAGCCTTCCCTTTCCCGGCCTTTTGCTGGAGAGAACCCTGGTCGTCTACTGCGACGGCAGCGAATGCCAGTCGAGCGTGGAGCTGGCCAGGACACTTCACCGCCAGGGCTTCAAGGACCTCCGTGTTTTCTTCGGAGGCTGGGCGGAGTGGCTGGAGGCCGGGCTGCCTGCGGCAACCGAAAATGACTGGCAATAGGTTTATTCTTCTCGCGTTCCGGATCGTTGTCGGGGGAGTTTTCCTCTGGTCCGGCCTGCTCAAGGTTTCAGACCCCCTGGGCTTTGCCCAGAGCATTGCCAACTACCGCCTTTTTTCCAGGGAGATGTCTTTCTTCATTGCCCTCATCCTGCCCTGGGTTGAAGTGATCTGCGGCGTGTTTCTCCTCCTGGGCATTTTCCGCGCATCAAGCTCTCTTCTTATTTCAGGACTGATGGCCGCTTTCCTGGGTCTGGTCATTTTGACTCTCATCAGGGGCCTGGATATCGACTGCGGCTGCTTCGGCACCATCAGCCGGAAGGTGGACGTCCAGCTTCTGCTCGCGGACAGCCTGCTTCTCTTTTTTTCCCTCAGCCTCTTTTTTTCCCGCAGGTTAACTCTTCCCCTGGAGCTCGATAATCTCTCCAGAAAAAGAAGCGAGAAGGAAATCCTTTCCACTTCATAATGGATTTGGAGATTCTGACAGGGTTCCTGGGAAGCATCTTTTTTTCCGGGGAGGCTAATATTTTTTTAGGATGGGTCCTGTCATGGGGTGTCCCCCGTACGTCCTCGCTCCACCCATCCCCCAGTGGGGCCCTTCCGCTGCGGGCGTTGCGGGGGACACCCCATGCCACCCATCCTATTTCAAAAGGAAATGGCCCTTACCCCGGAAAAAAAGATGCTTACGGGTTCCTGGCCTGACTTGAATTTTGAGGGGGATACATGTATATTTTTTGTTCAATTCTTGCAGGAGAAAGACGATGACAGAGAAAAACGTGTACTTCTTTGCTAAAGACCGGGCTGAAGGCGACAGGACCATGAAGGACATCCTGGGCGGCAAAGGGGCCAACCTGGCCGAGATGGCAGGAATTGGCCTTCCCGTGCCTCCCGGTTTCACCATCTCCACCGCGGTCTGCAGCTCTTATGCCAGACTGGGCAACAAGATTCCCCCAGAGGTTGAGAAAGAAATCATGCACAACCTGAAGAACATGGAGAGCTTCACCGGACAACAATTCGGCGGAGAGGACAGCCCCCTGCTTGTCTCTGTCCGCTCTGGAGCGAAGTTTTCCATGCCGGGAATGATGGATACGGTCCTCAACCTGGGCTTGAACGACAAAAGCGTGGAGGCACTGGCCAGAAAGAGCGGGAACAGGAGGTTTGTGCTGGACTGTTACCGCCGCTTGATCCATATGTTCGGGGACGTGGTTCTGGGTATTCCCAAGAAGAGGTTCGAGGACATCCTGAGGAAGATGAAAGCGAAGAGGAACCTCGTCCATGATTTCGACCTGACCGAGAAAGAGATGGACGAGCTCATTGCCGGCTACAAGGATCTGGTCAGGAAAGAAACAGGAAAAAAGTTTCCCCAGGACGTCAAAAAGCAATTGATCATGTCGATTTCTGCCGTTTTTGATTCGTGGAACAACCCGCGGGCCTTGACCTACCGCCGCCTGAACCGGATTCCCGAAGACCTGGGCACGGCTGTCAACGTTCAGCAGATGGTCTTCGGCAACGTTGGAGAGAATTCCGCCACCGGAGTGGGCTTCACCCGGGACCCGGGCAGCGGAGAGAAGAAGCTCTACGGCGAGTACCTCTTCAACGCCCAGGGCGAGGATGTGGTGGCCGGTGTCCGGACACCCCTGCCGCTCGACTCCCTCAAGAAGAAAATGCCCGGTCTTTACAAGGAATTGAAGACCTATGTTGACCGGCTGGAGAAGCACTACCGCGACATCCAGGATTTTGAGTTCACCATTCAGGAAGGGAAGCTGTTCATGCTCCAGACGCGAAGCGGCAAAAGGACCGGGATGGCCGCGGTGAAGATTGCGGTGGATATGGTTCGGGAGGGCCTGGTCAGCAAGGAAGAAGCCCTGCTCATGGTGGAACCCGATGCCCTTGATCAGCTCCTTCACCCGGTTTTTGACCCCAGCGAAAAGTCAAAGCACGGGGTTCTGGCCACAGGCCTGGCGGCCTCGCCAGGAGCGGCAGCCGGTCAGGCGGTGTTTACCGCGGATGACGCCGTCGACTGGCGAAAGAGAGGGAAAGAAGTGATCCTGGTCAGGGCAGAAACCTCCCCCGACGACATTCATGGTATGAGCGCTTCCCAGGGCATCCTGACCGCGACAGGCGGAATGACCTCCCATGCCGCGGTGGTCGGCCGCCAGATGGGAAAGCCCGCCGTGGTCGGATGCGGAGATATCCGGCCCGAAGAGGAGCAGAAGTTATTTGTGGTCAGGGGTCAGAAATTCAAAGAGGGAGACTGGATTTCCATCGACGGCTCGAGCGGAGAGGTTCTCCAGGGCAAAATCCCCACCCGGCCTTCCGAGATCATCCAGGTCATCCGGGGTGAGAAAAAGTCCAGGGAATCCCGCATCTTTCGGTATTTCACAAAACTGCTCAGCTGGGCTGATGAAGTGAGGCGGCTGGGCGTGCGCGCCAACGCCGACACTTCCGAAGATGCCCGGGTTGCCCTGACTTTTGGAGCGGAGGGCATCGGACTGGCCAGGACCGAGCATATGTTTTTCGAGAGAGATCGGCTGCCCTTCATCAAGAAGATGATTCTCTCCGAGACCGAAAAAGAAAGGCGGAAAGCCCTGAGCCATCTTCTGCCCTTTCAGAAGAAAGACTTTTACGGGCTGTTCAGGGCGATGAAGGGGCATCCGGTGACCATCCGCACACTTGACCCCCCCCTTCACGAATTCCTGCCCCGCCGGGAAGACCTGATGGTGGAGCTGGCCGAGCTCAGGGCTTCAGGAAGCCGGGATGAGAAAAAAATCCGGGAACTGGAAAGGCTTCTGGAACGGGTCAAGGCCCTTTCCGAGTTCAACCCGATGATGGGGCACAGGGGCTGCCGTCTCGGCATCTCTTATCCGGAGATCATCGAAATGCAGGCCACCGCCATTTTCGAGGCTGTCTGCGAGATGGCCAGGGAGAGGCTGAAGGTTTTCCCGGAGATCATGATTCCCCTGGTGGGAACCAGGGAGGAGCTCGTCAATCAGAAGGAGATCATCCAGCGGGTGGCCGCTGAAGTGATGGAGAAGCACGGAGTCGAGGTGCCCTATGCGGTGGGGACGATGATCGAGGTTCCCCGGGCTGCGATCACTGCCGATGAGATTGCCGAGGAGGCCGAGTTTTTCTCCTTCGGCACCAACGATCTGACTCAGACTGTCTACGGTCTTTCTCGTGATGATGGTGCGGAGTTCATCGCCCATTATCTGGTCCACGGCATCTGGAAAGACAACCCGTTTGATACCATAGATGTCGAGGGCGTAGGCGAAATGATGAGGATTGCAGTGGAGAAGGGCCGCAGGACGCGGCCAGAGCTGAAGATTGGCATCTGCGGCGTCCATGGCGGAGAACCGCGCTCCATTGTCTTCTGCCACAGGATCGGTCTGGACTATGTGAGCTGTTCGGCCTATCAGGTTCCCATTGCCCGCCTGGCTGCAGCCCAGGTGGCTGTGCTGGAGAAAAAGAAATCAGGGCTTTCAGCGTTTGCCGCTGACCTTCTGTAAGATGTTCTTCAGGATGTAGGCCGCCATGGCCGGATTCGCGGCCAGCCGTCTCTTGCAGTAGGCTGTCGCATATTTCCACTTCTCGGCGAAGGGGACATAAAGCCGGACAAGAACGCCGTTGCGGACGAGCTCGTCCTGGAAGGCCTGTTTGGGGACGCCCATCAGCATCTGGACTTCGTACTGGGTTTTCTTCATCTTCATCCTCTCGGCGATCTCCAGGGCTTCGCCGATGACGGCTTCATCGTGAGTGGCGATTTCAGGATAGTGCCCTTCCTTGAACAGAACCTCCAGCTGCTGGAGCATTTTTCGTTTCATGGACGGCTTGCTCTGCAGGGCGATCTCCTTCGGTTCATTGTAGATCCCGATGCACAGCCGGATTCTGGCATTCAGGCCCCTGAGGGATTGAATGTCGTCATCGGTGCGGAAGAGACGGGACTGGAGAACCGTTCCAAAACTCGGGTGGTCCCTGATCAGAGCCCGGAAGATATCCAGAGTCAGGTCGGTCAGGGTGTGATCCTCCATATCCAGGGTGACCTTTATCCCGGACTTTTCGGCCTTTCGGACGATTCCCTCGATGATATTTTTGCAGTGGGCCGTGCCGCGGTGGCTTCCGAGCTGGGTGGGCTTCATGGAGAGGGTGGCGTGCTCCTGGGGGCCCAGGGCCTCGATGAGCCGTTCATAGACATCGATTGTGTCCCTGACTTCCTCATCGCTTTGGAGCTCCTCTCCCAGCAGGTCTATGGTGGAGCGGACCCGCCTTTGCTGCCACAGTGTTTTCGCTGTGCTGACCGCAGCGTCGATGCTGTCGCCGGCCACGTAGGGGGCGGCAAAAAGTCTGACCAGCGGCGAAGGGGCCAGGTTGACGATGAATTTTTTTAAGCCCATCGATGATTCCTTTCCGTTAAAATGGATTTGTGATGAGTTTTATGAAAGTTAAAGCTAATCCATTTTTTAATAAACTTCAAGGGAAAAAAGGTAGCATCTTTTTTTCCGTGGATGTTAATATTTTTTTAGGATGGGTCCTGTCATGGGGTGTCCCCCGTC
>CAYZDV010000065.1:0-11352 GCA_964477275.1 uncultured Eubacteriales bacterium
CCTTTTTTCCCGTGATGAAGACCTATCTCAGGAGGATTAAAGAGCGTCAGGCTGGACCCTACTCTTATTCGCTGTCACGTAAAAAAAGATACTTACGTCAAGCTCTTTTGCGTTTACATTTCAGGCGTTTTCCCTTATATTATTTGAATAAGGATGCTTGCTCTGTCATAACGCGAATTGAAAAATTTTTTTTAGCGTGATAAGATAGATGGCATCTTGACAAACGAGAAAAGGAAATTTCCCCGCTCCAAATGTGTGCTTCCGGCCGACCTGTTTTTTGAGGAGGATAACCAGAGGTTCGCCAAACGGGCAACCGTCTGCGATATCTCCAGCGAAGGCTTAAAACTTATCATCAATTTTAAAAATTTTAATCCGGCTTCTCCCATCAACCTGAAAATTTACCTCCCGGAGAAAAAACTATCCACTTCCCTCTCTGGAGAAGTCGTCTGGAATACCTACAGGGACAACAGGCTCGAGGTGGGAATCAAAATCAACAAGATCGACCAGAAGGTCAAGGAGGAAATCCTTGAGTGGGTTTTTCCTTTCTGGGTCGACGTGGAGGAAGGGAAAAAGACCAGGAAGAAAGAACAAAAAAAGAGGCGAAAATCGAAAAAGAAAACGAAATGACCTCTTCCTGACGCTCGCTTGTTGTCCTCTAAGGACCGACCTCTCTCTTAAAAGCTTCCAGTTCTCTCTCAAGCTGGGTGATTTTTGTCCCCATGGCTTCTCTCTCCCTGGATTTGATCTTGACCAGAAGTCTGGCCAGCATGACGAACGTGACCACCAGCAGGAGAAGGCTGGTGAGAGAGGCATTGATGACAGGAACCCGCAGCTTCTGCAGGAAAGAAAGTATGCCGGTGTCTGAAAGATAAGAAAAAATCGTTATGATGGACAGAATAATGACCCAGATGACCATTCCCTTACCTCCTTTTTGAAAGTTTCCCTTTTGAGTTCAAAGAGCATCTTCCCCTCCCCGGGAAACCATCGATTCTTCCATAGCTTTACCATAGAGAAAACCCGTTGTCAACGCAAGGCGATCTCGGCTTCCCCTTTGTTTTTATTGCCGCTGCGGGCGACTGAAGGGAGGGCGGCCATCTCTTTTTAATGTGCCGAGGGCCGGACTCGAACCGGCACAGAGCTTACGCTCCGAGGGATTTTAAGTCCCTTGCGTCTACCCGTTCCGCCACCCCGGCGTCTTTGAGCCGCAGAGTCATTTTAAATGTTTTTGCGACACGCCGTCAACAGCGAACAGAGCCTGTTTGGAACATCCATCAATGTCACGTGATTGCGAGCGGCTATCCTATTCAATCAGGCCTGACCGCCCCTCTCCCGTCTTGAATTTTTTTTCATATTGGATTATGTTTTTACTGCAAAAAACATTATAATTGTAGATAATTATAGCATCAGCCTTCATGACCAGTGAAACAAAGGAAGCCATCCGGATTCTCCCCAGGAAACTCATCGCCTTCATCCTCCATTACATGGACTATCTGGCTTCCTTACTGATCAACCTCAGGGTCGGCCCCAATGCGCTCAGCCTGATGGCCCTCCTGGCCGGGCTGGGAGCAGGGCTCCTCTTCATCTATGAGCTCCCTCTTCTGGCCGGGTTGACCATCCTCCTCTGCGGCGTGTTCGATATTCTCGATGGAAAGGTGGCCGTAAACGCCAGGCGGAAGAGCCTGTTTGGAGCCATTTTTGATTCCTCCATGGACAGGTATTCAGAGTTTTTTATCTACATCGGCATTGCCTATCATTTCCGGACCCACTGGGCGATCTGGATCGTTTTCTGGGCTCTTCTCGGCTCCAGCATGGTCAGCTATACCCGGGCACGAGCTGAAGGCCTGGGAATAGAATGCCGGGTGGGAATCATGCAGAGGGCCGAACGGCTCGTTCTCCTTGCCTCCGGAGCAGTCCTGGGCTCGCTCTTCAGGGTATTCGACCCGGCGATGATTGCGGTTTTGACTATTATCGCGGCAGTTTCCAACATCACGGCGTTTCAGAGAATTTTCTACGTCAGGAAAGTGGAAAAGGAAAAATTATCAGGAAAGGAGGTCTGATCGATGGGCAAAATCAGAGTCGGCATCATCGGGGTGGGAAACTGCGCATCGGCTCTGATCCAGGGAGTCGAATACTACAGGAATGCCAGCGAGAGCGATTCTATTCCCGGCGTCATGCATGTCAGTCTGGGCGGCTATCACATCCGGGACATCCAGTTCACCGCGGCGTTTGACATCGACAAAAACAAGGTCGGGAAGGACCTGAGCGAAGCCATCTTCACCTATCCCAACAACACCACAAAGTTTTCCGATGTCCCCCGTCTCAACGTCAGGGTGGAACGGGGAATGACGCACGACGGCCTGGGCACGTACCTCTCCCGGATCATCGAGAAAGCTCCCGGGCACACGTCCGACATTGCCGGCATCCTTCAGGAGGCAAAGACGGATATGGTCATCAACTTCCTTCCGGTGGGAAGCGAGGAAGCGACCAAATGGTACATCGAACAGGTGCTCAAGGCCGGCTGCGCCTTCATCAACTGCATCCCGGTGTTCATCGCCAGCGAAAGATACTGGCAGAAGCGGTTCGAGGAACGGAATCTGCCCATCATCGGAGATGACATCAAATCCCAGGTGGGGGCGACCATCCTCCACCGGACGCTGGTCAACCTCTACCTCGACCGGGGCATGCCTATCGACCGCACCTACCAGCTCAACACCGGCGGGAACACCGATTTCCTGAACATGCTGGAGAGGGAAAGGCTTCGTTCGAAGAAAATCTCCAAGACAAACGCCGTCACATCCCAGATCAGGGCCAGAGGACTGGACATCGCCCCGGAAAACGTCCATGTCGGCCCCAGCGATTATGTTCCCTGGCAGAAAGACAACAAAATCTGTTTCCTGCGCATCGAAAGCCGTCACTTCGGAGATGTGCCCACCTGCATCGACTGCCGGCTTTCGGTGGAAGATTCCCCCAACTCGGCCGGAGTGGTCATTGATGCCATCCGCTGCTGCAAGCTGGCCATGGAGCACGGGCTGTCCGGAGCGCTCATCGGGCCGTCGGCCTACTTCATGAAAACACCTCCCCGGCAGTTCACGGACACCGAAGCGCGGGAGCTGGTGGAAAAGTTCATCAAGCAGTATGGAAAAAAGGAAGAAAAACAAAAGAAGCTGAAAACAATAAAAAAAGAAACCAAACAAAACTAAACAGGCTGTCTTCGCCCGAATGGTCAACAAACAAATAATCCCGCTCTTGCTGCTGTCTTTCCTTCTTGTCGCTCTTCCGGCTTATTCCATCGAGACCGGCAAGATCCAGGGAAGGGTCCAGGATGAGAACGGTGAAGGCCTGCCCGGAGTGGAGATCACGGCCCGGAGCCCCAATCTTCAGGGCGTGCGGGTTGTCCTCTCCGACAGAAACGGCGATTTCCATTTTCCCCTGCTTCCGGTGGGCAAATACACCCTGACTTTCAGGCTCCCGGATTTTACGCCGGTTGTCCAGGAAAACGTCATCGTCCACCTGGGAAAAGTGACCGGCTCGGTGGTCACCATGAAACCCTCTGAGATCCGGAAGGAAATCGTGGTCACCGCCGAACCTCCCCTGATCGATAAAACATCCACCGACACCAGCTTCCATCTCACCGGGGAAGAGCTGGAAAAGATGCCCTCCCAGACCAGGACCGTGATCGATGCGGTCAAGATCACGCCTGGCGTGACCGGGGTCAGGGTCAACACGCGGAGGGGGACAGCCGCCCAGGGTCTGCCCAGCTTCAGGGGTGAGGGAGAGGAAGGAACCAACTGGATCGTCGACGGCCTCTCCATCAGCGGAGTCCGGCTGCGGAACGCGGGCATGCATCTCAATTTCGACTCCCTGGATGAAGTCCAGGTCATCTCCGACCCGTTCAGCCCGGAATTCGGCTCTGCCTTCGGCGGCATCGTCAACATGGTGACCAAGACCGGAAGCAACGATTTTAAGGGCGAACTGTCGTTCGTCTTCACCGATAAAAGCCTCCAGGCTCCCCGTGCGGAGCAGCTGGCTGTGGTCAGCGAACCCGACTCCTTTTCCCACTCCATCTGGTACTTCAACTTCGGCGGCCCCCTGATCAAGGACAGGCTCTGGTTTTTCCTCTCCAACAATTACTTCATCGATACCGAACGGACAAAGGACGGCTCTGTGGACTACCTTTTTGTCCCTGGAGGCAGCCTCACCACCCGCAGCAACAACCTGTTTGCCAAACTTTCCTGTGCCCTGAGCAGCAACCACAATATTTCCCTGACTTCCATTTTCCACAAATCCCTCGGACAGAGGGGCGGGACGGGAATCCCTGAGCTCTTCGAGGAAAAGCACTTCAGCGACCTCATTTTCAGGCTGAATTACAAAGGAATCCTCAACTCCACCACCTTTGTCGAGGCCGGATTGGGCCAGGTGAGGAGGGATTCTTTCATCGAGCCTGTGGACGGTGACCTCGGCCCCGCCCAGTATTACATCGAGGACCTGGCCCGCAACCTCCACAATTCCTACGGAAACGTCACCGATGACCAGAGACGTCTGGACGCGAACATCAAATTCACCAAGCACCTGGAAACAGAGACCGTTGGCCGCCATGAGCTCAGCTTCGGTCTTGAGTACTCAAGCTTCTCATCCCAGTTCTGGGTGGATTTCACCGGCAAGGCCGACGACCTTTTTCCAGGAAACGGGTTCGACAGCGGCACCAAATATTATTTCGACAGCTGGAGAGGCGGAAGCGGAACCCCGACTTTCTTCTACGAATACGGGGAGTTCAACTTCATCAACTATTCCCGGGGAACCGGACTCTACTTCAAAGATAAAATTAACTGGAAACGGTTCACCCTGATGGCCGGCTTCCGAAGCCAGACCCAGCTCTGCCTGGATAACAATAAAGAAAAGCTCTGGGCCTGGAACTTTAGCGACTTCCTCTCGCCCCGCTTCTCCATGTCCGTGGACCTCACCGGTGACGGAGTGAACATCCTCAAATTCGCCTGGGGAAGGTTCTCTGACCCTATCACCACCATGCCTCTCGGCCTGCTCAATTCAGGGGCAGGTCTGACCTTTCGCACCTACAGATGGCAGGGCCCGGAATCTCCTTCGGATGCAGAGCTCCGCAGCCCGGCTAACTGGCAGTTCGAGAACGAGCAGGGCGCCCAGCCCTTCGAAATCGCTTCGCGGCTGAAGCCGAATTTTCTCACCCGCTACCTTGTGGAGTTTGACCGCCGGCTGGGAAAAAACTGGGCATTCAAGGCCCGCTACGTGCGGACAAAGGCAGAAGACCTGCTGGAGGTCCTCATTGTCCTTGACCTGGAGACGGGCTACAAATTCCTCTACGACAACTTCGAACACAAACGGCGAAACTACAAGGGGTTCGAGCTGGAGATCAACGGACGGGTCGGGTCAACCTTGTTCCTCAACGCTTCCTACTCTCATGCCTCGGCCATGGGCACAAACCCGGGCCAGACTGAAACCGGCTCCTGGTCCCAGGAGGAAGGGAGCACCACCTACATCGGGCTCTTCGGCAACCATCTCTACATCCCCGATCTTCCCGGCCTCGAGGACGAAAAAGCCTACTGGGATGCACAGCTGGGAGGGCTGGGAGGCAGGGGAATCGGCGATGAGGGCTGGTACGGGAAACTCCCCTATTCTGTCGATCACAACCTGAAAATCAGCTCCCTCTACTTTGCTCCCCTCGGATTCACGCTGTCCATGGCTTTCGAATGGATTTCTGGCTATTACTGGGAAAAGCTGGGATATGTGCCCTTCTTCGGTGGATACTATTCCTTCCCGGAAGGCAGAGGCTCAAGAGGAACTCCATCCCATTCCTATCTTGATCTCGGCCTGGAAAAAGAACTCTCGCTGAATTCTGTTCGTCTCCCTCAATCCCTGACCCTGAGTTTGAGGCTGGATGTCTTTAACCTTTTCGATGGCCAGAGGCCCATCTCCTATGTCAAAGAGGATATTCCCATCTTTGGCCAGGTCTGGGGAAGACAGCAGCCCCGTCAGGCCCGCCTGACCATCAAGCTCAAATGGTAACAAATAAAAAAGGGGACAGGCCCCTTTTTTATTCGCTTTTTTATTCGACGGTGACGCTCTTGGCCAGGTTGCGCGGCTGATCCACATCCGCTCCCCTCTTTGCCGCAATATAATAGGCAAAAAGCTGGAGGGGAAGCGTGGTAAGGAAGGGAGTGAAAAGAGGACAGGTTGAAGGAACAGGGATGACCGCGTCAACATTTTCCCTGATTTCCCGGTCATCCTCGAAGGCAACGGCCAGGACATAGCCTGCTCTTGTCTTGATTTCAGAGATGTTGCTCACCATCTTTTCGTAGACACTGTCTCTGGGGATGACCACCATGGTCGGCATCCTGTCGTCAATGAGAGCGATGGGGCCGTGTTTCATCTCTCCGCCCGGATAGCCTTCGGCATGGATGTAGGAAATCTCTTTGAGCTTGAGAGCACCTTCCAGAGCCACGGGAAAACTCACCCCCCGTCCCAGATACAGGAAATGGCTGGACGTGACAAACTGCAGGGCCAGTTCCTCGATGGCCTTCGCCTGATTGAGGATTCTCTCCATCCTGTGAGGAATCTTCTGCAGCTCCTCGATATGCGCGAGGTTTTCTGCCTCATCGATTTTTCCCTTGATCTGGGCCAGATGAAGAGCCATAAGGGCCAGGGCGGCAATCTGGGCGGCGAAGGTCTTGGTGGCCGCCACTCCGATTTCCGGGCCGGCATGGGTGTAAAGCACGCCGTCCGCTTCTCTGGCGATGGAGGAGTTGACCGCGTTGCAGATCGCAAGCGAAAGGGTTCCGCTTGCCCTGACCACCCTCAGTGCAGCCAGGGAATCAGCGGTCTCTCCGGATTGGGAGATGACCGTGACCAGATCGCCCTGCCCCAGGATAAAATCCCGGCAGCGGTATTCTGAGGCATATTCGACATCAACCGGAATCCGGGCCAGGCTCTCTATAAAGAACTTTCCCACCAGACCTGCGTGATAGGACGTGCCGCAGGCGATTATCACCACTCTTCTGACCGTCTCCAACAGCCTGGCTGAAATTCCCGTCTCCTCCAGACAGATGTTCCCTGAATCCAGCGAAATTCTCCCCTGCAGTGTGTCCCTCACAACCTGGGGCTGCTCGAAAATCTCCTTGAGCATGAAATGTTTGAAGCCCCTTTTCTCAACCATAAGAGGGCTCCAGGAAAGATGCTCCGCCGCCTTCTCCAGGGGATGGCCTTTGAAGTCGAAGAACTTTACTCCCTGCGACTCGAGGACAGCCATTTCTCCATCCTGGAGAAAGACCATCTTCCGGGTATGGCTGAGGAGAGGGTTGATGTCCGAGGAAAGGAAATATTCTCCCTCGCCGAGCCCGACCACCAGCGGAGGACCGACCTTGGCCGCCACAATCTTCCCGGCGTCCCGGATGGAAATGACAGCGATGGCGAAGGCCCCTTCCAGGTCCTCGACAGCACTCCTGACAGCTTCCTCGAGAGAGCCCCGGAAATGCTTCTCCACGAGGTGGGCGATGACTTCTGTATCTGTTTCGGTGCGGAAGGTGTGGCCTTCTTCCCTGAGCTTCTTTTTCAGGGCCGCATGGTTTTCGATGATCCCGTTATGGACGACGACCAGCGAGCCCGTGCAATCCTGGTGAGGGTGAGCGTTTTCCTCCGAAGGACGGCCGTGGGTGGCCCACCGGGTATGTCCGATCCCGTAGGCTCCCTCCACCGGCGATGAATCCAGGATTTTTTCTAAAGCGCCGATTTTCCCCTTGACCCTCCTGAGATGGATGCAATTCTCACCGGCCACGGCGACCCCGGCAGAGTCATAGCCCCTGTACTCCAGCTTCTTCAACCCCTCGACCAGGACCGGAACCACTCTCCCGGGCCCGGTGTAGCCGATGATCCCGCACATTATTTTTTCCTTAAGCGCCGAGGCCAGCTTTTCTTCTCTATCTGACGGCTTCGAGCAACAGCCAGAGAGTCAGGCGAGACATCTCTGGTAATGGTCGAGCCCGCACCGATATAGGCCCTCTTTCCTATTTTGATTGGGGCCACAAGCTCGGTTCCTGAGCCGATAAAGGCTCCTTCCTCGATAACCGTTTTGTGTTTTTTTCGGCCGTCAAAATTGCACGTGATCGTCCCTGCTCCGATGTTCACCCTCTCCTTGACCACGCAATCTCCCAGATAGGTAAGATGCATGGCCTTGGACTGGCTTCCGAAATCCGTATTTTTCATCTCCACGAAGTTCCCGACCTTTGCTCTCCGCCGGATCACTGTCTTCGGCCTCAGCCGGGAAAAAGGGCCGACCTGGGCTTCGTCCTGAATGGTGCTTTCCTCGATCACGGTCGAGCTCAGGACGGTGACGGCATTCCCCAGCCGGGAATGAATGATATGGACGAAGGGATAGAGCCGGCATCCTTTTCCGATCACCGAATCGCCTTCGATAATCACCGAGGGAAAGATCACGGTATCCACTCCCACCCTGACATTCAGGTCGATCCAGGTTGTCCGGGGATCATAAACCGTGACCCCTTTCTCGGTCAGGTCTTTGATCTTTCTCAGCCTCAGGACTTCTGTGGCCTTGGCCATCTCAAAGCGGCTGTTGATGCCGATGATCTCCCCTGTGTGGGGGGTTTTGAAGGCGCCGATTTTTTTCCCTGCTCTGGCCAGGATCTCGTGGATATCGGTGATGTAGAATTCTCCCTTCCTGTTCTGATTGGATATTCCGGGCAGGGCGTGGAGAAGGTCCTTGATTTTGAACAGATAAACCCCGGCGTTTGACTCCTTAATTGCCCTCTCTTGAGGCGTGGCATCTTTCTCCTCGACGACCCGGATATAGGGACCGGAGCGGATGATGCGGCCAAATCCTGTGGGATTTTCCAGTTCCGCGCTCAAAAATGTCATCGAATTCCCATTTTTCCAGTGAAAAGCGAGCATGGGCCTCAATGTCTCCGGCCGCAAAAGGGGCAGGTCGCCGTTGATGACCAGGACGTCCTTCTCCCTGCTTTTCTCCAGAACCTTTCTGGCCACCATCACCGCATGGGCGGTGCCCAGCTGTTCCTTCTGGTGGATAAATTCAATCCCGGCAGAGGCGAATTGCCCCATCACGTCCTCTTTCTGGTAGCCGAGGACCAGGAAGAGCTTCTCCGGCTTCAGCTTGAGGACACAGCCGACAACAAAGCTGAGCATGGGTCTCCCCATGATGGGGTGGAGAACCTTTATCCGGTTTGATTTGAATCTGGTTCCCTTTCCCGCTGCCAGGATGAGTGCAAGAAATCGTCGAGTCATGCCATTCGGGTGATCAATCTGAATTTTTTATCCTCCCAGAGAGGTTCAAAGTCTCGCTCGTTCTGGGCCAGAATCTGGAAAAAACCGTCAAGCTGGATGGCCTTTTTCAGATGTTCAAGGCATTCTTCTGTCTTTCCCGTCCGACAGTAGACATCGGCCATCAGATAGAAGACCTTCCCTTCCTCCGGCTTCATCTCCCGGGCTTTCTCCAGCAGTTTCAAAGCCTCCTCATAATTCCCTTCGTTCAACCTGAACACGCTCAAATTGCAGTAGTCGTCAAATGTCTTCAAGGTGATTTTTCCACTGGAGAGCTGAGCCTGACATATCCTGATGTACATTCGAGCCCGGTCGACCAGCTCTTTTTCGTTGCCATGGTTTTCCATAAACGCCTTAAGCAGCTCGCTCGCTTTATCGAATTCGCGCTTGTGGAAAGACTTGAGAGCCTGACCGTAGGCAGAGAGTGCTCTCTCGTAATCATCCTTCTTTATCTTTTCTTTTTCTTTATCTTTTTCTTTGGGTGTCATGGAAGTTTCCTCGGCTGCCTGAGTTTTCTTTGAATTTGAGTGTTAGTCATTCTATCTCAGAATCCGGGCTTTGACAAGTGTAAAAAAGCTAACGCGAGCATCTTTTTTTCCGTGGAGGCTAATATTTTTTTAAGATGGGGCCTGTCACGGGGTGTCCCCCGTTTCAGGCATCCGTGGCGGTCCACAAATCGGGATTGCTCAGAAGAAATCTCACGGCCTGGAGATGGATCCGATGACCCGCTTTGTGGGCCTTGACGTGAGCACGGAGCGGAGCTCCCAGGAGGGAGAGGTCTCCGACCAGGTCAAGGATTTTATGGCGCACGAACTCATCCGGGTAACGGAGAGTCCCGGCCATGAGCCCTTTTTCGTCAAGCACAAGGGCGTTATCCAGGGATCCTCCCCTGGCCAGCCCCTGTGCCCTTAAACCTGCCACATCTTTGAGGAAGCCGAAAGTTCTGGCAGGCGCAATCTCCCGGATGAAGGTATTCAGGTTGAGGGCAAGACTCAACTCCTGCTTCTGGATGAGAGGATGGTCATAGACGATCGTGCAGGAAATCCTGAAATCTTCATCGGGCTCAAAAGTAACCCATCCTTCTTTCACCCCGACTGAAGCCTGCTTCAGGACTTTGATCACCCTTGTTTTCTCAGGAAGCGGGTTGAGGCCGGCAGCCTGGATGGCCCGGACAAAGGGCAGAGCGCTGCCGTCGAGGATGGGAACTTCGCCTCCATCGAGCTCGATGATCAGGCTGGAGAGCCCGAATGCATAGAGTGTGGCCAGCAAATGCTCCAGGGTCTGAATCGTGCAGCTCTTCGATGAAAAGCATGTCGAGTTCCGGGCTTCTATTTTTTTCGGGTCGAGTCTGACCTCTAATCCATCGAGGTCTTTTCGACGGAAAACGATTTCTCCTTCTCCTGAAGGCTTCAAGCAGAGATTCACCCTCTGGCCGGTATGGATTCCGATTCCTGAGAGCGATATCTCTCTGCGGAGAGTCTTTTTCCTCATCGATTTTTCTGTCCCGCTCCTGGCCACAGACTGTTTCTCTTCCCTGAAAGGCGTTCCTTGCGCACCGTTTTTTTCAGTATAACCCAAAACCTCCAGCACCCGCAAACCCCCTTTTCCCCCGATAAATCATCAACCTTACTGCTAAGGAAAAAGGGTTTTGGGAGTGGCTGAAGCGACCTTGAAGATTTAGCCTTCGGAGTTCGGACTCCGAGGGAACCCGACGGAGTCGGGCGTCGAGTATGTCTGAGCACACTGGGTGTCATCCGGCCGAGCCTGCTGAAGGCACGGTCTCTCGTTCACTGCTCTGAATATCCATGCGGAGTTACGCAGACGCCGAGAAGGCCGAACGAAGAATGGCGTTAAAAATCTGAAAGGAGCGAAGCCGCTCCCGAAATCCTGATTTGAATTTCGCGGAAAAAGAAGAGCCCCCTCTTGCGGGCGATATAGACCTCTACAGGAATATTTGCTAAAATCTGACCGATGAAGTCACTTCTCGAGGATGTTCTCAGCAAAGTGCACCAGGGAAAGATGGCCCCGGAAGAA
>CAYZDV010000066.1:0-11012 GCA_964477275.1 uncultured Eubacteriales bacterium
GGCGCCGAGGGGGACGGTGAGGGAATGGCGTTAAAAATCTGAAGGGAGCGAAGCCATTTCCGTGTATTTTCGTCTCAAAATTACCCACACAGAATGGAAGAGAACCTTTAAAGATATCCGGGGACTTTACTGATTGATCATCAGGAATTAATATATAAACGATGTTTGAGGACACCATCATCGCCATTTCCACTCCCATCGGCTATGGGGGCCTGGGCATCATTCGCCTCAGCGGAAAAAAATCTCTGCCAGTCGCCAGAAAAATTTTCAAGCCCAAAAAGCGCAGCACCGGAATACCTGCTCGCCAGCCCATTTTGGGAAACCTCTACGATTATGAGAAGAAAGAATTCTTTGAGGAGGCGTTGCTGACCTATTTCCGCATGCCCCGAACCTACACCAGGGAAGACATGGTGGAGATCAGCTGCCACGGCAGTCCTGTCGTCCTCGAGCACGGCCTCCGCCTCGGAGTCAAAGCCGGGGCGAGGCACGCCAGCCCCGGCGAGTTCACTCTCCGGGCCTATCTCAACGGGAGAATCGACATTCTTCAGGCCGAGGCTGTCAACGATATCATTCGCGCTTCGTCTTACACCCAGGCGAGAATCTCCTTCAGCCAGCTTGAAGGCCGCCTGTCCAGGAGAATATCCCTCTTCCGCAATCAGATCATCCACCTTCTGTCGCAGGTGGAAGTTCGCATCGAATTCCCGGAGGAAGGGCTGAAAATCTCTCCTCAACAGATCTCCAAAACGCTGGAAAGCTCGATCCAATCCATAAAAAAGCTCATCGAAAGCTATGACCTGGGAAAGACACTCGCTGAAGGCGTCACCCTGGCCATCGCGGGAAGAACAAACGTCGGCAAATCGACCCTGTTCAACGCGCTTCTGGAGAGGGAAAGGGCCATCGTCACTCCCTACCCGGGCACGACAAGGGATTGTTTGAGGGAAAAGATGGTCATTGCCGACTCCATCTTCACCCTGATCGACATGGCCGGCCTTGACGTTCCCGCTCATCCGGTGGAAAGAGAAGGCATCAGACGAGGGAAAAAACTGGCTGAGCAGGCTGACGGCGTCCTCCTTATCCTTGACTCTTCCCGGAAAGAGGCTGCTGAAGACCGGAAGTTGATCGAAAAGTTCAATAAAAAGAAAACCATCGTCCTCTTCAACAAAATCGACCTTCCGGTGAAAATGGACATAGCCTCGGTGAAGAGAAGACTCGATTCCCTTCCCAGCCTTGACATTTCGGGTCTGAAGGGAATCAACCTGGAGAACCTCAAACAGATGATCTTCGAGCGGTTCACTCCGGTCCAGGAAAAGGGAGAAGAAGTTATTCTCCATCTCAGACAAAAACTCCTCCTTGAAGACATCCTCTCTTGCCTCTGCCGTGGACAGAAGCTGCTCAAAGAGGGATTTTCTGAGGAAGTTTATGCCGAGGAGATCCGGCAGGCGGTTCCGCTGCTGGCTCAGCTCACGGGTGAGATCCGGACAGATGATATCATCGGAGAGGTTTTTCATCGATTCTGTGTGGGCAAATAGGCAGAGATGACTGTTATCGATGAGCATGAGGTGATCGTCGTCGGGGCCGGCCACGCCGGCTGCGAAGCTGCATGGGCCGCCAGCACCATGGGCCTCAAAACCTGCCTGGTCACCATCCACCTGGAGACTATCGCCCAGATGTCCTGCAACCCGGCCATCGGCGGACTGGCCAAAGGGCACCTGGTCAGAGAAATCGATGCCCTGGGCGGCATCATGGGTCGGCTGGCGGATGAAACAGGCATCCAGTTCCGACTTCTCAACCGCAGCCGGGGCGGAGCTGTCCAGGCCCCCCGCGCCCAGTCGGACAAGGCCCTCTACCGGCTGACCATGAAAAACTGGCTGGAAAAGGCGCCCAACCTGACCATTTTCCAGGGAATCGTCACTGAAGTCCTGACCAGAAATGGCAGGGCCTGCGGGGTGGCGACCATGGAAGGGAACAGGCTTCTGGCCAGAGCGGTGGTCCTGACTCCAGGGACCTTCCTCAACGGCCTCATCCACATCGGGCTTCACAGCTATCCGGCGGGCAGGGCCAATGAGCCGGCCTCCCGGGAGCTGGGGGAGAACCTGAAGAAGATCGGTCTGAAGACCTTCCGCCTGAAGACCGGCACACCGATGAGGCTTCATCAAGAGACTATTGATTGGTCCCGGTTCACCCCGCAAGCGGGAGACGAAAACCCTGTTCCCTTTTCTTTCCGGACCCGGAAGAGGCTGGAAAACAAGGTCATCTGCTACATCGGCCACACGAACCCTGAAACCCATGAGATTATCAAAAAAAACCTGGACAAATCGCCCCTCTACAGCGGAAGAATTACCGGCATTGGACCGCGGTACTGTCCCTCGATCGAGGACAAAGTGGTCAAATTCCCGCATCATGCGCGTCATCAATTCTTCCTCGAACCGGAAGGCCTGGAGACATCCGAAATCTACGTCAACGGCCTCTCCTCCAGCCTGCCCCTGGATGTCCAGAAGAAAATCCTGGGCAGCATCCCCGGCCTCGATGAGGCGAAAATCATCAGGCCTGCCTATGGAATCGAATACGATGCTGTTTCTCCCATCCAGCTCAAGCCGACTCTGGAAACACAGCCTATCGAAAATCTCTACCTGGCAGGGCAGATCAACGGGACCTCTGGATACGAGGAGGCGGCGGCCCAGGGCTTGATGGCTGGCATCAACGCTGCTTTGAGCATCAAAAGAAACAAGCCTTTCCTCCTCCGCAGGGATGAAGCGTACATCGGCGTGCTCATCGACGACCTGGTCACCAAGGGAATCGAAGAACCCTACCGCCTCTTCACCTCCCGCGCCGAGTACAGGCTTCTGCTGAGAATCGACAATGCCGACAGAAGGTTGACCCCTTACGGCTATCAGCTGGGCCTCATCGGGCAACAAGATTACGAAGCCTTCCTGAAGAAGCAGGAAAGAATAGGGAAAGCCATCCGTTTCCTCCAGGAGGAGAAGGCTGTCGCCAGAGGGAGGAAAGCAATCGCTTTATGGGACCTTCTGAAAAAACCTGAAGTGGGACTGGAAAATGTGGTAGAATATACGAAATTCGAGATGCCGCTGACCGATGAGGAACGGCGGCACATCGAATCAGAGATCAAATACGAGGGCTATCTGAAGAAACAAGAGCGGGAAATTGAAAGGATTCGCAGGGTCGATAGGGAAAAAATACCGGAGAGCACTGACTTTAAAAAAGTCCCGGGGTTGACGCGAGAAGCAATCGAAAAGCTGGAAAGGGCAAGGCCTCGGACCATCGAAGAGGCAAAAAAAATCCCCGGCATGACGCCTGCTGCCACCGTCAACCTGCATGTCTACCTGAGCGTGCAGAAAAAGAGCCGGGGAAGGGAAAAATGTTCCACGTGAAACACTGAGCGGCCATGAACAACATCATCGCCATCGCCAACCAGAAAGGCGGAGTGGGCAAGACAACGACCGCCATCAACCTCGGTGCAGCCCTGGCTCTGATGAAAATGAGAGTGTTGATCGTCGACTTCGACCCTCAGGGGATGGCGACCATCGGCCTCGGAAAACAGAAAAAAGAAAAAAAAGGGATTTACCAGGCGCTGATGAACGGAGAGAAGATGATGGAGTGCATCCAGCCCACCGAGGTCAACAAACTCTACATCTGCCCCTGTTCTCCGGAGCTTGCGGGGGCTGAAGCGGAGCTTTACTCCCTGGAGATGAAGGAAAAAAGGCTGAGAGAGGCCCTCAGTCAGGTCAGAAACTTCTTCAACTGCATCTTCATCGACTGCCCGCCCTCTCTCGGCTTTCTGACCATCAATGCCCTGACCGCCGCCGACTCGATCCTGATTCCCGTCCAGTGTGAATTCTTCTGCATGGAAGGCATTCCGGAGCTTCTCCGCCTTTTCGATGAGGTGCGCACCTATTTGAACCCCGCTCTGAAAATCGAAGGAATTCTGCTCACCATGTACGATGAACGGACCAACCTCTCCAGACAGGTCGCCGAAGAGGTCAAGGGGATTCTCAAAGGAATCACCTACGAGGTCATCATCCCTCGTTCGGTGCGGCTCGCAGAGGCTCCCAGCTTTGGCAAGCCAATCCAGCTCTATGCCGGCTCCTCAAAGGGAAGCGAAGCCTACATGAATTTGGCCCGGGAGATGCTAACGAAATGAAAAAAAAGGTGCTTGGAAGAGGACTCAAGGCATTCATTCCTGAAGAATACGGTATTCTGAAAGAAGAACGATACATGGACCTGGACGTCGAAAAGCTCAAGCCCGGCCCGCTTCAGCCGAGGCTGAAATTCAGCCAGGAATCCATCGACGAGCTGGCCAGGTCGATCAAGGAATCCGGCCTTCTCCAGCCGCTCCTCGTGGTCCCCGACGGCAATGAGTTCAGAATCATCGTTGGCGAACGCAGGTGGCGGGCAGCCCAGAAAGCCGGCCTGAAAAAAATCCCGGCTCTCATCCGTCTCATGCCCAAGGCCCAACAGCTGGAAACATCGCTCATCGAGAACCTGCAGAGAGAAGACCTCAATCCCCTGGAAATCGCCCTGGCCTACCAGAAATTGAGCCAGGAGCTGAACTATACGCAACAGGAGATCGCGGACAGGGTGGCGAAGGACCGGGCCTCTGTCGCCAACTATCTCCGTCTTCTCAACCTGCCCAAAGAGGTCCAGGACCTGCTGGCCGAGGGAAAGATATCCATGGGGCATGCGCGGGCGCTGCTCGGCCTCGAGGATTCCAGGCTTCAAATCTCTCTCTCCCGGCAGATCGTCAAAAGCCAGCTGTCGGTGCGCCAGGTGGAGAACATGGCCCAGAGGTTCAAACAGGCGACTCCAGCCCGGAGCCGCGCTCCTGATCCCGACCTCACGGCCCTTCAGGAGGAGCTCATCAGGCTATTGGGAACAAAAGTTTCCATCGCGGGAAGTCAAAACAGGGGGGTAGTGAAGATTCATTATTTCTCCACAGATGAATTGAACAGAGTCTTCGAGAAAATCAAAGGAGTGAACCCATGGAAAAAATAGATGAAAACAAGATTACCGGTTTCCTGGACAAAGACGCCACCATCCAGGGAGACCTGACCTTTGCCGGCTCTTTCCGCATCGATGGCAATTTCAAGGGAAAGATCAATTCCGAATCCACTCTGATCGTCGGCGAAAAGGGGAAGGTCGAAGCAGATATCCATGTCGGCTACCTGATCATCAACGGCGAAGTCAAAGGCAATATCCGGGCCAAAGAAAAGGTTGAGATTAACTCCAGCGGCCGGGTGATCGGGACAGTGATGACCCCAAAGTTGATGGTGGAAGAAGGGGCTTACCTTGAAACCCACTGCCAGACCTCCGATGAGATTCCTGCTTTCGAGCAACCGAAGACAGCACCAGACCGAGAATCGGAAGAGCAGCCGTGAAACGAGCTGCCGGAATCATCCCTGCCCGGTACCGCTCGCGGCGGTTTCCAGGAAAACCCCTGGCGCTGATCAAGGGGAAGCCGATGCTCCAGAGAGTGTATGAAGCCGCGCAAAAAGCCGAATACCTGGAAAAGCTCATCATTGCCACCGATGACGAACGGACTCTTCAGGCCGCAAAAAGTTTCGGGGCGGACGCCAGGATGACCTCTCCGGATCACCTTTCCGGCACGGACAGGGTGGCGGAAGTCGCAGAGACCATCAGCTCTCCCCTGATCATCAACATCCAGGGTGACGAGCCCCTCATCCGTGGCAGGACGATCGATAGGCTTGTCCTGGCTCTCCAGGACGAGACGGTGCCCATGGTCACCCTGGCTGTCCGAACAAATGACCTTGGCCTTCTCAATGAAAAAAACGTGGTCAAAGTTGTCGTCGACAGGAACGGCTTTGCGCTTTATTTCTCCCGTTCTCCCCTTCCTTTTCAGGCTTCTGATTATTTTCTGCGCCATGTGGGAATCTACGGCTACCAGAAAGATGTTCTTCTCTCCTTAACCCGGATGGAGCCCTCCCGCCTGGAAAAAACCGAAGACCTGGAGCAGCTCCGGGCCCTGGAGAGCGGCTTCCGGATTAAAATCATAGAAACCGAGCAGCCTTTCTTGAGTGTCGATAGCCCTGAGGATATAATCAAGGTGGAAACTCTCCTGGATAAATGCGCCGATGACTAAGTTTATTTTTATAACCGGCGGAGTTCTTTCCGCTCTGGGCAAAGGCATCGCAGCCGCTTCTGTCGGGACGCTGCTCGAAAGCCATGGCTACAGGATTGCCCTTCAAAAATTTGACCCCTATTTGAACGTCGATCCGGGAACCATGAATCCCTTCCAGCATGGAGAGGTCTATGTGACGGATGACGGTGCGGAGACAGACCTCGACCTCGGGCACTACGAGAGATTCACATCAACGCAGACAGCCAGGGTTCACAACTGGACAGCCGGGAAAATCTATGAAGCAATCATTCGCAAGGAGCGCAAAGGGGATTACCTGGGAAAAACCGTCCAGGTTATCCCTCATGTGACGGATGAAATCAAGAAAGCGTTCTTTGAGGCTGCCGATGAGAACGAGATTGTCATCGTCGAGATCGGGGGAACGGTGGGAGACATCGAAAGCCAGCCTTTTCTCGAGGCCACCCGACAAATGAGGCTTTCTCGAGGGCCTGAGAATACGCTTTTTATCCACCTCACCCTGGTCCCTTATGTCAAGACTTCTGGAGAGCTGAAGACCAAACCCACCCAGCACAGTGTCCGCGAGCTTCAGGCCATCGGTATTCAGCCGGACATCATCCTCTGCCGGACCGACAGGCCTCTCGGCCAGGAAATAAAGGCCAAGATTTCTCTCTTCACCAACGTTCCCCTGGAAGCGGTAATCGCGGCCAGGGACGTGGACAACATCTACGAGATCCCGCTGTTGTTTGCTGAGGAGAACCTGGATGCCATCATCCTCAAGAAGCTGAACCTTCCCTCGAGGAAAAGGAATCTCGGCCGCTGGAAGGCTCTGGTAGAAAGGATGAAAAACCCCTGCGATGAAGTCCATATCGCTCTGGTCGGCAAGTATGCCGGCCTTCGTGATTCTTACATCAGCTTGAATCAGGCCCTGCTCCACGGAGGTATTTACCACCGTCTGAATGTCCGCATATCCTGGATAGAGGCCGAGGACCTCGAGAGAAAAGACCCGGCGAAAATCCTGGCCTCAGCCGACGGGATTCTGGTCCCGGGCGGATTCGGAGTCCGGGGAATCGAAGGAAAGATCAAGGCCGTCACTTACGCCCGGAAGAAAAAGGTCCCGTATTTCGGAATCTGCCTGGGCATGCAGGTGGCGACCGTCGAGTTTGCCCGAAATGTCGCCGGGCTGAAAGGAGCCAACAGCAGCGAGTTTGACCCGAAAACCCCTCATAAGATTTTCTTCATGTGGAGAGAACTCAAGGGCGTCAAGGACCTGGGAGGAACGATGAGGCTCGGCCAGTTCCGCTGCCGTCTCGAAAAAAAATCCCTGGCAGCGAGAGCCTACGGCAGGCTGACCATCTTCGACCGCCACCGCCACCGCTACGAGTTCAACCCGGAATACGAGGAGACGCTGACCAGGGCCGGCCTTTTCATCTCCGGCAAAAATCCCGAGCATGACCTGGTGGAAATTGTGGAAATCCGGGACCACCCCTGGTTTCTCGGCTGTCAATTCCATCCCGAGTTCAAATCCAAACCCTTGAAGCCCCATCCTCTTTTCAAATCTTTCATCGGAGCGAGCTATGACTACCGTTGCCAGAGAAATCGCTATCGCCGGAAAAGTTAAGATCGGAGGATCTCACCCCCTGTTTTTGATCGGGGGGCCTTGCGTCATAGAAAGCCATGACCATGCGTTCTTCATGGCTCGAGAAATCAAGAAGGTCTGTGAAGAGCTAAAAATTTCCTTCATTTTCAAGGCTTCCTTTGACAAAGCCAATCGCTCCTCGATCTCCTCTTACAGGGGGCCGGGGTTGGAAGCCGGTCTGAAAACTCTCCACTTCATCAAATCCGAGCTGGGCATCCCTGTTCTGTCCGATGTCCATGAACCAGGGCAGGTCGAGAAAGCAGCCGAGGTCCTGGATGCGATCCAAATTCCCGCCTTTCTCTGCCGTCAGACAGACCTCGTCGTTGAGGCGGCCCGGACCGGAAAACCGCTCAACCTCAAGAAGGGACAATTTCTCTCCCCCTATGACATGAAAAACGTCGTGGACAAGGCTCTCAGCCAGGACAACGACAAGCTCATCCTCACTGAACGCGGCAGCTTTTTCGGCTACAACAATCTTGTCTTCGACATCCGGTCTATCCCGGTCATGAAGCAGTGGGGATTCCCGGTGGTCATCGACGCCTCGCACAGCATTCAGAAGCCGGGTGTGGAGGGACGCTCTTCCGGAGGCGATGTCGAATTTATTCCCGATGTGGCCAAGGCCGGAGTCAGCGTCGGAGCAGATGGGGTCTTTCTCGAGATCCATGACAACCCGCCGGCCGCCCTTGCAGATAAACATAACTCATTGAATATAAATAACTTACATGGCATACTGTCCACCCTGCTCCGCATTAAAAAAGCAATCGGGATGAAGGAAGAAGAGCTTTAGGGTATAATAACCATCATGGAAAAAAACGAAATCATCCAGACAGGCCAGAGAGTCCTGAAAATCGAGGCCAGGGCAGTGGCCAGCCTGGCCTCCCGGCTGGACGAAAATTTCGCCAGCGCTGTCGAACTCCTTTCCCGGACAAAGTCCCGGGTCATCGTCACCGGCATGGGAAAATCAGGCCTTGTCGGCCGGAAAATCGCTGCCACCCTGTCATCCTGCGGGACGCCGGCCATTTTCATTCATCCTGCGGAAGCCGGGCACGGAGACCTGGGGATGATCCTCAAGGAAGATGTGATCATCGCCATCTCCTACAGCGGAGAAACAGGGGAAATCCTCGACCTCCTGGATTTCATGAAAAGAGCCGGCATCAGGCTGATCAGCATCACCGGAAACAGGCGCTCGAAGCTGGCCAAGTACAGCGACATCGTGCTCGAGGCAAAGGTGGAAAAAGAGGCGGAGCCAAACGGTCTGGTGCCCACGGCCAGTTCGACCGCTTCGCTGGCCATGGGGGATGCACTGGCCATCGCCTTGATGAAGAAAAAAGGGTTCGGAAAGGAAGATTTCGTTTTTTTCCATCCCAAAGGCCAGGTCAGGAAAAAGTTGCTCAAAATCAAAGAGCTGATGCACAAGGGAAAAGAGATTGCCTGCGTGACCGCAACAACCCCGATAAAAGGGGTGCTGGAAGAAATATCCCGGAAAAAATTGGGAATGACCTGCGTCGTGGACGGAGAGAAAAGGCTATGTGGAATAATCACCGACGGCGACCTGAGACGCCTTCTCCAGAAGCACAGGAAAAGGCTGCTGGAAAAGACTGCCCGCGAATGCATGACTCCCCACCCCATCACCATCAACAAGGATGACCTGGCCACAGAAGCGTTGAACCTGATGGAGGAGAAAAAAATCACCTCTCTCATCGTCAAGAACAACAAAGGGAGAGTCGAAGGGATCATCCATCTGCATGACCTGTGGCGAACAGAGATGTTCTGATGGAAGTCAAGGACCGCGCGCGAAAAATCAAGATGATCATCATGGACGTGGACGGCACTCTGACCAACGGCACCCTCCTCGTCCTCCCCGATGGTGAAGAACTCAAATCGTATAACGTCAAGGACGGCGCGGGCATCCTGCTCGCCCGGATGGCCGGGCTGAAGACGGGAATCATCACCGGAAAAATCTCAAAGTCTGTCGAAATGAGGGCCGAAAAATTGAAGGTGGCGGATCTCTACCAGGGAGTCCTCGATAAAAAGAAAGCTCTGGCCGAAATTGTGGATAAAAACAATCTCGCTCCTGAACAGGTCGCTTACATCGGCGATGACCTTGGAGATCTGGAGGTGATCAAAACCGTCGGGCTGGCCGGAGCAGTGGCCGATGCCCATCTTCTCATCAAGAAAAACAGCCACTTTGTCTGCAGCCAGTCTGGAGGGAGGGGGGCTGTCCGCGAATTCATCGAGTTTATTCTCGAGGCCCAGGGCAAATGGAAAGACATCGAAGACAAGTTTAAGCACCTGAAAAACCAAAAAGGCCTGATATAAACCCGAAGACAGGAGCGCTCATTCCAGCAGCCGGAAGAGTGAATACAGCATGTATTTCTGCCCAATTTGCTCTGTTAGACCGGCAAGGGGAATTGCAATATGATGCATAGATTCTTTCCTCTGACAGGGATGACGGAATTGCGGGAGGGAAAAAGTGGACATTAAGCCTGAAATTTTCAGACAGTACGACATCAGGGGAATAGTCGACAAAGACCTGACCCCGGAGACCGTTGAGGCCATCGGCCGCGGCATCGGAACCTATTTCCGGCGCAAGAAGGCTCGAAAAGTCGCCCTGGGCAGGGATTGCCGGCTGAGCTCACCGGCCTTCTCCGAATCATTATCGCAGGGACTCCTGGCCACAGGATGTCACATTGTCGACCTGGGCATCATCCCCACGCCTGTTCTCTATTTTGCCATGTACTCCAATAAAATGGAGGCCGGAGTGATCGTCACCGGCTCTCATAACCCCCCCGAGTACAACGGGTTCAAGATGATGGTCGGCACGGACACCCTGTACGGAGACGCCATCCAGGAGATCTCTGCCATCATTCAAAACGATGATTTCATCGAGGAAGCGGTCTCCTCGAAGAGAAGCTATGACATTGTCCAGGAATACAAGAACACCATTGTGGCTGACATCAAGCTGACAAAAAAACTGAAGGTGGTGGTGGATGCCGGAAACGGAACAGCCGGCGTCGTGGCTGTCCCCGTCTTCGAGGCGCTCGGGTGCGAGGTGATTCCGCTTTACTGCGAGATGGATGGAACCTTTCCCCATCACCACCCTGATCCCACCCTGCCGGAGGCTCTCCAGGACCTGATTGCCAGAGTCCGGGAAACGCGGGCTCACCTCGGCATCGCCTACGATGGCGACGGCGACAGAATTGGAGCCATCGACGACAGAGGACACATCATCTGGGGAGACCAGCTGATGGTCTTCTTCGCCCG
>CAYZDV010000067.1:0-10924 GCA_964477275.1 uncultured Eubacteriales bacterium
CTGGTGACACAGTTATCAGCAGGAGTGTGGATGCACATCATGGGGATCTGGAGAAGCTTGGCCACATCCACGGAACGGGTATGGTTGACGGGCATCAGCCTTCTCTCGATCTCGCTGATCCTTTTTTCCATGAGCTGTTCGGCCACGCTGATGCTGATTCCGTATTTGGCCAGCAGGTCGGCCTGGAGCTTCATGACCTCATAGAGCTGGGCCAGGGCAAAGCCTTCAGGGTGATGGGCGATGACAAGGTCGATTTTCTCTTTTGCGTCCCTGTTCAGAAGATAGGTCAGGAGCAGCTCTCCGACCTGCATGTCGATCCCGACAATGGTCTTTTTCACATCTGTCGTCAGGTCTCCGTTGAGGATTCTGGTGTCGGAAAAGGGGTTGAGCAGGCGGTCCCTGTCGTAAAGCTCCTTTTCTTCCTCGGTGAAATTTTCGTATTTTTCTTTTTCTTCCTCGAGGATTTTGTCGAGTTCCTCTTTTTCCCGAAGGTCATTGGCGATTCCGATCTCGACGACTTTCTGATACAGCCTTTCGAGCTTCATGGCCTGGCTCCTTTCTTTGATGTCATTCTCTTCTTTTTATGGTTAAAGCGCATGATTTTTATATCCTATTACAAAAAAAGAATCAAATTCAGCGGCTTCTCAGGCACTCAGAAAATCCGGCTTGAGGACACCAACCGAACACAAACGCAGTTGTCTGAAGGAAGAGCATAAAACAGAATTCTGGTTATCGGTCAGAAAGGTCGAAGCCCAGGCCGGGATTGGGGGTGGGATAGAGAATACCGTCGCGGAGCATGACCGCTCCATGAGAAGGATCGTCCACCAGGTCCAGATGTCCGTCCAGGTCGGCATAGTGCACGTTGGGCCGGGCCAGGGCAAAATGGAGACCTGCGGCAATGCTCAAAGCCGCCTCGTCTATGCAGCCGACCATGACCTCCAGCCCGGCCGATCGGGCGACGGAGTTGATTTGAAGGGCGACGGAGATCCCTCCGACCTTCATCAGCTTGATGTTGACCATGTCGACCAGGTCCCGGCGGGCCAGGCGGAAGGCGTCGCGCAGCGTCATCAGGCTCTCGTCGGCCATGACCGGGATTTTCACGCTGCTGGTCACCCGGCCGATCAGGTCCGGCTGGCCTTTGGGAGTCGGCTGCTCGAACAGTTCGAGCCGGGCATTTTTTGTCCCTTTGACGAACTTGAGAGCATCCTCCACAGAGAAGCCCTGGTTGGCGTCGAAGCGCAGCTCGACCTCATTTCCGACAGCTTCTCTGGCCTTGAGAATCCGGGCAATGTCGGAATCGACGTCGATTCCTCCTTTAATCTTAAGGCTTTTGAATCCCTGAGCCACCAGGTGCCGAGCCCGATCGACGGTCTTGTCTTCAGGAAGGATGCCGATGGTGACGCTGGTCTTGATCCGGTCCCGGAATCCGCCGAGGAGCTTCCAGAGCGGCAGGCCGCAAACTTTGCCCAGAATATCGTGGAGCGCCATGTCCACGGCGGCGAGAGTGGAGGGCCGGGATTCGAGCCGGGGAGAAATCCGCTCGAGGAGGAGAGCGCGGCGCAGAGGGTCCGAACCTTTCAGGGAGGGCTCGACGATTTCTCTCATGGCTTTGAGGACGCTCTCGGGTGTCTCACCCGTAATCTGCACATCGGGAGCGGCGCAGCCGAAGCCCGTGAACCCTTTGTCCGTTTCCACCCGCAGAAAGACGTTGGTGGTTGACTCGACGGTTTCATAAGAGATGGTATAAGGCTCGCGCAGCGGCATGGAAACCGGCCAGGATTTGAGGCTGATGATCTTCGTCTTGCACTCCTTCAGTATCTCTTGTGATAAATCTCATCAAGGCTCATGTTTTTCAGGTCCTCCACGAATTCCACAACGTGTTTGACCATGAGAGCCCACATTTTCTTGCCCTTCTCGCGGCTCGCTTTGGTCGGGTCACCCAGAACCCCGCTGGGTGAGATCTTGGCGATTCGGGCATACCAGTCGACGCTTCTCTTGGAGCTGAAGTTGAGATAGCGGCTGGAGAAACGCGGGATGAACTTGCGGACCTTATCGGTCCTCACCATATGGGGCCGAAGAGCCAGGGTGGTGCTGGTTTCGATCTCGCCGGCATGGACATCGTTGGGTGTTTCGGTCAGAGCAAGGATGTCTTTCTCGCTGGTCTCGCCGGTTTCCACACAGGTGAAGATGCGGGCGTCCTGGTTGATCATCTGGGCCGCATAGTGGAGGGCGGGAATGTTTCCGCCGTGACCGTTGATGACCACCAGCTTGGTGATTCCGTTCCTGGCGGCGCTCATTCCCACCTCATAGACCAGTTGAGAGAGGGTTCTGGGGCTGATGCCCATGGTGCCGCTGAAATCGGCATGATGATAGGAGACGCCGTAGGGAATCAGCGGAAGGACAACCGGCTTGGGGTCGCTGCAGGCTGCTGCCACTTCTCTGGCCAGGTAATCAGCGTCAAAAGCGTCCGTGTCCAGGGGCAGGTGCGGCCCGTGCTGTTCGATGGACCCCACCGGCAGAAGAGCGATGTCCACCTCTTTGAAGCGGTCCTGGGCTTCGGGCCAGGTGAGCTCGCCGAGCAGAAAGGGCATCTTTGTGCGCCGGCTGGAATGCTCCTCTCTGCTTGAAGACCTGTATCTTTCCCCGGGAAGCTCAAGAGGGTAGGGCGTGGCCAGAGCCGGGTCATTCAACGGGTCGTATTCGATCCACAGCCGGCCATGGCGTCTCACGGCACCCTCCGCATGCTCCAGGAAAATCCGGAGCACCGGCTCCCGGAGGTCGACAGGGACCGCGTCAATGGGAGACCTGTCCGGGTCGAAACGGACCTTCATGATTTCAGGATGTTCCCGGATTTTCAACCCTTTATGGGCCGGAGGAATCAGGCCCTTCTCGTTGAGCAGGAAAATGAGGTGCTGTGCGCCCGCTGATTCCTGATGAACCCCTTTTTCGACCAGTTCCTCCAGACAGTGCTTCACCTGCGCCTCTGAATAGCCGCAGTGGGAAGGGTCGGCTCCGAGAGCCATAAGCATCCCCACGATGCGCCGGCATTTTTCGCACTGTCCGCAGGGGCGGATGCGCTCTCCTTCGATATGGGTGGCATGGCAGGAGACTTGATGGCGCTGGAGATGGGGAAAGCGCTCGACCAGGATCTTCTCGATAAGAAGTTCGGAGAGAGGCCTGAGGAGCGAGAACTGGGTGACATTCCACTTTTTGCGAATGGAGTAGCGGGTGAGGGTGTTGTCGAAGTATCGGCTCTGGTCGTAGAGTCCGCTGTAATGGGAGATCCCGTGAAAAACGGTTCTTGCGGTGGTGTCGAATTCGTCGCCGATGGAGAGACGTCCGATGCCTCTTTTCCGGACGATGGGAAGTGCGCCGAAGAGGAAAACCGCCACTGTCCAGAGGCGAATCGGGTACTCGTCCGAGCGAACAGAGGCGAAATCCGGGCGGATGAAGGGAAAGTGCCTCAGCATCCAGGCAAACAGCCGGTCGGCGTTGGTCCAGACTCGGGCTGTCCGGGGAAAGTTGGTCGAGAAATAGCGATAGGCGTTTAAGGCCGTGTACCAGTGCCGTCCGGATTCGTTGATGAAGACCGGATGGACCTCCCGGCCCACTTCCTTGAGCAGCCCGAAGGTGAGGAGACTGTCTTTTCCTCCGCTGGAGAGGACACAGTGGCGGGAGAGGTCGACATTCCAGGCCCGGGCTTCTTTTTTCGCGTCCAGGCTCCGGGAACGTCCTTCGGGAAAGGCGAGTTTGGCCCGGAGATAGCTCTCCCGCTTCTGGGGAGTGAGCCGGGCGGCGTCCCCGCGCAGGAAGGGATTGGGCTCGAGAAACTTTTTGACATAGATTTCCCTGGCAGTGTTGCGCATCGTGTCTCTGATGAACTGCCGGTCAATGCTGTCGAAAATGCCGTGAAAGATGATCTCCCTGCAGAAAAGTCCGTAGTTGATGGCCGCCTGGGCGGCGATCAGATGAGCGAGATTGAGGGATCCGTATTCCTCGGGGTCGAAAACATCTTCCCCGTAGTTGTAACAGAGCTCGAAATCGTCGCTCCTCCCATTCTGGATCACTCTGTAGCGAGCGGCCAGCCGATGGGGCTCGACTCTTGTCGGACCGACCTCCATCCGGTCGATGACTTCAAGAATCTTGAGCGGATCTTCTAACCGTCTGGCGGAACCGGCCGCTTCCGTGGGGTGCAGGGGTGGCTTCATCTTTTCTGTGTTCCTCATGGTTTTTTTCTTTCAGTGTCGAAGATAGGGAAGAAAAACGTCGACGATCTCGTCCGCACCGCCGAGAAGGAGATCGGCGGCTGGGAGGCCTGTCTGCCTGCGGATGGCGCCGCAGGCCGCAGGGATTTCTTCGCTGGTGAGGTTTTCGTGGTTGATGGTCACCGCTGCCACCCGTTTTCCGGATATCAGCTCGATGGCTTTTATCTGGACCTCGAGAGGGTGGATGGGATAGCCGGGAAAGCCGTCATACTCCCTGCGGGCAGGCGCGTGCTGGAGCACGACGAAGTCCGGACGGCCGGCGGCCAGAATCTCAAACCCTCCGGGATAGGCGGGGTTCATCAGGCTGCCCTGGCCTTCGATGATGATGACCTCGGGCCGGGCTTCTTTCCATGCTGACCAGACCGCATGTTCGATTTCTCCGGCGACAAAATCGTTGACAAGGGAATCCAGGATGATTCCGAAACGGACGCCCTGCATCCAGGCGGTCTGTCCGGTTCCGATGAGCTCGGCCCGGTGGCCCTTTTCCTGAAATTTTTCGGTCAGCATCCAGGCGGTTGTTCGCTTTCCGATGGCCGAGTCTGTCCCCAGAACAGCAATTTTCAGTGAGGTGACCTCTTCAATTTTTCCGCAGAAGAAATGGAGTTCATTCCGGGGGGGCGGTTTTCTCACATCGCGGAGGCGAACGCCGTGTTCTCTGGCCAGGGCGCTGAACTCTGCGTCTTCGGAGAGAAAGTCGTGGAGGCCAGAATCCACGTTCAGGCCGGCGCGGATGGCCTCGGCGACGGCCCGGCGGTGGTCGGGGCCGAGCCGGCCGCCGTCCGGGGCCAGACCGATGACAAAGTGGCTGGGAGAATGGTTGGACTGAGAAGCTTGATCGATGGCCGACTGCAGGTCAGGGTAGATCAGGATGCCGTTGGGCTGGCCGCACAGGAGCTGGCCGGCGTCACAACCGCTGGACTGAGAATCCAGCACGCCGAGGATTCGATAGCGTTCCGTATGGCGGACAAGGCCATGCGCTGTTTTGCCGTTGGGCGTTCTGAATGCGCCTTCGGAGTAGACCAGGGCATTCCCGTCAGGAAAGGCATTCATCATTTTCTCCCGGTGAGAATCACCACGTAGCGGTCGCTGGGAAGGGACTCCTTGCGGTGAATGTCGAGAAGAGCGATCAAGCCCGCGGTGGAGGCGGGGAGAATGTTCAGTCCCTCCCGCTCTCTGATTAAACGCGAGAAGTAGAGCATGTTCCTGTCGCTGGCGTAAGACGCCCAACCCTTCGTATGGCGAATAGCGAGGAGAGCATGATCGCCGTCAATCGCCTGCCAGTTGATCAATGGCTCGTTCACCGCGGTTTCATGGATTCTTTCCGGCTTGAGGTCATCACACCGGGGAATGTTTTTTAAGAACGCGTTGACAATCGGATTCTTTCCGAAGGAGGAGCCGGCGATCATCCGGGGCATCTTTGAGGTCTTGCCCCGGCGGTAGAGGCTTAAGAAGCCCTTGTAGATTCCGGCAAGGGTTGTTCCGTTGGAGACAGGAGCAGCCACGCATGCTGGAGCATCTCTGAGCTCGTCGTATATCTCGTAGGCAATCTCACCATAAGCTCTGAGCTGGAGTGCGGTGTTGGACCCCCCGGGGTTGGCGTCGTAGATTTCCTGGGATTCCGCATGCCGCCTGGAAAGAAGCACGGCCTGCTCGTAGTCGCCGGTAACCCTGATGAGTTCGGCGCCGCGGTCGGTCATTTCCTTTATCCGGTTGGAGTGGTATGTTTCCGGGATGTAGATGATGCATCTCAGGCCCGCCAGAGAGGCGGCGAGGGCCATGGCCACGCCGTAGTTGCCGCAGGTGGCCATGGTGATGGCATCGAACCCTCTCCGCAGGGCATCCAGCACCTGGGTGAATGCGATGCGGTCCTTCTGGGTCCCTGTCGGGTTCCCGCCTTCGAATTTGAGAAAGATCTGACGAAAACCGACTTCCCGCTCGATATTTCTGGCTCTGGTCAGGTAGGTGTCACCGATCTCGGAATCAACGATGTCTTCATAAGCTTCAAGGCGAACTTCGAGCGGAGAGCTCCTGTCGGCGGCCACCTTTTTTTGAGTTTCGATCTCGGTGACAATGATGGGGATTTGAGAGGTGGCCTCCTGTGAGAGAAAAAATCCCTGGTTACTGCTGACGTCATTCTTGAGATTTTGGGTCGCACTGTTCGGGGAATTTGAGGATTTGAGTCCCGGGGATAGGTGGGGAGGCCTGAGTTCTTCAGATGAATCGGGGTTTCCCCCCTTAGTGTTCATTTTTAATTCTATCCATTTTTAATATAAATTTATAACACAGCTCTCGAATCGAGTCAATTCCTTTTTCCATGTTGTCGTCATTTCCCGTTGGCCTTCATTTCTTTTTCCGTGATAAGGGTGTGGGCTTTTTTCCATCACGGATTTGGAATGGCTTCTTCCCCGGTTCCGAATGATTGACTCTTTTTTGATAAACTGATATTCTTTCAGCCATCCCGGCGAAAAGGGTTCGAGAGATGAAATGCCCTCACTGCGCTTCTGAAAACCCTGAAGACACGAAGTTCTGCGGGAATTGCGGGGCCAGTCTCCGGCTTTCCACGGATATTTCCGAACCGCCGACAGCAACGGCTGAGACGGCCTTTAGAGAATTGACGAGGGGGACCATTCTGGCGGGGCGGTATGAGGTCATCGAGCCGCTGGGCAGAGGAGGCATGGGAAACGTCTACAGAGTGTTCGATAAGAAGCTCAATGAGGATATCGCACTGAAACTTCTCCACCCCGCCATTGCTGTGGACGAGAACGCGATCACACGTTTCAAGAACGAGCTGAAATTTGCCAGAAAAATCGTCCACAAGAACGTTTGCCGGATGTATGACCTCAGCGGAGAAGAAGAAACTCCCTTTATCACCATGGAATACGTGCCCGGGGAGAACTTGAAGAGCGTGATCCGGATGCTGGGACAGTTGAGCGGGGGAAGGGCGGTCTCCATCGCCAAACAGATATGCGAAGGGCTGGCTGAGGCGCACAGCCTGGGTATCATCCATCGGGATTTAAAGCCGCGCAACATCATGATCGACAAAGATGGCAACGCCCGGGTCATGGATTTCGGGATCGCCCGCTTCCTGAAGGCCGAAGGGATCACCGGCGATGGCCTCATGGTCGGCACTCCCGAATACATGTCTCCCGAGCAGGTCAAGGGAGAAAAGGCTGACCAGCGTTCTGATATCTATTCACTGGGAGTCATTCTCTTCGAAATGGTGACCGGCGCTCTCCCCTTCGAAGGAGACACCTCTTTAAGCATCGCTCTGAAGCACAGCACAGAACTCCCCCCGGACCCCCGGGGATTCAATGCCCGGATTCCTGCAGCGCTCAGCCGGGTGATCCTGAAGTGTCTGGAGAAAGATAAAGAGAGGCGGTATCAAAACGTGGATGAGCTGTTTTCTGAGATGGACAGGATCGAAAAAGAGGCCGCTGGCGAAGGCAGGGTTTTCAGAGAGAGAAAAACAAAAGACGCGATCCGGATAAGGAAGCCCCGGTCCCTATTGTGGCCGGCCGTCATCGTCGCAGTCATGATCGGCGTCCTGGGCTATGGTGTTGTGAGCAGAATTCTCCAGCCGGGTGGCGTCAGATGGAAGAGCTCGATGGCGGTCCTTCCTTTTGAGGACCTCAGCCCGGAGAAAGACCAGAGTGCTCTGTGCTTCGAGATGACCATCGCTGTCATCAACAAACTCTCGCTGGTCGAGGGATTAAGGGTCCCCCCGGAACGGTCGGTCCGGAACTACATGAATACTAAAAAAGATCTCAGAAAGATCGGACAGGAACTGGACGTCAAGGTTCTCCTGGTCCCCCATCTCAAAAAGGAGAACAGCAAGATTCATATTACCGCTCAACTGGTCAATGCCGGAGATGACTCTGTCATCACTCCTTTCGAATACAGGACAGACTTCGGCCATCTTTACGAAGTTCAGGACACATTGACAAAAGACATCGCTCTGACCCTGGGAGTTCACCTCAGTGATGAAAAGCTGCTCGCCTACAAAAAAAGGGAAACGGAGAACCCCGATGCATATGCCATGTATATACTGGGAAGCTATTTTGAAAAAAAATATGAGATCGACGGCAGCGAGGAAGATTTTCGAACGGCCGTCGAAGCCTACCGGAAAGCGGCTGAAATGGACCCTGCGTATCCTCTGCCGTTCCGGGGGCTGGGGAACATTTTCGAATACCGGTTCAACATCAAAGGAAAGGAACAGGAAGACCTCTATTCGATGTTTGAGAATTATCGAAAGGCGTACGAATTAGGTCCGAATTTTGCCGAATCGAATATCGCCATGGGATGGGTGTATTTTTATCAGCTCGACAATGACTCGGCTTTCGCGCATTTTCAGAAAGCCTACGAGATTGAGCCCAACAATCCCTCGGTGAATTTTGATATCGGCTCCTTTCTCAAAAGCATCGGCCTCTTCCACAAGGCGAGGGAATTTTATTCCCGCACCATTGAGCTGGACCCTTCACACGTTTGGGCGCACAGGCTTCGTGCCGAATGTTCGATGCAAATCGGAGAATACCAGAGGGCTTTTACTGAACTGAAGAAAGCCGCAGAAATATCCCCGAATGATCCGGAAATCTTCTTGCGATTTGTCCAGCTTTTCATTTTCATGAAAGACGGCAAGGAAGCGGAGAATGCCCTGACCCGGGCCGAGAAGCTGAATCCAGAGCACCGGTTTATCAAGTATCATCGAGCCTGGCTGTTCGCCGCCAGGGGCGAAAAAGAAACATCGCTTGAGCTCATTCAGGATGCCGACCCCTACCATTACCTGGTGACGAGTATCTATGCCCTTCTGGGGATGAAGGAAGAGGCGATTATGAAGATCAACGAAGGGATGGAGGTCGGTTTCAAGAAACAGAAACAGTACCTCTATCCCTACCCTCTGCTGGAAAACAATCCCTGTTATGAAAGCCTGCGCGGCGATCCGCGGTTTGTCGAAATTTTAAGAAAGGCAAAGACAGATTATAACGAAAAGTTAAAAAAATACACAAGGATAGGATAAGCAATATAATTCAGGAGAATATAACAAGGAGGAAGTTATGAAATCAAGGGAGTACAGGATTCTGTCAGTTGCCCTCATTTTCTTCGGCCTTGCTGTTCTGTCAAATCCGGCGGTCACAGATGTCCAGAGAGAACAAGGGCCATCGAAATTCGTGGAGCTCGTGATACTGGACCGGGGAATGGAGCCCGAGGCCTATGCAGAGAAAATCATGAGCCTCGAAAAGGCGATGACAGAACACCATGGCCGGCTTACGCAGTATTTTAAAAAAGGGGATTTCCGGGTGATGGCTGATGTCTGCGAAAGACGGGGGATGGTTCTGATTGCCTCGGATTACAGAAGAATAAGAGGGAGAGACGAGCTTGCCCGATACTGGCATGACGTCTGGCACCAGGCTAAAAAAGCGGCCGAAGCGGAGAAGGCGGACTTCGAGCTGGAATTCCAGACGGTGAGAATTTTTGTGACAGATGCGATGGGTGAGAAGGAGGTTTACCTGGAGAACATTGGCAGAGAAGCACCTGTCGACTGCGTCGCCCATGAAATTTTCAAATTCAGGGTCAAGATTATCAAGAAAGGCGAAACGGTCAACAATCAAACAGGGACAGGAACCGATAGCTTTCTCCACCGGCACTCGTGTGACTGGGAAGCATGAGGACATAAAAGCTCCGTTTGTCCCGGCAGTTTATTTTCCGTGTGCTTCTCCGCTCTCGAGTTCCGAAAAACCGGCAGAAATGATCAACTTGAAGGCTTCATTGATGCTGATGGCCAGAGGCTTTACTTTATCCTCGGGAACGACGCAGAAAAATCCTGAAGTCGGATTGGGAGTGGTCGGGATAAAGACCTTCAACATTCTCTTGCCTTCGGCATTGCCCAAGATGGAGGAGGCATCGCCTGTCACAAAGCCGATAAAATACAGCCCTTTGATGGGATAATCGATCAGGACAACTTCAGAAAAGAGCTTTTTTTCGCCGACGATACCGGTAGTGAGATGCTTCACTCCCTGGTAGATCGTTTTCACAAAAGGGATCCTGGCCAGGATGATTTCGCCCAGGCCGAAAATTTTCTTTCCGACGATGTTGCTTGTGATGGCGCCGACAAAGATGATCAAGGCAAGAGCGACGAGGAGCTCAATGCCGAAGTAGGGAAAATACGTTCGCGGCTGCAGGACGGGTGGCAGCAGGTGAAAGGTGCCGTTGATCAGGTTAACGAAAGCCTTGATGACCAGGATGGTAATCCACAGGGGAATGATGACGATCATTCCGGTCACAAAGTAATAGCGCAAAATTTTCATCGGTTTATTCCTGGACATAATTTGTCCTCCTTCTCGATTTCTGAAGTCATGGGCCTGCGGCTCTGGATTCAATTCCGTATATTTTAAGGGTTAGCATTCACAAATGCAAATCGCCGAACGTGTTTTCGATGCATCCAGCCTGACCCTCTCTCCCTATCCTCCGCCACGGAAAAAAGATTCTTGCCTACTTTCTGGAAGAAACTTTTTTCCGGGGGAATGGTCATTTCCTTTGAAAATAGGATGGGTGGCATGGGGTGCTCCTCCGCACGCCCGCAGCGGAAGGGCCCCACTGGGGGATGGGTGGAGCGAGGACGGACGGGGGACACCCCATGACAGGACCCATCCTTAAAGTATATT
>CAYZDV010000068.1:0-10601 GCA_964477275.1 uncultured Eubacteriales bacterium
GAGACGCAACACTCGATTTCGGCTGCGGCCAGGCCGGCCGACGCCGTCTTGAGCCTAATCTTTTTTGGGCTTCAGAGGAGGGATGGAGATGTCGACCTCGCTCACCTCGCCCAGCGAAGAGAGGGCTTTATCAAAATCCTCCTGCCTGCCGACGACCAGGATCTGGACCTTATCCGGCCTCAGGTATGTCCGGGCCACACGGAGCACATCCTTCCTGGTCACCTTCTCCACTCCCTTCTTCACCCTGTCCATGAAATCCAGAGGATAACCGAAGTAGTCATAGGTCAGCATCCGGTTGACGATTTGTGCGCGGCTGTCAAAATTGAAGACAAAGGAGTTGAGGTATTCATCCTTGGCCATGGCCAGCTCCCTGTCGGTCACACTTTCCTCTGTCATCCGCTTGAGCTCCCTCAACATCAAGTCGATGGCATAGACCGTCGATTCGGATTTGGTCTGAGCCCCGCAGCTGAAAACGCCGGGAGCCGCGAAATTCGCTCCATAGCTTCCCCAGACGCTGTAAGCCAGACCTTCATCGGTCCGGATCTTCTTGAACATCCGGTCAAAGGACAGAATGCTGTTCATGACGCTCAGGGCCGGATAATCCGGGTTGCTCATCAATCCCCCGATGTGGCCGATGAGAATATGGGACTGGTTGACGTCTGGCTTGGAAATAAAGTTAACGGTGAACCTGTACTGGAAATCGACCTCAGGAAGGGGAGGGACATCGACAGTGGCCGGCTCCCATCTTCCCAGGTGTTTTTTTATTTTTTCCACCATCACCTGGCTCTGGAAGTCTCCCCAGACGGCCATGATGGCCTGGTTGGGATGGAAAAACCTCCCGTAGAACTCGGCTATGTCATCCCTGGTTATGGCTTCGATGGTCGCGTATTCCGGATGACGGGCATACGGGCTGTCCTTTCCGTAAACAAGCTTCTGAAACTCCCGGAAAGCGATCTGGCCGATATCATCGTTCCGGCGGGCGATGGCTGTCCTTTGCTGGATCTTGGCCAGCCTGATTTTATCCTCGGCAAAGGCGGGGTTGATCACGATGTCGCTCAGGATCTCGAGGACTCTGTCAATGTCTTCTTTCAAGAGGGAAAGGCTGATATTCCCGGAGGCCAGGCCGATGCTGGTGGAGATGCTCGCTGCCAGGGTCTCCAGCTCCCTGTCAATCTCATCGCCGCTCATCGAGGCGGTTCCGCCGGTCCGGAGCACCTGGCCGGTGATGGAGGCCAGGCCGCGCTTGGAGGCCGGCTCATACACAGAGCCTGTGCGGACCATTGCCCTCATGTCGATGGTCGGGAATTCATGGTCCTCGACCAGAAAGAGCTTCAAACCATTCTCCAGCTCGAAGGTCTCCACTCTGGGCATCTGGATGGGGTTCAAGGCGGGGAAGACGAACTTATCCTTGGGCCCCTTCTGAGCATAAGCCAGAATCCCGCAGAAAAAGATGAAGAGGAGGAGAACCGATAAGAGCCTGGTGCTTTTTCGTATTGTCTTCATTGCGCTCTCCTTATTTTATTTGGCATAGACAATCTCGCCGATCGTCCTCTGTCTTGTGATGAGGTAGTTGCTGGCGACGCGCTGGACATCCTCCGCGGTGACTGCCCGGATTTCTTCCACCTGGTCAAATAGCCGCTTCCAGTCGCCGAGGACGACTTCGGCATAGGTGAGCAGAGCGGCAATGCTGGCGTTCGGCTTCATCTGATCGAGGATATTTTTGACGGCATTTCTCTTGGACTTTGTCAACTCTTCGGTCGTGACCGACTCTTTCTTGATCCTCTCGATTTCCTGGTCGATAAGCTCCAGGCACTCCGCTGAAGTATGGCCGGCAGCCGGCACGGCGAAAAAGGCGATGAGGTTGGCGAATTTTTCACCCGGAAAGCCGTTGAAACTCTGAACGGCCACCGCCACCTTTTTTTCCTTGACCAGAAGCTCGTAGAGTCTCGAAGAACTTCCCTGTCCCAAAATGTTGGCCAGAGCTTCCAGAGCCGCGCTGTCCTGGTGGCGAAAGTCAGGCCTCTTGTAACCGATGAGCAGCATCGGCTGGGATTTGGCCTCCACCCAGACCCGGCGCTCGCCCCATTGCTCTGGCTCTTCGGTCCGGACTCCTTCAGGCTTGGGACCGCCCGGGGTCCGGCCGAAGTAGAGCTCCGCCATCCGGAAGACCTCATCTGCCCTGACATCACCGACAACTGCCGCGGTCAGGTTGCCGGGGCCGTAGAATTTCCGGAAGTAGTCCTCGACATCCCTCCGCGTGATCTTCTCCAGGTCGGACATGTGGCCGACAACGGAATGCTGATAGGGATGGGCTTTGAAAGCGACGGCCAGGAAATCCTCGACCAGTTTTCCCACCGGTCGGGTCTCCAGACCCAGCCGCCTCTCCTCCATGACCACGTCTCTTTCCTTGAAAAACTCGCGAAAAACAGGATTGAGAAAGCGGTCGGAAGTCACGGCCATCCACAACTCCAGCTTGTTGGAGGGAAGGCTGTCGATATACTGGGTCGCATCGTTGCTGGTATAGGCGTTGATTCCCTGGTCGCCTTCTCTCCTCATCATGTCGATGAGCTCGTTCGTGACCACATATTCCTTGGCTTTCTGGCGCAGCTCCTCAAAGGCCTTCTCCATCTCTTTCAGCTTTCCGGCATCAGGAGCGACTCCGGCTTTTTCCCTCTCGATTGCCTCATAAAGGGCATCCATCTCATCCAGGATTTTTTTCTCCGCTGCGTAATCTTTGGTTCCCACCACTTTTGTGCCTTTGAAGGCCATGTGCTCCAGGAGATGGGAAATCCCCGTCGTCCCGTAGGATTCGTTGGCGCTTCCCACATCGGCGTAGACATGGAAGGAGACAACCGGGGCTTCGTGCCGCTCGAGGACAATGAATTTCATGCCGTTCTTTAAAACATGGACCTTGACCTGGTCCCTGACCGCCTCAAACGTCTGGGCATCAGGAGCAGGGGTGACCAGCGTCAAGACGACGAAGAAGAAAATCAGTTTCAGGAAGGGTCTCTTCATATTCATTATTTGACCTCCTTTCTGGATTTGAGAAAGCATCCTTTAAATTATATACGTACTATTATACAAAGTGTTATTAAAGAAATCGGTTCTCTTCCATTTTGTGTGGGTAATTTAATGGCTAAAATACACGGGAATGGAAGAAGCGACATTGAAGATTTAGCCTTCCTGAACTGTCCGCCGAGGGAAGCCGATGAAATCGGCCGCCGAGTATGTTTGAGCACGTGAGGATCAATCTGATGAAAAAATGATTGACTACGGATATCCGGTTGGAAGCGATATGCCTTGAATGCGGAGTTACGCAGGCGCCGAGGGGGACGGTGAGGGAATGGCGTTAAAAATCTGAAGGGAGCGATGCCATTTCCGTGTATTTTACCCACACTATCTGGAAGAGAACCAAGAAATCATTTGATCAGGACAAGCTGGACGGGCTGCCTGCGCGGTCGAGCGGCTGGCGCAACTATTCTTTGCTTCTCTTTAAGCCCAGCTCTTCGAGCTGTTGCGGGCCGACTTCGGCCGGAGCAGCGGTCAGCAGGCAGAGAGCGCTGGTCGTCTTGGGAAAGGGGATGACATCCCGGATGGACTCCTCGCCGGCCAGGAGCATCACAATGCGGTCAAACCCCAGGGCAATGCCGCCGTGAGGGGGAGCGCCGTAGCGGAGGGCTTCCAGGAAAAAGCCGAACTTTTCCTCGACTTCCTGCTCACTCATGCCCAGAATCCTGAAGATTCTTCTCTGAAGCTCGAGCGTATGAATCCTGATCGACCCTCCGCCGATCTCATGTCCGTTGAGGACGAGGTCGTAGGCATTCGCCTTAACCTTGAGAGGTTCCTTTTCAAGGATAGGGATGTCAGCTTGATGGGGAGAAGTAAACGGATGGTGCATGGAGAGAAGACGGTTCTCCTCCTCGCTCCATTCGAAAAGAGGAAAATCGGTGATCCAGGCAAAACGGAAGCTCTTTTTGTCTCCTTCTCCGGCGGGCAGCAACCGCCTCCGCATTTCTCCTGAGACCTTCAGCGCCACATCCTTCTTGTCGGCCACCAGCAGAACCAGGTCATTTTCGCCTGCCCCGAGCCTGTCCCAGATGAGAAGAAAATCCTTCTCCTCCATCTTCGAGGATGATTTGAACCCCTCCTGCTTCTTTATCCAGATGATTCCTTTCGCTCCCAGCTCTTCGGCTTCCCGGTCGAGCCTGTCCAGCCGGCTTCTGGGGAGGGCTGCCCCGCCTTCCACGGCCATTCCTTTCAGCGCGGCGCCCCCCGAGACGGCTTCTCTTATGATGGTCGAGCCGAGAGTGCGACCCACATCGCTCAGGTCACGGATCTCAATTTTTGAGCGCAGGTCAGGCTTGTCTGTCCCGAACCTTTCCATGCTCTCCTCATAGCTGAAGCAGGGAAAAGGATGCTCGACAGGAACTCCGATGAGTTCAAAGAGATCGGCCATCATGGCTTCGACCAGCCGGAAGATGTCCTCCGCACCGACAAAGCTCATTTCGATATCGACCTGGGTGAACTCGGGCTGCCGTTCAGCCCGCAAATCCTCATCCCGAAAACAGCGGACGATCTGGAAGTAGCGGTCGAAACCGGAGATCATCAGAATCTGCTTGAAAAGCTGCGGCGACTGAGGAAGGGCATAGAAGCGGCCCTTGTAAATCCGACTGGGAACAAGATAATCCCGGGCCCCTTCAGGAGTGGACTTGGTCAGAAACGGCGTCTCGATCTCGAGAAAGCCGTTCCGGCTCATGAAATTCCGGATGCGGAGCGAAGCCTGGTGACGCAGTTTGATGTTGCGCTGCATGGAAAGCCGTCTCAGATCCAGGTACCTGTGCTTGAACCGCAGCTCCTCGGAGGCCTGGGGAGGGTCAGAGATGACAAAAGGCGGAACCCGGGAGGCGCTCAAGACCTCAAGCTCCTCGGCTGCCACCTCCACTTCTCCGCTGGGGAGCTGAGGATTCCGGTCTTTCTCCGCCCGCTCTTTCACCACCCCCTTGACGGCCAGGACATCTTCCATTCTGACTTTCTTGGCTGCCTCGAGCAGGTCTTTTTTCCCGGAAGGGACGACCACCTGAACCAGGCCTTCTCTGTCCCTGAGGTCGATGAAAACCAGATTCCCCATATCCCTGTGCCTGTTGACCCAGCCAAAAAGGATGACCTCTTGACCTGCATGTCTGGCCTGGAGCTCTCCGCAGTAGAGGGTCCGTTTCCAGTTTTTCGTCCCGGGATTCTCCATCTCTTCAATGCCTCTCAGAAAAAGCAGGAAAGGTCACGGCGAGGCCCGGACGATGTCCGGTATCTCTTCGCGAGTCCATTCGTCCTGATGGCCGCTCGCCATGTTTTTGAGCTGATACCTTCCTTTTTGAATTTCCTCCTCGCCGACGATGAGAGCCCAGGCCGCTCCCAGTTTGCTCGCCCGGCTCAGCTGGTTCTTGAGGCTTCTCGCTTTGAATTCGATGAGGCATTCGACCCCGTTTCTGCGCATGAACTGGGCCAGTTCCATCGCCCGCGCTTTCGCTGGCGCTCCGAGCCACACCAGGTAAAGGCATTTGCCTTTTTTTTCGGCAAAGGGGATGATTGAAATGATTCTCTCCAGACCCGCGGCAAAGCCGATGCCAGGGATGTCCGGGCCGCCGAAGTCCTTCATCATCTCATCGTAGCGGCCTCCGCCGAGAAGGGCATCCTGGGCTCCCAGTTTGGAGGAGATGACCTCGAAGGCCGTTTTCGTGTAATAATCGATTCCCCGCACGAGGCGGGGCTCAACCCTGTACTGGATTCCATAAAAGTCCAGGTAGCCGCAAAAGCGGCTGAAGTGATCACGGCATTCTGAACAGAGGAAATCGGTGAGTTTCGCGAAGCCCTGCGCAACCTCCCGGCACGTCTCCGCCTTGCAGTCAAAAATCCTCAAGGGATTGGTGATGACCTTTCGCCGGCAGTCCTCGCAGAGTGCGTCTTTGACCAGCTGGGCCTGGCTTCTCAGCTCCCTCACGTAGGAAGGCCGGCATTTCTTGCAGCCGACGGAGTTGACCAGGGTTTCTGTCCCGGAGACTTTGAGCCTCTGGAGAAGATAAACAGCCATCTCCACGATTTCGGCATCAATGGCCGGGTCCTCCTCGCCGAACACCTCGATATTCATTTGATGAAACTGGCGGTAACGGCCCTTCTGGGGCTTATCGTAACGGAACATCGGGCCGATGAAGTAGAATCTGAGCGGGTGAGGCTTGAGGTGGAGGCGGTGTTCGATGATGGAGCGGACCACAGACGGCGTGTACTCCGGTCTCAGGGTCAGCGAGCGGCCTCCCTTGTCGACGAAGGTGTACATCTCTTTGATGACGATGTCAGAGGTCTCGCCGGTCCCTTTCTCAAAGAGCTCGGTGGCTTCGAAAACAGGGAGCCGGATTTCCCGGTAGCCGTAGAGCTCGAAAACTCTCCTGGCGATGGCCTCCACCGTCTGCCACTTGCGGGCTTCCTGGGGAAGGATGTCTTTTGTCCCCTTGACGGACGGAATCTGCGGCTTCATTTTTCGGTGAACACCCCGATCTTCCTGAATTTCTCGTATCGCTTCTTCAGACGCTGCCCGGAAGTCTCTTTCTCCAGGCTCTTCAAGGTATGCCAAAGAGCGTTGTTCACGTTCTCGAAGGTCTGTTCGTAGTCGATGTGGGCCCCGCCCGGGGGCTCGGGAACAATCCCGTCGATGAGGCCCATCTCCAGCAGGTTCCTTGCGCACATCTTCAAGTTCTCGGCTGCCTGGGTCACCGCCTGCTGGTCCTTCCAGAGAATCGCGGCACAACCCTCGGGTGAAATTACCGAGTAGAAAGAGTATTCCAGCATCAGAATTGCGTCTCCCACGCCGATGGCCAGGGCTCCACCGCTTCCGCCTTCGCCAATGACCACGTTGACCACAGGAATCTTCAGCCTGGAAATCTCTTTCAGGTTGTAAGCAATCGCCTCGGCCTGCCCCTGCTCTTCAGCCCTGATGCCTGGATAGGCACCGGGCGTGTCGATCAATGTCACAACCGGATGGCCGAATTTTTCTGCCAGCTTCATGACCCGAAGAGCTTTCCTGTATCCTTCGGGGTTGGGCTGACCGAAGTTGCGCTGCAGTCTTTCCCGTGTTGTCCGGCCTTTCTGGTGGCCGATAAAGGCGACCGGACGCCCCTTATAGAACCCGAAGCCGGCGACGATGGCCGGGTCATCTCCAGCCCGGCGGTCGCCATGAATCTCCATAAAATCGCTCGTCAGATACTTCAAGTAGTCCAGGGTGTAGGGCCGCCTTGGATGGCGGGCAATCTGGACGATGTGCAGAGGAGTCAACAGGGGCCGGATCCTGGACCATTCCTTCTCTATTTTCTTTCTCAGGAGGGGAATTTGCTTCTTATCCTTCTCATCTTCCCCTGCGACGAGTTCATCAATCTTTTCCTTGAGGAGGAGGATGTCCTTCTCCAGGTGATAGAAATCCTTCTCTTCCTTCATCAGTCTCTGGGTTAAATAAGATTTTTATACCCGTTTATTCTATAGAGTTGCTTGAATTATTGTCAAGCGAAAGGGCAAAGGAGCATCCGGACTTCAAAGTCAGTCTCTTCAATTCTGTCAATATCAATTTATCTCGGTCTCTTCAATTCTGTGTGGGTAATTTAATGACTAAAATACACGGAAATGGTATCGCTCCCTTCAGATTTTTAACGCCATTCCCGTGTATTTTACCCACACTAAGCTGGAAGAGAATCTTTATCTCCAATCGGCCTTTTTTCCTCTCAGGGCGAGCCGATCCTGCCGCATCTGCTTCGTTACAGGACACTTGCGGTGGAGGGACCACAGGTGCGCGTCCATTGAATTCAGGCAGTATTCTTTCCTTTTCTCTGGCGGACGACTTCGTAAAGAAAAACGGCGGCCGCAGCTGAGACATTCAGAGATGTGATGTCCCCCAGCAGAGGAAGGGAGAGGACCTTGTCACATTTTTCTCTGATGAGAGGACGCAACCCTTTTCCCTCAGATCCCAGGACGATGGCCACCGGCAGCCGGTAATCAAATTCATACCAGTATTCCTCCCGCCCGCCTTCTGCTCCGACAAGCCACATTCCCCGCTTTTTCAAATCCTCCATGGTCCGGGCCAGGTTTTTCACCCTGGCCACCTGAAGGTGCTCCAGGGCTCCGGCTGAAACAATCGAAACCGCCTCGGTCAGGCCCGCCGACCGCCTTTCGGGCAGGATGATTCCATCCACTCCTGCTCCCTCGGCTGTGCGGATGATCGCCCCCAGGTTCTGAGGGTCCTCCACGCCATCCAGCAAGACGAGGAAGGGGACATCGGCTGAAGAAAGGATGGATTCGAGAGAGTCAAACTCCTTGGGTGAGAGAAAAGCCACCGCCCCTTGATGGTGGCGGTCGAGCCTGTCCAGCTTTGGCCTCGGGACAAAAAAAACCGGAATTCGCCTTTCTCTGGCCAGGCGGATGATTTCGGAAATCCTGGCCCTCTTTGCATCCTTCTGGATGAGGATTTTATGGATGCGCTGGGGAGAAGACTTCACCGCTTCGAGGAGAGCGTTCAAGCGGCTGATTTTCCCCAATTCCTTCTCGCTGCGGCCTTCAGCCTCTCATCCCGCTTCCCTCTCCAGGGCTCTTTCAATCTTGGCCCAGGTGTCGCGCAGGGAAACCGTCCGGTTAAAAACGAGGGCATCTGGCCTGGAGTCTCTGGTGTCGACACAGAAATAGCCCTGCCGCAGAAACTGGAAGCGCTCCCCGGGTTTGGCCTGACGGAGGCCCGGCTCGGCCTGGCATGATTGGAGGACCTCCAGCGATCGAGGGTTCAAGTTGCTCTTGAAATCCCGGCTTTCCCCGGCTTCCTCTGGGTTTTCATTGGCGAAAAGATGGTCGTACAGGCGCACCTCGACCGGGAACGAATGGGCGGCCGATACCCAGTGCAGGGTTCCCTTGACCGAACGCCGGTCTTTCGTCCATCCTCCCCGCGACTCCGGGTCGTAGGTGCAGTGAAGCTCGACGACCTCGCCGGTTCGCTCGTCCTTGACGACATCAACGCACGTGACATAGAAGGCATGTTTCAGCCGGACCTCCCGACCCGGGGCCAGCCGGAACCATTTCTTCGGCGGGTCTTCCCGGAAATCCTCGCGTTCGACATAGAGCACACGCGAAAAGGGGACCTTCCGTGTCCCCATGCCTTCGTCTTCAGGGTTGTTCACGGCCTCCACATCCTCCACCCTGTCCTCCGGATAGTTGTCGATGACGAGCTTTAGCGGCCGGAGCACCACCATCACCCGCGGACAGCGCCTGTTCAGGTCTTGCCTAAGGCAGTGTTCAAGAAGCCCGATGTCCACTGTGCTTTCCTTCTTGGCCACCCCGATTCTCTCGCTGAAATCCCGGATGGATTCCGGCGTGTAACCGCGGCGGCGCAAGCCGGATACGGTCGGCATGCGCGGATCATTCCAGCCATCCACGGTGCCGCCCTGGACGAGTTCCAGCAGCTTGCGCTTGCTCATCACCGTGTAGGAGAGGTTGAGACGGGCGAACTCGATCTGCCGGGGATGAAAGACATTCAGCTGGTCGAGAAACCAATCGTAGAGAGGGCGATGATCCTCGAACTCCAGGGTGCAGATGGAATGGGTGATTTCCTCGATGGAATCGCAAAGCCCGTGCGCGAAGTCATACGTGGGATAAATGCACCATTTATCGCCGGTCCGGTGGTGGGAAGCCTTCATGATGCGGTAGATGACCGGGTCCCGCATGTTCAAATTGGGTGAGGACATGTCGATTTTGGCCCGGAGTGTGCGGGAGCCCTCTTCAAACTCGCCTTTTCTCATTCGTTCAAAAAGCTCCAGGTTTTCCTGGAGAGGGCGGGCGCGGTCGGGGCTGTTTTTGCCCGGCTGAGTCAGCGTTCCCCGGTACTCCCGGATTTCATCTGCACTCAGGTCACAGACATAGGCCTTTCCGTCTCTGATCAACTGCAGGGCGTACTGATAGAGCTGGTCAAAATAATCGGAAGCGTAGTACTCCCGGTCACCCCAGTCAAACCCCAGCCAGCGGACATCTGTTTTGATGGCCTCCACGTACTCCACGCTTTCTTTGATGGGGTTGGTGTCATCGAATCTCAGGTTGCAGAGCCCGCCGTAATCAGCCGCCATACCGAAATTGAGGCAGATTGACTTGGCATGCCCGATGTGGAGATACCCGTTCGGCTCGGGGGGAAAGCGTGTGTGAACCCTGCCCTGGTACTTGTTGGTCCCGATGTCTTCCTCGATGATTTCCCGGATGAAGTGGGAAGGAGTTGCCGGAGTGGATACAGCCTCTTTTTGTTCTGATGGCTTCTGTTTCATGAGTTCTCTCCCTGATGTTCAGAATGGAAAGGTTCAGAGGAAGTTCATGACCTCACTGATCCGCTGTGAACAGCTCTTGACCGGCCGGGGAAAGTCCAGTCGGGCCCCCTCTTCAACCAGCGGAATAAGTTTATCCAGCTCCAGCCCGGATTCCCTAACAGTGAGCGCGATCCGGAGCGGATGATACAGGTTTCTGCCTCTGCACCCCGTCTCGTTCTTGATATCCTGGGTGATGGCCGTGAACTGCGCATAATCGAATTCCCCGACTCG
>CAYZDV010000069.1:0-10593 GCA_964477275.1 uncultured Eubacteriales bacterium
CTGCCAGGGATTTTCCCTTTCGGGTCAGGAGGCGGACGCGGATCCTGCCCGATGACGAATGGGATGTTTTGATTCTGGACACAATGGGAGAGCTGGCTCAGACCTATGCTCTCTGCGACCTTGCTTTCGTGGGAGGAAGCCTGGTTCCCCGGGGAGGTCACAACCTGCTCGAGCCGGCTTTTTATGGAAAACCCGTGATTTTCGGTCCCTATATGGATAATTTTGCCCATCTGGCCAGGACATTTGTCCGGGCCGGTGCAGCGCGGGTCGTGGATGACGAGAAAGACCTGTGCGAGATGTTCCTCAGGGTAGATGAACAATTGATTCAGGAAATGGGCGTCAAAGCGAGGCAGGCCCTGGATTCTCTGCGGGGAGCGACTGAGAAAACCATCAAGGCCATCGAAGAGATGATGGCCAGGGGTTGAGACACAATGGGACGCCATCCGAAGTTTTTCTGCCTCTGCGCTCTTTTCATCGGTATCTTTTTTTCGCATGCGCAGGACTATGTTTTCGCTTCCTATCCTTCTGATGAAGACAGGCTGAACAGGGAATTTTTCATCGATTTCAAGGATGATTTTGGTCTGGTCCTTGTCTCGCCGGCCCGCTGGGAAGGAAAGGATTTCCTGACCTTCTCAGCGGTTTTAGGTGCCGGATGTCTCCTGTTTGCGGTGGACGAAGATATCCAGGACTGGGTCCAGGAGCAGAGGAGTTCCGCCTCCGATGATATCTTTGCCTTTGTCACCCATTTTGGCCATGGAGGGGTTTTGCTCGGCCTGATGACAGTGCTTTACACGACCGGCGAGCTGTCTCACAGCAACACCCTGAGAAAGACGGCGCTTTTAAGCCTGGAAAGCTGGCTGACGACAGGTTTGATCGTCTTGAGCTTGAAGACGGTCATCGGCAGAGCCCGTCCCCAGACGAGCGATGCGAGCGATTCCTTTCATCTTTTCTCCCTGAAATCCCGCTTCCATTCCCTTCCCTCGGGACATTCTTCATCGGTCTTTGCTGTGGCGACAGTGATCGCCGACCAGTCGAAATCCGCCTTTGTGGATGCTCTGGCCTATTCCCTGGCGACCCTCGTTGCTTTCTCCAGAGTCCACAACAACAAGCACTGGGCATCGGACGTCTTTTTAGGCGCTTCAATCGGCCACTTTGTGGCCAGAAAAGTGATATCGCTGAGCCGGGACCGGCAATCCCGGAAGGCGGATCTTTCTTTCCATTTTTTACCTGCTGGCAGTGCTCTTACGCTTGAAGTCTCATTTTAAAACCCGGCTTTTCGACGATTCGAAAATGCCGACCTGCGGGAAGGATGCCCGGAGTTCCGCAGGTTGATTGAATAGAATGAAAAAATGAAAGAGAGGAGTTCCATGAAAAGAGTCATCAGCCGGAGAGATTTTCTCAAAAAGACATCACGGGCAGTGGCCACAGCCGGCATCGGTGGCTGCGGCCTGCTGCTCAAGGGGTGTTCGACAAAAAAGGATTTTGACATCCTCATAAAGGACGGCTTGATTTTTGATGGTTCGGGTGGAGAACCCGGCACGGCCGATGTGGGAACGAGCGGAGACAGAATAAAAGAAATCGGTGCCATTCCGGCCGCCAGGGCTAAAACGGTTCTCGATGCCAGGCAGCTCGCTGTGTGCCCCGGGTTTATCGATGCCCACGATCACACCGACGTGGAGCTCCTGGTCAATCCGCGGGCAGAGAGCTCGATTCGCCAGGGCATCACCACACTGGTCAGCGGCAACTGCGGCGGCTCTCCCTTCCCCATTGCCGATGAAATCTTCGAAGAGGAGAAGGAGAATCTCAAGGAAATTTACGGGCTCGAGCTGACCTGGAACGACATCAACGGCTTCTTTTCCAGGCTGGAGGAAACGCGCATGGCCCTGAATTATTCCAGTCTGGTCGGGCATGGCGCCATTCGGGGCGCTGCAATGGGCTTCTCCGACCGTCCACCCACAGAAGGGGAGCTGGAGAGGATGAAAAGGATGGTGGCGGAAAACCTCCGGGCCGGCGCATTGGGCTTGTCCACAGGCCTTGAGTATGCACCGGGAAGTTACGCCAAGCCGGATGAGATCGAAGCGTTGTGCGGGATGGCTGCCTCCCAGGGAGGGATATACGCCACCCACATGAGGGACGAAGGAGACCGTTTGATCGAATCCCTGGATGAGTCGATCCAGGTTGCCCGGAAAACCGGTATCTCCCTCCAGATTTCCCACTTTAAGATCGCTTATCCCCGGAACTGGAGGAAGATCGACGCTGCTTTGGCCAGGATCGAAGAGGCCAGTCAAAACGGGATTTCCATCTTCTGTGACCGTTATCCGTATATCGCAGGGTCCACAGGACTCAGCTTTTATTTTCCTCTCTGGGCGAGGGAGGGAACAACCGATGAATTTTTAGCCCGGCTGAAGGACACCGCACTCGAAAACCGGCTCCGGGCCCATCTGGCCGAGCAGGAAAAGAAGCTCGGCTCCTGGGAAAAAGTGGTCATTTCCTCGGTGGTGACCGACGAAAACAGGCAATTCGAAGGGAAAAACATCCTCGAAGGGGCTCGCCTGGCAGGAAAAGACCCCTTCACTTTCATGCGCGACCTGCTCGTCGAGGAGCGGAACAGGGTGGGAATGGTGATCTTCATGATGAGCGAGGAGAACTTGAAGAGAATTCTTGCCCATCCACTGGTGGGTGTGGGCACAGACGGCTCAGCCGTCGCACCCTACGGCCTTCTCCGCAGGGGGAAGCCCCATCCCCGCCTTTACGGGACATTTCCCAGGGTGCTCGGGAAATATGTCCGGGAGGATAAGGTTTGTCCCATGCCGGAGATGGTGAAGAAGATGACCTCTGTTCCGGCCCGAAGGTTTGGTCTTGAGAAAAGGGGTCTCCTCGCTCCTGGATATTTCGCCGACCTTGTCGTCTTTGACCCGGAGCGAGTTATGGACAGGGCCACCTGGGTTGACCCCCATCAGTATCCGGCGGGGATCGAATATGTCCTGGTCAACGGCAGAGTGGCCATTGACCGGGGCGAGCACAGCGGCGGTCTGCCGGGAAAAATCCTGAAGAAAAAGATCACGGCATGAGAGCTTCGCATCCGTTGGAGAAGCGTTCCATCTCGATTTTCTGGAGTGCTGAGCTGAAAAAAATGTTCTTGCTGCTGTTTCTCCTTTTCTCACACTTTGTCCCCTGTCTTTCTGCTCAACCCGTGGATAAGATCGTCTCTCCCTCCGGAGTGGAAGTGGAGTTTTTTCCGGCCACCCTGGAGCCGGGCGATGTGGTGGTGGTGAGAATCGCTCATCCGGCAAACATCCAGGAGGCTTACCTCAGTATGAATGAAAGCAGATATCCCATGGGGCAAGGCCGGAGAGGCTTTGGTCTGTATGCCTTTGTCGGCATCTCCATGGAAATCGAACCCGGCCTCTATGAGCTGAAGGTCTTCCTGAAAAAGGACACCGGGAGATGGGAGAGGGTCGAAGGTTTCATCTCTGTCCTGCCCAGAAAATACCGGGTGGCCAGATTATGGGTGGAGGAGAGGTTCCTCGTCCCGCCGTTAGAGTTTCGTGACCGGATCGAATGGGAAGCCCGAATTTTGAGAGCTCTCTATGAGATCCGGAATCCCCGATGGCTGGGAGATGGAAGGTTCATCCCTCCTGTTGAGGGGAGGATAAGCGCCGGCTTTGGCGAGAGAAGGATTTACAATGATTCCCATCGATCCACCCATCGGGGAGTGGATATCTCCGGACCTCCCGGGAGACCGGTGAAGGCCGCAAACTCAGGTAACGTCGTTCTGGCCAGCGATCTCTATTATGCCGGGAAGACGGTGATCATCGACCACGGGCTTGGCGTCTACACTCTCTACTGCCACTTTTCAAAGATAAGGGTCAGGACAGGGACATGGGTCAGCAAAGGGCAGGTCATCGGCGAAATCGGAGCCTCGGGCCGGGTGACAGGACCCCATCTTCACTGGAGCGCGAAGATGTCAGGAACGGATGTTGACCCCATTTCCCTGCTGAGTCTCGAACTCGATTAAGCGGCCTTCGCTTCACCGTTCTTTACTGCAAATACTTCCGAAACCACTCGTGGACAGTCTTCCACCAGAGCTCCGCATTCCGGGGCTTCTGGACGAAATGGTCCTCGTCTGGGAAATAGAGCATCCTGGAGGGAACATCCATCCTCTGCAGGGCGGTGAAGAGCTGGAATCCTTGAGTGACAGGAACCCTGTAGTCCAGCTGGCCGTGAATCACCAGACAGGGCGTCTTGAAGTTCTGAACAGAGGAGCTCGGCGACCATCTCTCGAACATTTCCGGGTTTGACCACGGCGTTCCTCTGAACTCCCATTCGGGAAACCACAGCTCTTCGGTTGCGCCGTACATCGAGCGAAGGTCGAAGACTCCGGCATGAGAGATGAGGCAGTTGAACCTGTCGGTGTGTCCTTCCAGCCAGTTGATCATATAGCCGCCATAGGAAGCGCCGGCCGCCGCCAGCCGCTTCCCGTCGATGAAACCGTAATGGCTGAGGAGGTAGTCGAGGCCTTTCATGATGTCCTCGAAAGGTTTCCCTCCCCAGTCTCCGCTGATGGAGTCGGTAAAGGTCTGGCCGTATCCTGTGCTGCCGTGGAAGTTGATCATGGCCACCGCATAACCGGGAGCAGCGAACATCTGGGCGTTCCAGCGGTAATGGAAGTTGTCCGACCAGGCGCCCTGGGGGCCTCCGTGGATGAGCATGACCAGCGGGTATTTCCGGGATGCATCGAAAAAGGGCGGCTTGAGCAGAAACCCGTGGACCTTGACTCCTGCTGCGCCCTCAAACCAGAATTCTTCGGCAGGGTTCATCTCCAGCTTTCCGAGAAGGTTTTCGTTCACCGCTGTGAGCGGCTCCATTGTTGTTGTCTTGAGGTCGAAAGAGAAAAGCTCGGCAGGATGATGGATGGCCTGCTTGAGAAAGTGGATTTTTTTCCCATCGGGAGAGAGGCAGGGCGAGCTGATGAAATGGCCTTCCAGGATTTTTTCTATTTTTTTATTCCTGAGATAGATCCGGGCCAGGGAGATGCGTCCTTTCTCCTCAAAGGTAAAAAAGAGGGATGAGCTGTCCGGGGACCAGATGATGTCATCCACCGACCTGTCCAGGTCCGCTGTCAGGTCGACCGACGTTTTATCCCTGCGGTCGTAAAGGATGAGGCTGTATCTGTCGGCTTCGAATCCGGGTCTGGCCATGGCCCGGTAGGCGATGAACCGCCCGTCGGGTGAGTAGTGAGGCGAGTTGTCGTTAGCCCTGTTTTGGGTGATTTGTTCGATTTCTCCTCCCCCGACCGGAGTGATGAACAGGTCGTTGTTTGTTCCCAGGGCAAGCCTGAGTTCAGGGTCGATGTTGCGCACAAAACAGATTTCTTTTCCATCCGGGGAAAAGGCGTAGTCGCGGCGGCTGCCGAGAGAGATGGGAGGGGTATCGAAATCGCCGGGCGTCACATCAACGGCCTTCCCTCCCTCAGCAGGGATGACAAGAAGGTGACTCCTTTTCCCGTCCCGCCATGAGTTCCAGTGCCGGAAGAGGAGCTGATCGAACATCTTGGCTTTGACCGGGCTTTTTTCCATCTCAGCGTTTCTTTTCTCGTTGCATTCATCATCCGGACAGCCGGGAAAGACGGAGGAGACAAAGGCCAGGTGCTTTCCGGTCGGCGACCAGACGACACCGCTCGCTCCGGTTGAAATCGCGGACAGCGGAGTGGCTTCGCCTCCGCGAAGTCCGATGGTCCAGATTTGGGGAGTCCCCGAGCGGGTGGAGATAAAGGCGATTTTCTTTCCGTCGGGGGAAAAGCGGGGGTGGAAGTCGGCTTTGGGGCTTGAGGTGAGCCTCCAGGGAGCGCCGCCTGAAGTCGCGACAACCCAGATATCGCTGTTACTGGAGTTTGTCTCTTTGTCCATTTCGGTGATGACAAAGGCGATGAGGTCACCCTCTGGGGATATCTGCGGGTCGCTGAGACGCTTGATGCGGATGAAGTCGTCGAAGCTGATTGGCTCGGTGGCCGGTCCGGCCTGCGCCCAGAGGGCAAACAGGAAGAAAGCGAAAATGGTCGAAAAAATTTTTTTCATTCATCCCTCCTTTTTTCCGGATTGGAATTCCTGGAGAAGAAATTTTATTATAGTCAAAAGTCTATGGATTGGAAAGAAACCCTGTCACGGAAAAAGAAATGCTATCCCAGGTTGACAATGATTTTCTCCATTTCTATAGTATAGGCTGATTTGCGGGAGAGCAATGGCAAACGACAGAAATCAACTTCCGTCATCCCCCCTGGTTGAAGCGATAAGAAGGGCGTACAGGGAGGGACAGGAAGATGAGGCGCTGGAGCCGATCATCGTCTGTGATCATTCGGGACATCCACTGGGACGGTTTGAAGACGGCGATTATGTCATCTTCTATGATATCCGGGGAGAGCGCGAGGTCGAGCTAACGCAAAGCCTGACTGATCAAAATTTCAACCATTTCCGCGTGCAAAAAGGCTTGAACCTGAATTTTGTGACCATGATCGAGTATGCGCCTTCGCTCAAGGCCAGAGTCGCTTTTCCTGCAGATAGAAAAATCAGGAATACGCTCACTGAAGTTGTCTCCAGGAGAGGATTGGGAATCCTCAAGATTTCCGAATCGGAGAAAGCTGTCCACGTCGGATTCTTCATGAACGGCCGGAGCGAGGAGGTCTTTCCCGGCGAGGAGAGGATCGTCGTTCCTTCCCCTGATGATGTCTCTTCCTACGCGTTGAAACCGGAGATGAGCGCCGGCCAGGTGGCCAGGGAGATATCTTCCCGTCTCGGAGAACCTTCCTACCGGGTTTTTATCGCCAACCTGGCCAACGTGGATGTGGTCGGACACGTCGATGACAGAGAAGCGGTGATCAAAGCCGTGGAGGAGGTGGACCGGCAGCTGGGAAGGATTCTCGAGGCCTGCCGGAGCCAGGGAGTCACTCTCATGGTGACTTCTGATCATGGGTCGGTTGAGGAATGGCTGTATCCGGATGGAACGGTGAACACCGGCCATACCCGAAACCCGGTGCCATTTATTCTTGCGGATTTTGCTGCTGCCGACCCAAAGCGATGGCAGCTCAGACAGGAAGGAGAGCTGGCTGATGTCGGTCCAACTCTGCTCGAGCTCCTTGGAATTGAAAAGCCGGCCGAGATGACCGGACAGAGCCTGCTCGTAACCCATGCGGTCGAGGAAAAGACGAGGAGAAGAGTGCTCCTTCTCATCCTTGACGGCTGGGGAATAAGGGATGAACGGAAAGGGAATCTGATTGCTGAGGCGGCGACGGCCAACTTCGATCAGATCTGGTCGCATTTTCCCCATACCCGGCTGAAAGCTGCGGGGGAGGCTGTGGGCATGCCCTCCCCGACTGTTGGAAATTCTGAGGCGGGCCATCTTCACCTCGGTGCGGGAAGGCGCGTCCTCCTGGACAGGGTCAGGATTGATAAGGCGATAGAAGATGGAAGCTTTTTCCGCAACGAGGCTTTCCTCTGGGCCATGGAGGGGGCGAAAAAGGAACGGAAAGCCCTCCACTTTCTGGGGATAGTCTCTCACTACAGCTCCCACGGGACCATCCGGCATCTCTTCGCCCTTCTTCAGATGGCCAGACAGCTTGAACTGGAAAAAGTTTTCATCCATTCTTTGATCGGCCGGAGGGGAGAGAAGCCTGAGAGCGGTGCGGTCTATGTGGCCAGGGTCGAGGAGATGTGCCGTTCAGTTGCTCTGGGTCGTGTGGCAACAGTCATCGGCCGGTTCTGGGCACTGGACAGGGAAGAAAACTGGGGCAGGGTGGAGAAAGCCTACCGGGCGCTGGTGCATGGCGAGGGAACGGCTGTTTCGGAAAGGGAGCCAAATCGGCTTTAGCCTTTCTGCGGTGAATGAGAATTTTCTCCGCAAACCTTTTCTGGAAAACTCTCGTATTTTTTAAGTTGAGTTTGATATAAGATTGGGGTCGAGAAGATGACAATCGAAGTCAAGGATATCCACTTCAGCTACGGCAGGATCAAGGCTCTGGAAGGCGTGAACCTGGACCTTCCCCAGGGGGCGATCGGCCTTCTCGGACCCAACGGCGCCGGCAAGAGCACCTTGATCCGCATCCTGCTCGGCTTCCTGACCCCGGAGAGGGGAGAGGGCCGGATTCTCGGCTACGACATCAAGCGCCAGCAGGCGGAGATCCGGCGTTATGTCGGCTACATGCCTGAGGATGACTGCTTCATTCCCGGCCTGGACGCGGTTTCCTTCACCTCTTTTCTCGGCGAGCTCGGCGGAATGCCCCTCCAGGAAGCCATGAAACGGGCTCATGAGGTCCTCTATTATGTCGGTCTCGAGGAGAGCCGCTACCGTCTGGTGGAGACCTATTCCGGCGGGATGAAGCAGCGTCTCAAGCTGGCCCAGGCCCTGGTTCATGACCCCAAGCTCATCTTTCTCGACGAACCGACGAGCGGCCTGGACCCCCGGGGCCGGACCGAGATCCTGAACCTCATCATGGATATCTCTTCGAAGAGAGACATCCAGGTCCTGATTTCCTCCCATATCCTGCCCGATATTGAGCTGACCTGCGGTTATGTGGTCATCCTCAACAGGGGAAAGGTGGCCGCCGAAGGCAACATCAGCAAGCTCAAAGAGATCAGAGACCTCTACGAAATAAAAATCAAGGGAGAGGCCGATGGCTTTCTCCTGAAATTGAGGGAGATGAAGTGCCGGGTGGAGGAGACCGAGGAGGGACTCCTCAAGGTTTACTGGCCGCCGGAAAGGAACATTCAGGACATCTTCAGGGTGGCCGTTGAGGAGAAGGTTCAGCTCAGGCATTTTGTGAAAAGCGAGACATCCCTCGAGGACCTGTTTGCCGAGTCGGTGGGAGTGGATTGATGACCATCAAGGAGAAAGGCTACAGCCACTGGGACGGTGAGTTTGTGGAGAAAAGATTTCCCTGGTGGCCGATCACCCGCCACGGAATCAAGCTGACCTTCAAGCAGAGGTACTTCAAATTCATCTTTGCCATGAGCCTTCTTCCGGCCGTGGTCTTTCTGGCCGGCATCTATGTCTCGGAACGCCTGGAAGAATTCAAATTCATGTTCCGCGAGTCCGTTCCTTTCCTCGAGATTAACCCGGGCTATTTCAAGACCTATTTGTCCGACGGATTCATGCTGTTTATCCTGGTCATGCTCCTCATTTTCTGCGGTTCGAGCCTTATCAGCGATGACCTCAAACACAACGCTCTCCAGCTTTATTTTTCGCGTCCGCTCAGGAAGACGGATTATTTCCTGGGCAAGACCTCGGTTATCGTCTTTTTCCTGTTCATCATCACCCTCGTTCCTGCGTTTGTCTTCTTCATCATGAAGCTCGTCTTCTCGGGGAGCTTCAAATTCTTTCTCGCCTATCCCTGGCTCCCGCTGTCGATCATCGCTTACTCGGTCATGGTCACCGCCTTTTTCTCTTTTTATACGCTCTTCCTTTCCTCCTTGAGCAAGAACAGGCGGCTGGTGGCGGTGCTGATCTTTGTCATCTATTTTGCTCTGGATATTCTCTACCGCATCTTTTACGGGGAATTTCGAAGTCACTATTTTTCATTGATCTCCCTCCGGGCCAACATTCAGCAAGTGGGAGCAGCCCTGTTCGGTCAGAAGACGCCCTACCCCGTTCCCTGGGTTTACTCCATACTCATTCTATCGGGATTTTGTCTTCTGGCTGCCTTTGTCCTCAACAGGAGAGTCAAGGGAGTGGAAATCGTCAAATGAGACCTGTCATCGAGACCAGGAACCTTTCCAAATGGTACGGCAATGTCCTGGGTCTGAGCGACGTCACCCTCCAGATTGAACCCGGGATAACGGGGATTCTGGGTCCGAACGGCGCGGGGAAATCGACGTTTTTGAACCTCATCACCGGCCAGATCAAGCCAAACATCGGGACAGTCGCCATCAAAGGAGAGAAAATCAGGAAAAATTCTGCACTTTTCTCCGCCATCGGTTTCTGTCCGGAACAGGATTCCTTCTATGAGGAGCTGACCGGGTGGGAGTTCATCACCGGCCTGCTCAAGCTGCATCATTTTTCCGATTCCGAAGTCAAAACTAAGGCTGAAGAAGCCCTGGAAATCGTCGAACTCGTGGAAGATAAGGACAGGATCGTCCGCTCCTACAGCCGGGGGATGCGGCAGAGGCTGAAATTCGCCCAGGCCATCGCCCATCATCCGGAAATCCTTGTTCTTGACGAACCCCTCAACGGCCTCGACCCCCTGGGGAGGCGAAAGATCATCCGTCTCATCAAATCCTATAAAAAAGAGGGGAGGACGATCATTGTCTCCAGCCATGTGCTGCCCGAGATCGAAGCCATGACCAGGCGCATCATTCTCATCCATCAGGGCAAAATATTTGCCCAGGGAGACATCCACTCCATCCGGGACCTGATTGAGACCCATCCCCATATCATCTCCATCAAATGCAGCGATCCACGCAAACTGGCTTCGAGATTTATCGAGGAGGAATACGTGTTGAAGGTAAATTTCGACCTTGTCCAGGGAGCTCTTCTGGTGGAGACCAATAACAGGGATAAGTTTTTCAGCCTGCTGCCGTCTCTCGTCTTGAGAAATAACATCGA
>CAYZDV010000070.1:0-573 GCA_964477275.1 uncultured Eubacteriales bacterium
AAGCTTCCCTATGTTTTTGTGGATCCCATTAAGGTTGAAAAAAAAATCGACCCAAAAAAATTGAGGTTCGGCTCAAAAATCGACAGCACCCGTTATGAAAGAGAAACATATTACAAGGTGGAAAAAATCATTTCTCCCGAAATCCTCATCCTGAATAACGGAATAAAAATCCGACTTTTAGGAATAAAAACAAAACCTGGTAAGGAGACAGAGGCCATTCGATTTTTGGAGGAAAAAACGAAAGGCCAAAAGGTCTTCATGAAGTTTGACGCCATCAAATATGATGAACAAAGCCAATTGCTTTGTTATCTCTATTTGGGGAACAAAACATTCTTGAACAGCCATCTGATTGATCACGGCCTGGCTGATGTTGATACAGAGTTTGATTATAAATATCGAACAAAATTTTTATCGAAAATGAGGTGAGTTTTTGCCCAAAGAATGGATTTTGAATCAGGCAAATATGAGATGGGGCCTTACCAAAAAAAGTAAAGTCGGGCCTGTTTCCGAGTTGATAAGAAAATGTTCACCAAAATCTCTTGATGAATGGGAAAAATTTTTATATTGTTACAG
>CAYZDV010000070.1:583-10314 GCA_964477275.1 uncultured Eubacteriales bacterium
ATTTTATTATGAAAAGGCCTTTTCAAAAAGGCATCTTGAGGAACTCGGAAAAAGTTTGTACATGAAGATAACAGAAGTCTGCCAGGCAGAGATAGAAAGTATCACTGAAGAAGACTGCATAAATTTTATTGTCGATCTGGTCATCAGGAGAACATACGACGGATATCAATCTGAAATCCAGACGATTTATGGACAATTGCGAGAGGCTTTAGACGTGGAGATTGAGCCGGCTCCTGACGAGTGGGACAGACGATACAACGTGGACTTTTTCATCAAAATCCAGAATAAGTTTGTAGGTCTTCAAATAAAGCCTGCAGGCTATGCTTATATCACTCAAATAATCAATGAATTGAAGTTTCAAGAAAAAACCCACGAAAAATTCAAGGAGAAATTTGGCGGAAAAGTCTTTTATATTGTTACAGTAACTGATGGAAAGAGGAAACTCATTTATAACCCTGAGGTCATTGAAGATATCAGGAAAGAAATAGAAAGATTGAAAGCATAGAGCTTGAAAAACGCCTTCGATTGGATTATCTTGATTGTTCACTTCTGTTTCAGGAACCATGCGAAATCTGGAGGATCAAGCTCAACCGCCCGCCGAAGCCGTCGTCCTGGACAGGTCCCGTCATCCCATCTCCCGCCGGAACATCGACCCCGACGCCTTAAAGGTTCTCTACCGGCTCCACCGGTACGGTTTCATCGCTTACCTTGTCGGCGGCGCGGTCCGGGACCTTCTGTTGTATAAGACTCCTCAGGACTTCGACGTGGGGACCGACGCCCGGCCCCGCCAGGTGAAGAAGCTTTTCCGCAACGCCTATCTCATCGGCCGGCGATTCCGTCTGGCCCAGATTCATTTTCAGGGCGGGAAAATCATCGAAGTGGCCACCTTTCGCAAGGACCCGGAGCCCGAGGAAACCGGATCCGGGCCTGCGCCGGAGGCGGATACCAGGTTTGTGCCCGGGTCCGAGCGGGGACAAAATTTAAGGCGGGAGACCCGGCAGGAACAGGATTCCGCGCCTGAAACCGGGCCGGCACCGTCCAGGAAGCCTGCTCCGGACAGAACCTTCGGCAGCCCGCGCGAAGACGCTTTCCGCCGCGACATCACAATCAACGCCCTTTTCTACGACATCGCCACCTTCTCGGTGATCGATTACACCGGCGGACTGGAGGACCTGGCCCAAAAGCGGGTTCGGGTCATCGGCAACCCCGGCCAACGGTACGTCGAAGACCCGGTCCGGATATGGAGGGTGCTGCGTCACGCCGCCCGGCTGGGGTTCACGCTTGAACAACAAACGGAGCAGGCCATTGCCGTCCACCGGCACCTGCTGGCCGCCTCCCCCGTCGCCAGGCTGTTCGATGAGCTCAACAAGGATATGAAATCCGGGGCGGCCAAGCCCCTTTTCGAGCTGGCGCGGCGGCACGACCTGCTGGGCTGTATTCTGGGACAGGTCGGAGAATTCTACCAGGCCTCTCCGGAAGCGTTCCAGCGACTCAGCGCCCTGCTCGCAATATTAGACCGCGTGGTCTCTGCGGGAGTCCCGCTCACACCGGCCGAAATGTACGGACTGCTCTTCTGGACATGGGCGGAAAAAAAGTTGACCGAGGCCACGGGAGACAGGTCCAAATATGTGCACGAAGCCTTACGGGCCTCACGCCTGGCGGCGGCTCTGCCCAAAGCCCTGTCCACCGACATCATCCAGACTTTGACTATCCTGGACCACATGCGGAAAGCGCTCGTCACGGGCCGGATGCGGTGGTCTTTGTGCAAAAGGGCCCATTATCCGGATGCCTCGCGTCTCTGCTCGCTTCTCAGCAGGGGAGAGATCCCCGGACAACGGGATCCGTTCAATGCCCTATTCCGTCAGAGATTTGGCGCCGTGCCCGAGCTGGAACGAAAAAGAAAGCGAAGAAGACGGCGCCGGAACAGACGCCCGGTCTGACAGATTCCAGCTTGAGAAGCGTGTTTTTTCCTGGGAGTATTTTTCGTGCCGGTGCGGATTCTCCGGGCAGCTCTGAATTTTCGATTCGGCTCGGTGCGGAAGGTGGGACTCGAACCCACACGGTCGAAACGACCATAAACTCCTGAGGCTTACGCGTCTACCAATTCCGCCACTTCCGCACCCTCAGAACGCTTCTATTATAACCTGATCCCGAAAAAAGTAAAGATTTGCAGCTTGACAAACAGGGCCTCTCCACTTATGTTAATTTTCAGTGACTCCTTCCTTATTGACTGTGTCCTTCCGCACAAAACCCGGGAATTCAACTTCAAACCTTTTGAGGAGGTCTGATGAAATTTTCGAGCCGAGAGCAAATCGAAAACCTGGCCGGATTCCAGAGCGAAAATTTCTTGATCACATCGTTTTATTTGGATACGGACAAAAGCCGGTTGACAAAAAAAGAAATCCAGCTCTCCCTCAAAAACCTGATCAGCACTGGCAAACGCTGGCTGGAAGAGATGGAAATCGGCAAGAGCCAGAAGGATTCTCTCAGCGTCGACCTGGAAAAGATCCATCAATTTTGTTCTCAGCACCTCTCCTCCTATAATTTTCCTGGACTGGCCATATTCTCCTGCAGCGGCCAGGAATTCTGGCAGCTCTTCAGCCTTCCCAGTGCACCGCGCAACCGGGTCATTTTCGACAAAAATCCCTATGTGCGCTTTCTCTCCGCCATCCTCGACGAACACAGCCGGATCTTCGTTGTCACCCTCGGCCGCCGCGACGCTAAAATGTACCGGATTCTTATGGGTGAAATATCCCTCATCGACAGCCTGGCCGAGGACGTTCCCAAGAAAGTCCGGGAAGCAGGCTGGGAAGGCTATGAAGAAAAACGGATTGAAAGACACATCGAGACCCATCTCCGGGCTTTCTTCAAGAAAACGGCTCAGAGGGCCTTCGAGTTTCTCAAGAAAAACCACTTTGACCGGGTCTTTTTAGGAGTCAACGAGGAGTACTGGTCCGACTTTGAGCGGCTCCTCCATCCTTATCTCAAGAGCCGATTCAAAGGCCTGCTCAAAGCAACACCCGCTGACTCATCCTCCCGGGTGCTCGAGGAAGTCCTGGAACTGGAGAAAAACCTGAAAAAAAAGGAAGAGGACGAGATCGTCAACAAGTTTGTTTCCCTTCTGGAGAAGGGCGGGCTTGCCGTCTCAGGAATAAAAAGCACGCTGCAAAGTCTCAACAGAAACGAGGTCCAGACCCTTATCGTCATCCGCTATTTTTCAAAACCGGGAAGGATCTGTCCTCGCTGTCGCTTCCTGTTCGTCGATGAACTCAAGTGCCCTTCCTGCCAGAGAAAGACCGAAAAGGCCGTCGATGTCATCGATGAAGCGGTGGAAGCGGCCTTGACCAAGAGCGGTGAGGTGAAGCACATCCATCCGCCTTCCAGGCTGAGCCGCTACGGAAATATCGGCGCCTTCCTGCGTTTCAAGACGTAGGAGTGCCGGAACCGCTCCTCGATGGCCTACGCTCTTTCATTTTTAAACCTCACTCTGTCCACCAGGCTGTAAATGATGGGGATGATAAAAAGCGTCAGGAATGTCGTGGCGAACAACCCTCCGACCACGGTGATGGCCATCGGCGCCCTCATCTCCGCTCCCTCGGACACGCTCAGGGCCATGGGCAGCATTCCCATGATGGTGGTCAGAGCGGTGATCAGCACAGGACGCAGGCGAACCGTGCAGGCCTGAAGAATAGCCTCTTTTTTCTCCATGCCCCGCCGCTTCAGCTGGTTGATGTAGTCAACCATGACGATTCCGTTGTTCACAGAAATCCCGCCCAGCATCACAAACCCGATCAGCGCTGGTAGGTTGATCGACATGCCGGTGATAAGCAGGGCAAAAATCACACCGATAATGGCCAGGGGGATGGTGAACATGATCACAAAGGGATGGACAAAAGACTCAAACTGAGAGGCCATGATCATATAGACAAGAAGTGTGGCCAGGGCAAAAGCCGCAGCCATGATCAGGAAGGCCTCCTGCATCTGCTCGAACTGACCGCCGAACTCGGTGAAGTATCCGGGGGGAAGTCCCCGCTCGATGTCCACAATCCTTCTTCGGATGTCCCGGACAATGCTTCCGAGGTCCCTGCCGGCGATGTTGCCGGTCACCGTGATCACTCTGGCCTGATTTTCCCTGTTGATGCGGATGGGGCCCTCGCCTCTGATGATAGTCGCCACCTGCTCCAGGCTGGCCGCCGTGTTGTAAGGGGTCAGGATGGGGATGTTTCTGATGTCCTCCAGGCTGCCTCTGTATTCCTCGCTCAGCCGGACCCGGATGTCGATCTCTTCATTGCCCTGCCGCAAACGGGTCGCCACTCTTCCCAGTGTGGATGTCTGGATGGCGCTGGCCACCTGGCTGACCTTTAACCCCATACGGGAAGCCTTTTCCCTGTCGATCACGATGTGATATTCGGGCTTTCCTTCGGTCAGAGTATGAGTGACATCCCTCAGCCCTTCCACATCCTGAATTCTCTGGACGATGGTGTCGGCAATCTCCTTGAGGACGCTGAGCTCTTTCCCGAAGATCTTGATCTCTACAGGGGCCGAAGCTCCGCCCATCATCGCCTGGCTGAGGTCAATGGCCTCGAACTTGACACCCCTCAGCCTGGGAAGCCTTTTCCTTATTTCTTCGAGGACTTCCACATCGGAAAGCTCTCTTTTGCTCTTTTCCACAAGCCCCACCCAGACCAATCCCTCGTGGGAACCGGTGGTGGACACGCCTCCGGCCATATCGGCGGGGTTCTCCTCAGCCTGGGAGCCGACCTGAACAGAGACGGTCTCCACCTCGGGCCTCTCCTTCATCAGGTTTTCCACCAGGGTCACCACCCGGTTGGTCTCATCCAGGGAAGTCCCGACGGGCATCCTGACCTGGAGGATAATCATCTCCCTGTCCATGGCCGGCATGAACTCTGTTCCCAGGAATGGGACAATGGCGAAAGAAACGACGAGGAGGCCGAATGTTCCGGCCAGAACCCATGCTCTCTGCCGGAGGGCTTTGTGCAGGATTCTCCGGTAAAAATTCCTGGCCCTTTCAAACTGTGCCCTGCGGGCCAATTTCCCTTCACTCCGGGTATTGTTGGCTTTAAAGAGAACAGAGGCGACCATGGGCACAATGGTGAGAGCCACAAAAAGAGAGGCGAGGAGCGAAAAAGCAATGGCCAGTGCCAGCCCGCGGGTCAGCCGGCCGGTAATGCCCCGGGCAAAGACCATGGGGAAAAAGACGGCGATGGTGGTCAGGGTGGAGGCGGTGATGGCCATCCCGACCTCGGAGGCCCCTTTTATGGCCGCAACATCTCTTTTCTCCCCCTCTTCCATGTGACGGAAGATGTTCTCGATGACCACCACGGCATTGTCAACCAGCATGCCGATGCCCAGAGCCAGGCCTCCGAGGGTCAGCAGATTGATGGTGTAGCCGGCCAGATAAAACGCGATGAAGGTGGTGATGACCGAAAGGGGAATGGCCAGGGAGATGGCCACTGTCGGACGCCAGTTGCGGAGAAAGACGAGGATAAAGAAGACAGCCAGAACTCCTCCCGCCAGAGCGTTGTTTCCCGTCCGGCGGATGACCCTCTCGATCATCTCCGACTGGTCCATGAAGGGATAGAAGGTGACATCGGGAGGAAGAGTCGGTTTGATTTTATCGAGCTCCCTGTTGACGGCTCTGGCCGTGAGCACGGTGTTGGCCCCGGAGCGTTTGCTGATGAAATAGAAGACGCCCTTTTCACCCTGAACACGGGCCAGAAACCGGACATCCTTCATCGTATCCCTGACATCGGCCACGTCTCCCAGATAGATAGGACGGCCGGTCTGAGTGGCGGCGATGATGGTGTTTCGGATATCGGCCAATGTCTTGAATTCTCCCAGGGTTCTCAGCAGGAACTCGGAATGTCTCTCCTCTATCCGTCCGGCGGGAAGGTTCAAGTTCTCCATGCGGAGGGCGATGAGTATCTGGTCCAGGGAGATGTTGAGAGATTTTAGGGCGGCCTTGTCGACGGCGACCTGAATCTCCCGGGTATCCATGGAAAAAACCTGAACCGAGGCCACGCCGTCAATCCTTTCCAGCCGGGGGGCGACCTCGTCCTCGATCAGCTCCTGAAGCTCATAGGTCGGTCTCTTGCCGGTGATACCGCCAAAGATGATAGGCATCTGACCGAGGCTGAATTTGACCACCAGAGGATCGCTCGCCTCCTCGGGAAGGAAGTTGCGGTAGAGTCCGACCTGGTCTCTTATGTCCTGGGCGGCGAAATCCAGGTTTGTCCCCCATTCAAACTCGACCATGACCACCGAAGCCCCCTCGATGGTGAAGGAATTCACCTTTTTGACCCGGCTGATGGTGTTGATGATCTGCTCCAGGGGGCGGGTGATGGTGTTCTCGATGTCCTCCGATGACGCACCAGAGTAACTGGTGATCACAGAGACGGTGGGGAATTCAATGTCGGGAAAAAAATCAAGTCCGAGATAGCTCAGGGCAATCATTCCCAGGACAACAAGAATCATGGCCAGCATGGCCGTTGAGACTCTTCGTTTGACTGAGAATTCAGGTAATTTCATTGCAGGACCCCTCTGATCTCGACGGCCGTTCCGTCCTCGAGGCCGAAATTGCCCTCGACCACAACCAGGTCTCCTTCATTGAGCCCCTTGACCACTTCCACTCTATCTGCATTCTGGAGACCCAGCGTCACCTCCCTCCTCTCCACGGTATTATCGTTGCGGGCAAGGAACACATACCTGTTTTCAATAACAGCCTTCTGAGGAATGACCAGCGCGTCTTCATGCGTGCTGACTTCCAGAATGACTTCTCCGAAAGTGTTCGGCCTCAACAGCAGTTCGGGATTTTCAACCACCACCTCGACTTTGAACTTCTTGGTCGTCGGGTCGGCGGTGACATTGACCAGGGAAACCGTGCCCCTGAAGTCCCTGTCAGGAAAAGCCGAGACTCGAAGCCTGGCCGGCTGCCCTCTTTTGATGCGGATGATATCCCGATGGGAGACATCGACCTCAGCCTTCACCTGCGAAAAATCCATCAGGGTCAGAATGCCGCTCATCGGGGAAAATCCCCCCATCATCGGGTTGATCACGTCGCCGACTTCCGCGTTCCTGGAGGCGACCACACCGCTGAAGGGCGCTTTCATGATGGAGACTTCCAGGTTATGGTCGGCCAGGTTCACAGTCGCCTGGGCCTGCTTGAGCTGGGCTTCGGCCGCTTCAGAGGCCAGCCGGACTTTCTCATACTGCTGCTCTGAGACGGCGTTTTCCTGCTTCAGGCGTTCCATGCGCTCCATGTTTCTCCTGGCGTCTTTGTAGCTGGCCTCAGCCACGGCTAAACCGGCTCTGGCCTGTTCGAGCTGAAGACGAATGGCCCGGGTGTCCAGCTCGGCCAGAACCTGTCCTGCTTCGACCTTTTCCCCTTCCCGGACATAGATCCTGGCGATTTTCCCCCCGATATCGGGAGTGATGTTGATTTTCTGCTGGGCCTCGATGACGCCGCTATAAGAAAGCTTTTCGGAAATTGCCTGCTTCTGGACCCTGATGACTTTGACTGGAGCAGCACCGAAGCTCTCGGTTTTATTCTCATCCTGCTGACCCGGCGGCCGGCAAGAGGTCAGAGCGAAAAAAAGGATAAGAACAGCAAGGCCTGTTCCCGCTTTCATTTTTTGCATCATATTCCTCCCTGTGTGACTGGCGATGATCATCGGTTTCCATCCTTCCTTCCCATTCCCATGGCTTTATCCAGCTGAGCAATGGACAGGACATAATCATAAAGGGCCTGGGCGTAATTGGTCTTGGCCTGGGTCAAAGCAGCCTGAGCAGAGCTGACATCCAGGCTGGTAGTCATTCCTTCAGAAAAGCTCAGCTCGGCGATCCGCAGGCTTTCCTGGGCCTGCTCCACATTCTTCTCCTGAGAGAGAAGGGATTCTCTGGCTTCGTCGAGCTTCAAAAGCGCCTGACGGACTTCAAACTCCACCCTGTCCAGGAGGCCTTTATTGGTCATTTCGAGCTCCCTGATCAGCGCTTTGGACTGAGCGATCCGGGCCGAAGCGGCGAATCCGTTGAAGATGGGCAGGCTGATGGCCAGGTTGATGGCGTAAAAGTTCTGCCAGGTCTTTTCTTTGAAGTTGAAGTGGTCTGCCCAGTAATTATAAGCTCCTGACAGGGCAACGGTCGGAAGCTGGGAGGACCGGGCAAGTTTCAGCATCTGGCCGGCCATCTGTTTCTGGTAGCCAAACTGCTTGACTTCCGGCCGATTCGTTAGAGCTCTGGCCATGCAGTCTTCGAGCTCGGGCTGATAAGGCTGATAGGTCAGCTCTCCCAGGATTTCGACCCGTTGAGTCAGGTCCAGGCCCAGCAGAATCTTCAAGCTGAGCTCGGCAACCTTCAGGTTGTTTCTGGCTCGAATCAGCTGAGGTTTGAGATTGACCACCTGCACCTCGGACCTCAGCAGGTCAAACCTGGAGGCCATGCCCTCCTCATGGAGGCTTTTGACATTCTGGAAATGCTTCTCGGCCACTTCCACCGCTTCCCCGGCCACTTTGACAAACTCGCTTGCCAGAAGGTACCCGTAAAAGGCAGACCTGGCGTTGAAAACCGTGAGATGCTCGGACTGCCTCACCGCCTCTTCGGTGGATAAGAGATTGTACCGGGCCTGTTTGTAGGCTGATGAGAGCCGGCCGCTGGTGAACAGAGGCAGTGTGAGGGAAAAGGAAAATTGATAATCCCTGGTAAAGTCAACCGAAACCTTCTGGGGCTGGCCGGTGATCGGGTCGGGAAACTCCAGCTCGAAGATTTTCTCATCCAGAGTATGAAGTCCCTGGGCGTTCAGAGAGGGGAAAAAACCCGCCGCCGCTTCCCTGACCTGAGCTTTCGCTAACTCCACCCTTTCCTCAGCAGCCAGATGATAGGGGTTCTGAGAAAGGGCCAGCCGGATGGTCTCTTTTAGGGTCAGAGTGATTTTTTCCTCTGAAAAAGAAAATGAGACCCCGCTAAAAACGAACAGGACAAGCAACATGATTCGCCTGGCTATTTTCATGGAAATGCTCCTTATCTGACTTTTACGGCTTTTTTATTCCTTTAAGGAAATAGTCGAGAACGAGCTCCGTGCTTTCTGTCACGCTGTATTCCTTGTGGCGAGGAACAGGGCCGCGGAAGTGAAAGCCGCGGATCATGGCGCCCAGCACAGAACAGGCCTCTGCCGCCTCCACCCTGCGAAACTCCCCTGTCTGGATTCCCTCATTGATGATCCGGCACATGATTTCGAAAATCTCCTCCATTTTTCTCCTGAACGGAGCGGGAATCGGAGGGTGGGGGAAGGAAGCGCCAGCGTGCTCGGCGGAGTCCACGGCCAATATCTTGCTCATCACCGCTCTTTCCATGAGGAAGATGCGAGTGATGTTTTTCTTCCTGTGGTAATAGGAAGTGAGTTGATAGACGAGCTCCCTCAATTTTTTCTCCGCGCTGTTTTCTTCCTTCAGAATTTTGACCACCTTCTGCTGGATTTCATCAAAAGATTTGCTGATGATCTCGAAGAATATTTCGCTTTTTCCCTTGTAATACCGGTAAAGAGTGGCCTTTGAGAATTGAGCTTCCTCGGCGATTTCATCCATCGAAGTTAGACTGTACCCTTTGATGGCAAACACTTTCTCCGCAGCCTGGAGGATAAAGCGCCTGTTCTCCTCGACCCGCTGCTTTCTTCTTTCTTCCCTGATGTCTTTTCTCTTCATCGTTCCGGTTGACAA
>CAYZDV010000071.1:0-10077 GCA_964477275.1 uncultured Eubacteriales bacterium
TAGAAACCGAGGAGAAAACGATGGTTTTAAGCAGGAAGGATTTCGAGGGAAAAAAGATCAACTGCGACGATTTTACCCTGGCCGATTTCTTCGAATTCGAAAGCGATGACCTGTTTGAAGTTGCCGCGCATTTCTGGGACTGGATTTCCGATGCGATTGCCAAACAGTACATGGTGTACGGCCAGCCGATCATGACCGCTCCCGGGCCCGAGTTCAAGGTCTTCGACCGCTATACCGGTTCGGTCCGGAATTTTTTGAATTTCTGCTCTTACAATTATCTGGGCTACTCTCTCCACCCTGAAGTCATCAAGGCCGTCAAGGAGGCGTTGAGCAGGTACGGCACAGGAGCGGTCTCCGCGCCTCTTCTCAGCGGATATTACAATCTCCTCAAGCAGCTGGAGGGTGAAATCGCCCTGATAAAAGGCAAAGAGGCGGCGATTGTTTTTTCCACCGGCTATGCAACCAACCTGGGAATTCTTTCGGGTCTTCTCCGGCCCGGCGATGTGGCGGTCATGGACATCCTCTCCCATGCCTCGATCTATGATGGAGTGAGGTTATCCGGCGCCGGGATAAAGGTGTTTAGTCACAACAGCCCCGCTCATCTGGAAAAAGTTCTCAGAGCCCTGAATACCAAAAGGGCCATCGTCTGCGTTGAAGGCGTTTACAGCATGGATGGAGACCTGGCCAACCTTCCCGAGATTATCCCCATATGCAAGAAACACGGTGCCAAAATCCTGGTGGACGAAGCGCACGCTTCTCTTGTCTTTGGAGAGAAAGGAGGAGGAGTGGCCGAGCATTTCGGCCTTGAAGACCAGGTGGATATCTCCATCGGCACCTTCAGCAAATCCTTCGGCGCCATCGGCGGCTATGCGGCGGGAAAAGAAAAGTTGATGCTCTATTTGCGGCTGTTTGCGCGCTCATACATGTTTTCCTGCGCCATGGCTCCCCACACGGCTGCGGGCATACTCAAAGTGCTTGAAATCTACCGCAAAGACAAGTCCGCCCGTAACAGGCTGTGGGAAAACATGCGCTACATGCATGCCAGGCTCAGGGAAGTTGGCCTGGACATCGCCAGCACGAAATCTCCGGTGATTCCGGTCATGGCCGGCTCTGACCTGCGGCTGAGGGAAATCAGCAAAAGACTCCAGAAGAGGGGATTGTACACAGGGGTGGTGACCTATCCTGCCGTCTCCAAGAACAAAACCCGGCTGAGGCTCTCTGTTTCCGCCGCCCACACCAGGGAGCAGATAGATGAGTGTGTGAGGATCCTCAAGGAAGTCTACGAGAGCATGGACGGCTGGAAGCCGGGAAGCGGCAGATAAACGTCCATCTGGAAACAGAACTTTTTGATTTTCTCCCGGGTTTTTGATAAAAATTGTTAGTGATTGATTAGCCATAATAATAAAAAATAAAACAAAAAAGGAGAAACGATGATTCGAGCAAAGCGATTTTACCGGAGCCTGGCTTTTCTGGGCCTGTTCGCACTTCTGTTGAACGTGTCGGCCTTCCCGCTCCAGGCGAAAAAGACCACAGCGCCACAGAAAATCTATTCCACCGACCCGGCACTCCGCATGCAGTGGTTCGGCCAGCACCTGGAGATGAGCAGGAACTCGCCGTTCAAGGACCTCAAGTGGCAGCACATCGGCCCGACCAATATCAGCGGCAGATGCACCGACATCGCCGTGGTCGCGCCTAAAGGAAAAAACTACACTATCTACGTGGCCACCGCCTCGGGCGGGGTCTGGAAAACGGTCAACGAGGGAACAACCTGGGAACCGGTCTTCGACCAGGCCGCTTCGACTTCGATCGGCGATGTGACCGTGGCTCCTTCCAACCCGGATATCGTCTGGGTGGGGACTGGAGAGGCGAACATCTTCCGCAGCTCCATGGCCGGCTGCGGAGCGTATAAGTCCACCGACAGCGGAAAGACATGGCAGCACATGGGACTCATCGGAACCCATACCATCCCCCGCATCGTCATCCACCCCGAAAATCCGGATGTCGTCTACGTGGCCGCTTCGGGTCATGAATGGACCGACAATGAAGAGCGCGGCGTCTTCAAGACCGAAGACGGCGGAAAAACATGGGACAGGGTCCTTTACATCAACGAGAAGACCGGCGCCATCGACCTGGTCATGGACCCTTCTGACAGCAACACCCTCTATGCCGCCACCTGGCAGAGAATCCGGAAAAAGTGGAACGATCCCCGAAACGAGCCGGGTTATACAGGAAGCGGGATTTATAAAACAACTGATGGCGGCAAGACCTGGAAGCCCGTCAATGCCGGACTTCCCGAAGCCCGCTACAGAGGACGGATTGGTTTGGATATCTGTCGCTCCAGTCCGAATATCCTCTACGCCCTGGTCGACAACTACGAAATCGGCCGCGAGCCGACCGAAGCAGAAAAGGCCAGCGATTACGGACTTCCCTCGAGCGGCATCATCAAGGGCGCGACGGTTTACCGCTCGGATGACAGGGCAGAGAGCTGGAAGCAGGTGAGCGGGATGACTCCGGAGCAGATGCAGCTCATGATGCGCCATTCCGGAACCTACGGCTGGGTCTTTGGGCAGATCCGGGTCGACCCTAACGATGAGAACACGGTTTACATCATGGGTGTTCCCCTGAGTGTTTCCACTGACGGCGGAAAAACCTTTCGAACCATTGCCCGCGAAGTCCATGTCGACCACCACGGGATGTGGATCGACCCTGACAATTCCTCCTATATCGTCAACGTCAATGACGGCGGTATCGCTATCTCCTACGACAAAGGAGAGACCTGGAAGACCTTCACCCACAATCTCCCTGTCTGCCAGTTTTTCAACATCTCTTACGATATGGCGAACCCGTTTCGCGTCTACGGCTCCATGCAGGACCACGGCAGCTTCAGAGGAGTGATCGACCTCAGCCGCGGTCGGGACAGGATTCCGGCCGTGGAATTCGAGAGCGCTCCTGGCGGGGAAGGCAGCACCCACGCGATCGACCCCACCAATCCCGATATCGTTTATTCGGCCGGCTTCTACGGCCGCATCACCCGGACCGACCTGAGCAGGGGATTGGGGGAGGGGAGGAAAAATATCTATCCCGCCAGGTTTGAAAACGAGCCCCGGCTCAGAGGGCAGTGGCTGGCGCCCATCATTCTTTCTCCCCATCATCCGGATACGGTGTTCCTCGGTCTGCAGTATCTATTCCGCTCCCGGTTCAAAGGGGATGTCTGGGAGAGAATCAGTCCGGACATGACCTACAACATAAAGTCTGAGATGGGAGATATTCCCTATCAAACGATTTTCTCGGTCTCCGAGTCTCCTCTCAAGGAAGGGCTCATCTACGCGGGGACCGACGACGGCAAAGTCCACATGACCATGGACGGCGGCCGGAGCTGGCAGGAAATCATGAAAGGTCTGCCTTACAAGAAGTGGGTATCCCGGATTGTCGCTTCAGCCCATGGTATGAGCACAGTCTATATGACCCAGAACGGAAAGAGGGACGATGATTTTGCCGCCTATGTCTGGAAGTCCACAGATTACGGAAAGACCTGGATGGATATCTCTCGAGGCATCCCGCTCGGCCCGGTGAACGTGATCAGGGAAGACCCGGTCAACAAGGATATTCTCTACGTGGGGACAGACATCGGCGTCTATGTCACCAAGGACGGCGGAAAGACCTGGAACGTGCTGGGCGGGAACCTGCCCTCGACCTTCGTCCATGACCTGATCATTCACCCCCGGGACAACATCATCGTCATCGCCACTCATGGACGCGGCATGTGGGCCCTGGACGCCAACCCCGTCAACGAAAAGGACAGACTGCGAAGAAGATTTTTTTATTGATGGGGACGTTCCCCGGGCAGCCACCCTTTGACTTGAGCTGTTATCGGGACGCTGTGATACAAGTGTCCATGAAAAGGAGGCCGGAATGAAGCTCGGAACAAAATGTCTGGTAATTGTCCTCGCGTCGGCCTGCCTCGTTTCTCTTGTCTGTGTGAGGAAAAAAGCGGGAGATTATCCCATAAAGCCTGTGGCCTTCACCGAGGTCGAGGTCAATGACGCTTTCTGGCGGCCGCGGCTGGAGGCCAACCGCACGGTAACCATCCCCTTTGCTTTCCAGAAATGCGAGGAGACCGGCCGCATCGCAAACTTTGCCAGGGCGGCGGGGTTGATGCCCGGCGAGTTCGAAGGCCGCCGCTACAATGATTCCGATGTCTTCAAGATCATGGAGGGAGCGGCCTATTCGCTGCGGATTCATCCTGACCCCGAGCTCGAAAGATACGTGGATGAGCTCATCGGCCTGATCACCGCAGCCCAGGAAGAGGATGGTTATCTCTACACGGCCCGGACCATCGACCCCCGGAATCCTCCGGCCGGAGCCGGCGAGGAGCGCTGGTCAAACCTCGGCGCAAGCCATGAGCTCTATAACGCCGGTCACATGTACGAAGCTGCCGTGGCCTATTATCAGGCTACCGGCAAGCGCAATTTCCTGGAAGTGGCCATGAAAAACGCCGATTTCATCGACAGCGTGTTCGGTCCGGAAAAGAGGCGGGGATTTCCCGGTCACCAGGAAATCGAAATCGGGCTGGTCAAGCTCTACCGGGTCACCGGAGATGAGAAATACCTCCGGCTGGCCAGGTTTTTCCTGGATGAGCGCGGACCGGACAAGCACAGGAAAATGTTTCCTGACAGCTCGCCGTTTTCCATCTACAACCAGGACTGGTATCTTCAGGCGCACAAACCGGTCATCGAACAGTCAGAGGCCGTGGGCCATGCTGTCCGCGCCACCTACATGTATTCCGGGATGGCCGATGTGGCTGCCCTCACCGGAGATGCCGCCTATATCCGGGCCATTGACCGAATCTGGGAAGACGTGGTCTCCCGGAAGATGTACCTGACCGGAGGAATCGGTTCGCGCCATGAGGGGGAGGCCTTCGGTGAGGCCTACGAACTTCCCAACGCTACAGCCTATAACGAGAGCTGTGCGGCCATCGGGAATGTGTTCTGGAACCACCGTCTCTTTCTCCTCAACGGAGATGCGCGCTACATCGACGTCCTTGAGAGAACTCTTTACAACGGTCTTCTGGCCGGCATCTCCCTGAGCGGTGATCTCTTCTTCTATCCCAACCCGCTCGAATCGGACGGCAAGTTTCTCTTCAACCAGGGAGAAGCAACGCGCAAACCCTGGTTCGACTGCGCCTGCTGCCCCGTGAACTTTGCCCGCTTCATGCCCTCCATTCCGGGCTACGTATATGCCAGCACCGATGACACTCTGTATGTGAACCTTTTTGTGGCCGGCAGGGGAACAGTTGAAGTCGGAAAAAATCATGTTCAAGTCACGCAAGAGACGGGTTATCCATGGGAGGGAAAAATCCGGATTGTCCTCGAGCCGGAAAAAACGGCTGCGTTTTCGGTCAGGGTCCGCATTCCCGGCTGGGCCAGGAACGAGCCGGTTCCGAGCGACCTCTACATGTTCGTTGATGAGAGAGACGACCCGGCGACCCTGAAAGTCAACTCAGAGACGATTCCTCTCAGCCTTGAGAAGGGCTATGCGCGGATTTTTCGCCGGTGGAAAAGCGGGGATGTCATCGAGCTCGATTTGCCCATGCCCGCAAGGAAGGTGATTGCCGCCGAAAAAGTGAAGGAGGACACGGGAAAAGTCGCTCTGCAGAGAGGGCCGCTCGTTTACTGCTTTGAAGGCGCGGATAACGGCGGAAAGGTGCTGGGGAGAGGCCTCCCTGACAGTCTGGATTTTCAGTCGGAGTTCCAACCCGACCTCTTGGGCGGAGTCAGCATACTGAAGAGCGCAGACCCGCAAAATCCGCTGGTGGCCGTTCCCTATTATGCCTGGTCCCATCGGGGAGTAGGGGAGATGGCGGTCTGGCTTGTCCGCTCCCTTTCTCGATAATACCATTGGTCACACTTTCCCGGCATAACGGCTCCATCCCTGCCAGTGTTCACCTGTTTATTGGTGAGCCGCAGCATCCGCTCTCTGAGCTCCCATGAAATCAGGCAATCAGCTGTTTCTTCATTCCCGCGCTTTTTAAGCGAATGATGGCGAGAACCATAGAGATCCTTCAGGCCCGTGGCTCCGGTTTTTTATCCCGCGCCGCAACTCACTTCGTTCATCCTGAGTTTTATACATAAAAGAATTCATCCCATAATCACGTATAAGGAGGAAAAGGAGATGAAGAAGGGACGCGGGTTTGCCTTGACTTTGCTGTGGGCTCTGTTTCTCATTTTTCCCTTTTTGAATGCTCAGAAGGTGGAGACTGTCAACGGCGTGCGCATCGTCCACAACGAAAAAGAAGGCGCCTGGGGAAAAACTCCGAAAGTCTCCATCGAGCTGGTGAAGACGATCGGGGAGCTGGAAGCAGAGGATGAGAATGTGGCTCTCTACCTTCCTTCTGACATTGTGGCCGATACCAGGGGAAATATCTATATCCTGGACTCCGGAAACCACCGCATCCAGAAATACTCCCCGGACGGCGAGTATCTGGCAACCTTTGGAAGCAAAGGCCAGGGTCCGGGTGAGCTCTATTATCCTCTTTCTTTAGACATGGATGAGGAAGGATTGCTGTGTGTCGCCGACCCTCAGAACCAGAGAATCCAAATCCTCAATCCTGACGGAACGGAATACCGGACGATCAGGATGCACAAAGAGCCTGCCGGGGTGACCAGAGTATTGAAAAGCGGCGAACTCCTCGTTGGAGGAGGCATGATGCTCATTGGCCCTGGGATGGATGAACCCGAAACCCAGCCCGACCTGATGCGAATCATCGACCTGGAGGGAAACGTGGTCAGGACTTTTGTCCGGCCTCACGATTTCAAAAGTGCACTGGTGAACAGGATGGTCAACCAGTTTCATTTTGCGCCGGACAGGGAAGGAAACGTCTATGTCTCCTTCGATTACCGGAACCGCATCGAAAAATACTCGCCGGAAGGAGAGTTGCTGTGGAGAGCGGACCGGAAACTGGACTACAGCACAGATCCTCCCAGGGAGAAATCCGGCATGCAGAGGCGCAGCGGCGGGATGGTCACCGTCCGCATGCCGGAGATGAACAGGTGTTCGTCCGGGATCTCCGTCGATGAGAGAGGTAGGATTTGGGTGGTCACCCTGAAGAGGCAGTTGAAAAAGGATGAGAAGGTAGGAACCAATGTGGGGATGATGAGAGGCATGGACGGGACAAGGTCTGTGTCCTTCTCTGTCTCCGGAAACGTGGAAAAGAGAGAAACCGATGCCTTTTGCCTGGAGGTGTATTCCGGGGATGGCGTTCTGCTCAGGATTTTTCCGCTCGGCCATTTTGTCGACGATATCCGCATTGAGAAGGACCGGCTCTTTCTCCTGGACAAGATGCGGGGCGCCCAGTATTTCGAATACCGGATCATGGAGAAGTGATGCGCGGAAGTACCGCTTTTTTCCACACGTCATGGCGGGAGGTTCTTTTTCCTGCTGAGTGTTACGCCACATTTGACGTGGTATAAGCTCTGGGACAACTCCATTCGTTGGTGATACATGCCGTGAGAAACGACGCCATTGGCCGTCGCGATTTCCTGAAAAAATGCTCCGCTGCTACTGCCGCCTTGGGCAGCTTTGATTTTGAGGACGGCCGGGCCGACAGCTGGCAGCCCAATCATCCGGAGAACTGGCGTGTCGTTTATCTCCAGGGATCAATGGTCTATGAGCTGACCGCTCCTGGCCCCCAGGGGCAATTCAGGTCTCCAGCCTCATGGTCCGTATTGACCGGCTATGATGTGACCTCCTTTGTTTTCACCGGCCGCCTGAAGTGCCGCGCCGACCCTTCAAATCCCCACCGCGACCTGTGCATCTTTTTCCACTACCAGGACCCGGCCCATTTCGGCTATGTCCATTTCTCGGCCAGCAGCGATGACGTTCACAACATCATCGGCCTGGTCAACGGCGCAGACAGAGTCAGGATTAACCGCGAGCCTGCCGGGCAATCGGTTTTCCGGCTGGCCGACACCGGGTGGCATGAGTTCAAAGTTACCTATGATGCCCGAACGGGCGAAGTTCAGGCCTTTCTCGATGACCCGGACACTCCGGTTCTCACAGCCCGCCGCGCCGAATTTTCCCATGGACTGGTCGGTGTCGGCTCCTTCGATGACACCGGATGTTTCGACGACATCAGGCTCTGGGGCTCACTCAAAAAAGACCGGTGAGCCGGTTATTCCATTTCCGGCATCGATCGGGATGGAATCTAATACTGGACGATGCTGAGGGAATATTCGTCCTTGACCGATACCTGTTTCTCTGTGAGCTGGATTCTGTAGATGGTATCTCCCCAGGAGGCTTGAAGCCTGGCGTCCTCGACGGGAATCGTTTCGAAATTGAGGTCGAATCTGTTCCGGTCGTACATGACAAACATGGTCCTGGCGTCCTTGATCACCTCAGGGTTCTCGAGCCGGATGATGCCGTTTTTGACCAGTTCGGGCTTCCTCCAGCTCATCAACGAAACCTGAAGAGGGGTGCTGGCCTCATGGAGTTCGTACTGGTCCTGGACGGTGATATTCATCCCGCGGTTGAGGGTGAAGGTCCGCTTGAAGGATTTGACCTTGGCTTCTTCGGGGTAGGCTCCGGAGATATCCAGGCTGAACACCGTTTTTTTGCTGTCGGCCTTGTAGCTGACACTGGTGGCCTTGTATTCACTGCCCTCTTTCTGCATATATCCGTTGATGGTGGGCAGGTTGTGGTAGGCGGACTGCATGGTCCAGATTTCGTAGCGTTTGTCGCTGAAGGTCCTGGCCGTGTAGGTCTCGACGCCGACGTCGATGAGGGCCGGATAGCCATCGGCGTAGACGATGAAGTTCCCCACGTCATTGTGGTTGTGGCTTTCGCCGTTATGGCCGCCCTTTGCGGCGATAAAAAATTCTGTGCGCGACCCTTCTTTGGTCCTGGCGGCCATGACCTGGAGTTCGGGAAACCAGACATCGGCGGCGAGCGGCTCCCTGGGTTTGGCGCTCAACAGTTCATCCAGACGAAAAAGCGCCGGCAGGGCTCTTCCGAGAGATTCTGAGCTCGCTCTGACTTCCGTTTCTCCATAGTTCTGCTGTCTGGCCAGAAAGGCGGCAAAGCCCGTCATCTTCTCGTCCTTGATGCTTTTCCCGTAGCGGAAGATCAGACCGGGGTCCGGAGTTAGCCGGGCCGGCGCATCGGCAAAGTTGATGAAATACGGGCCGTTGATGTAGACCCGGTAGATGTAGCGGCCCATCTCCCGCACGAGGGGCTTGTCGGAGATGTCGATTTTGCCACCGGAGGCACTGTGGAGGAGCTCCAGGCAGTCGTAGAGGGAGCCTCCGGCGTGGTTCCAGTAGGAAGGCCCTTCGTCGCACCCGCCGTCTGAAGGATAGGAATTCAGAAAATTGTCCAGAGATCTCATGACTTTGTGGATGGACCGGATGCGGCGCTCAGGGTCCTTCTCGAGGAGAAGCACCGCTGTCAGCCAGTTCGAGCAGATCCAGGGATTCCAGTTGTTCACTCTCTGGCCTTTGAACCCCATCCACCAGAAATCGTCCCGCTCGAGGTTGACGCTGATGATGCGGCGCTGGACTTCGAGCTGGATTCGTTCTCGAACGAGAGGCGACAGAGCATCCAGTTGTTCACCCAGCAGGTAGTGTGTCCAGGCGAGGAGCGCCCCGGTCTCGGCGGCAAAGAGGTCCACTGTCGGTTCGGTCACGTCCGGAAGCCCCGTGCCTCTTTTCTGGAGGCCGAGATGGGCCGGCACTCCCCAGTAGCTTTCCTCGCAGATGGCCCAGACGCCGTTGAGAATATCGTCGAGAAAACGGCCCTGGCCCTCGGCACATTCGGCAAGCACAAGCTCTGCCAGTTTTGTCCGCCGGCCAAATGCAACATGTTCATACCGGCTTCTATTTCCGGTCCTGACGAATTCCAGGAAAACAGAGGCGCTGGGCGTTTCCCAGTCGCAGCTGAGATGCGTCTCTGCCCGCCGGATCAATGAGGTGCGGATTTTTTCCGGAAGCTTTTGCCACAGCTCACGGGCGCTGGCCCTCGGAAAAGGATTCCATTTGTCCTGCGGGATGATCCATTTTTTGAGCATCTCGGGAGAATGGGCAC
>CAYZDV010000072.1:0-10053 GCA_964477275.1 uncultured Eubacteriales bacterium
GGCGACTGCTCCCTGAAATTTTTTTCCTCTGACGGAAGCACTATCCACATCCGGGCAGAAGTTGTGAATTTTCTCTTCGACCCTCAAGGCCAGGTCGAGAATTTTATGGCCGAAAAAAAGGCCAGGGCTATCAAACAGGACAAAGACGGCAGCCAGGAGAGCCTTTTTGAAGGGGAAACGCTGACCTTCTCCGGCAGGGATGAAGTTCTTCGCGTCGAGAAGGGCAGAGGAATGGAGGAAGCTCGAATGTCCTCCGCAGCCAGCGATATCCTGGCCGGAGAGATCGCTGTTGACACCCGGAGCAATAACCTCGAAGCCAGAGAAAGGGTCAAGGCTATCTTGAAAGCCGGGGAGGAAGAGAAGAAACAAGGAGGCATTTTTTCCGGAGAACAGGCCGTCTTCCTCGCCGCTCGTGAGTTGAGATATTTCGACGACCAGAAGCGTTTTCTTTTCAGTGGAGAGGTCAGAGCCTGGCAGGAGAAGAAAACGCTAACTGCTGAAGAAATCGAGCTTTTTGAGGAGACGGGAAACGTGTCCTGCAGGGGAGGCGTCACCTTTGTCATTCCTCATCAGCCGGAGGAAGGCGAAGAGGGAAGGCTGGAGATTTCCTCTGCGCAAATGAACTCCCGTTCCGAGGACAATCGGGTTTCTTTCCAGGGTAACTGCTCCTTGGGGGCCAGGGGTATCCAGCTTCGCAGCCGCTCGATTGTTGTCCACCTGGAGGAGGACGGCCGGGTGGGAAGCATTGTCGCCAGAGAGGAGGTGGCGATCGTTCACAGCCTCGGTGAAGCCAGGGGCGGGGAAGCCCGCTACAACCCGGAGACAGAGGTTCTCATCCTTTCGGGGAATGCTGTTTTCACCGACAGCAACAAGGGAACAACCGAGGCGGATAAATTGACTTTTTACCTGGCCGATGGTAGAATTCTCGTTGAAAACATCAGCGGAGAAAGGTCTGTAAGTATATTAAAACGTGAGAGATGAAGGACAGCCTGGAAGCCCTCGAGCTGGAAAAGAGCTATCGCAAAAAGAGAGTTCTGGAGGGGGTGTCTCTGCATGTTAAAAAAGGCGAAGTCGTCGGACTTTTGGGACCGAATGGAGCCGGCAAAACGACCACGTTTTCTCTCATTCTCGGGCTCACTCCTCAGGATTCAGGCCGCATTTTCCTCGATGGGGAGGACATCACAGCCTTTCCCATGTACATCAGGGCTCGAAAAGGCTTGTGCCTTCTTCCTCAAGAGCCATCCGCTTTCCGCAAGCTGAGCGTCGAGGATAATCTCCGCTCCATCCTGGAGACGATGCGCCATATTCCTGCGGGCGGAAACAACGCAGTGAGGAAGATGTTGGAGGAGTTCGGACTGGAAAAACTGGCCAGAGCCAAGGCCTATACTCTCTCAGGAGGAGAGAGGCGGAGGCTGGAAATTGCCCGGGCTTTGCTCACATCGCCCCGGTTCATGCTTCTCGACGAGCCTTTTACCGGGATCGATCCTCTGGCCATACTCGACTTGCAGGACATCATTCTTTCTTTGAAAGAAAGGGGCATCGGGATTCTGCTGACCGATCACAGCGTGCGGGATGCGCTCAAGATTACAGACAGGGCATATATCATCGACAAAGGGCGGATTCTTAAAGAAGGGACTCCCCGGGACCTGGTTGTTTCTGAGGAAGTGAGGTCGAGGTATCTCGGCGAGGGCTTTCGCTTTCCTGAGGGATAAAGCAGGAGATTGTCCGGAAAAGACTCATGGCTTTAAGACAGAGACTTGACCAAAGGCAGGTTCAGAAGTTGATCCTTGCCCCCGCACTCCAGCAAGCCATCAAGCTCCTTCCCCTGACCAACCTGGAGCTCATCGAGATTATCGACACCGAGCTTTCCCAGAACCCGATGCTCGAGTTTGTCGAAGAGAGCGTGGAAAATCCTCCGGGAAAAGAGCCGGAAGCGGGTGAGAAAGCTCAGGAGGAAGGAGCAAGAGACGAAGAGACCATGCCGGGAGATATGGCACCAGAGAAAACCGCTGAAGGCGAGGAAGGAATCGGGGATACGGAATTTGAGTCCTATTTTCAGGAATACTTCGATGATGGGTTCCGCTCCCTGTTTTTCGAGAAAAAAGAAGTTCTCAACCTGGAGAACATCGTCTCCACCAGCCCCTCTCTGTGGGACCACCTCAACTGGCAGGCCAACCTGACTTTTTTCGACAAAAAAGATAAAGAGATCGCCCAATACATCATCGGGAACATCAACGAGGACGGCTATCTGACGGCTTCGGTCACGGAAATCGCTGAGACCCTGAAAGTCTCCGAAAAAAAAGTGAGCGAGATCAGAGAGACGATCAAAGGATTTGACCCTGTCAGCGTGGGCAGCCTCGACCTCCAGGAAGCCCTCCTCTGCCAGATGGACCATTTTCAGATCAAGGATGAGGTTACCCGCACCATCGTTGAGCAGCACCTCCATCTTCTGGAAAAGTCCGACTACTCCCAGCTGGCCAGGGTGCTCGGCATTTCTCTTTCTTCTGTAAAGTACCACATCGAAGCCATCAAGCATCTGGACCCCACTCCTGGGAGGAAATACAGCCAGGAGAAAACGACCTATGTTGTCCCGGACATCATCGTCAGCAAGGAAGAGAATGAGCTGAAGATCACACTGAATAACGAAGGGTTGCCCCGCTTGAGGATCAACGGCTACTATAAGAAGCTATTGGCCAAGGCAGGAACGGAGAATCCCGAGGCCCAGAAATTCTTGAAGGATAAGCTGAAAAAAGCGTTCTGGTTTCTCAGAAGCCTGGACCAGAGGGATCAGACGATTTATAAAGTGGCCAGGTACATCGTGGACAAACAGAAGGACTTCATCGAAAAAGGCATCGAGCACATCAAGCCCCTCACTCTCGTCGAACTGGCCCGGGAGATCGGGGTCCATGAGTCCACGGTGGGACGAGTGGTTGCCAACAAATACATGATGACGCCCCGGGGGGTCTTTTCGCTGAAGTATTTTTTCCACAAATCCCTTTCCGGAGATTTTGGAGAGGAAATCTCCTCTTTGAGGATCAAAGACAGAATCAGGAAGCTGATTGAGACCGAAGACAAAGGGAGTCCTTTGAGCGACATTGAAATCGTCGACATCATCACCAGGGAAAATTTGAAGATCGCTCGGCGGACAGTGGCAAAATACAGAAAACAGCTCAAGATCGCCCCTTCCCATATCAGGAAGAGAAAGTTCAAGATGGAGGAAAGCGGATGACAATCCACATCACCGCCCGTCATGCAAACCTGACACCCGAGATGAGACAGTACTGCGAAAAAAGGCTTCGGGCTCTGGAGAAGATACTGGGACAGAAGGTCGCCGCGGATATCATCCTTTCTGTTGAAAAATACAGGCATAAAGTCGAGATCAACCTCAAAATCAAGAGGGCTCTTTTGAACGTGGAGGAAGAGACCAACGATATGTCGAGTTCCCTCAGTCTGGCCTTTGACAACATCGAAAAGCGAGTCAAAAAAGAAAAGGAAAAGCTCAGAGAGCGGAAGAGAAGGACGAACAGGGAAAGAGAAACCTTCAGTCGCCCCCCCGAGGCCGAAGAGCCTCAGAAAAGAGTGATCAGGAGCCGGGATTATTCTCTGAAGCCGATGACCCTGGAAGAAGCCTTTCTTCAGTTCGAGTTACAAGATAAAGAAGTGTTTGTCTTCCGGATACAGGGCTCTGGGAAGTGGGCGGTGATTTATCGCAGAAAAGACGGAAATTACGGCCTGGTCGAACCCGAATGAATTTGAATGAGTGAGAGGAAAAATTGAAACTTCAAAATCTGTTGGCGCCGGATATGATCATCGAAGAGCTGAAAGCCCGGGATAGAGACGGTGCGCTGCGGGAAATGGTCGACTTCCTGAGGAGAAAGAAGAGAGTTCTCAAGGATAAAGAGCTTTACGAAAAACTCCTTCAGAGAGAGCAACTCGGTAGCACTGCCATCGGAGAAGGGGTGGCCATCCCTCACTGCAAAATGAAGGAGGTCAAAAACCCGATCGTTTTGTTGGCCATATCCAGAAAGAGCGTTGATTTTCAATCCCTGGATGGGAAGCCTTCGTATGTTTTCTTCCTCGTCGTTTCCTCGCCTGATAACCCGAGCCTGAACCTTCAGATTCTGGCCGCCATCGCCCATCTCGTTCGCAAGTCCGGGTCCTTGCTCAAAAAAATCCTTCAGGCGGAAAACACCAGAGAAATACTGCGCATCATTCGAGAGGAAGAAGAGAAATTAAGTGAATAAAGAGAAAATTACTTCCATCACCGTCAAGGATTTCTACCTGAGGGCAAAGGATTTTCTGAAGCTGCATCCTGTCCTGGGAAGGGTTGGCTTTGCCAAAAAGCTCGGTCTTTCCGATTCGAGGAAAGGCCGTGTGCCTGTCAAGGTTTGTGGCAAAGAAGATGCCCCGGGTTGGGAATCCCTCTCTTCTGGCCAGAGAAGGAAGCTCGCCAGGGAGAGCCTGCTTGCTGAAGCATGTTGCCTTATTGTTAGTAACGGGGTTGCCTCCCCGCCCGAAATGAGGGAAGCAGCCAGAGAGAGAAAGCTGGCCATCTTTCATTCCTCGCTTTCTCAACGGAAATGCCAGGAGCGGTTGAAGGATTTTTTTTCTGAGCTCTCTCCAGATAAGATAAAAATTTCAGGAGGATTGCTCAGGATTTTTGGTCTGGGCGTTCTCATCGTGGGCGATAGCGGCATCGGCAAGAGTGAAAGCGCGCTGGAGCTCATCTGCAGAGGGCATCGCTTCGTTTGTGATGATGTGGTCAGCATCGAAAGGGAGCCCAGCGGGGCTTTGGCGGGGACAGCTCCGCGGCTGGTCAGAAACTTTATGGAGATCAGAGGACTGGGCATCATCAACATCAAAGAGATTTTCGGCGCCAAAGCCATCAAAAAAAATTCATCGATCGACCTGGTCGTCAGGCTGAAGAAGTTCCAGCCTGGAAAGGAGGACGACCGGATCGGCTTGAAATTTCCGGAGGATTTTGAGATTCTGGGACGAAAGATTCCCTCGATCAACATTCCCGTGGCGCCTGGAAGGAACATCGCCTTGCTCATCGAAGTGGCCTGCCAGGTGCATCTGCTGAAGAAAAAGGGTTACTATGCCCCTCAGGACATCGTGGGCAAACTGAACCGGGTTCTCTCTATTCGATGGGCAGATAAGAACTTGAGAGAATGAAGGACGACAGATTCCTCATCATCACGGGATTATCGGGTTCAGGGAAGTCGGTCGTCAGCCGTTTCCTGGAGGATTTCGGCTACTACTGCATCGATAACCTTCCCGCCAAACTCATCCCCAATTTTGTCTCGCTCTGGACACGCAAAGAGGTTGAGATCGAGAGGGTTGCCCTCGTGGTCGACATTCGAGAGGCCGGCTTCGAGACCGAATTTCTGGACGTTTTGAAAACAATCCGCAAAAAGGTCAAGCCTCAACTGATTTTCCTCGATGCGTCGAATGAGACGCTGGTCAAAAGATACAGCGAAAGCCGGCGTCCTCACCCTTTGAAGAGCCGGAGGTCTGTGCTGGAGAAAATCGAGCTTGAAAGGGAGCGTCTGACCGAAATCGAGAGAATGGCCGATGAGGTGATCGACACCACCGATGCCACCATTGCCCAGCTCAAAGAGCGACTGACCAAAAGGTTTGCCAGTCAGACCCCCTCGCGAATGCAGATCATAATCGTCTCTTTTGGCTACAAATACGGCATCCCCCTCGACTCGGACCTGGTTTTTGACACCCGGTTTCTGCCCAATCCCTTCTACATGGAAAAATTGCGGAACAAGACCGGGAAGGATCCCAGAGTCAAGGAATATCTCCTCCAGGAAAAGGAAACGCAGAGATTTCTCTCAGAGCTCGCGCGCTTTATCGATTATCTCATTCCCAATTTCGTCAATGAAGGGAAGAGTTCCCTGACCATATCCATCGGCTGCACAGGGGGAAAACACCGTTCGGTCATCATCGGGGAACAGTTGAAAGAGCGGCTTCGGGAAAAGAAGTGCGCTGTTCGCATCTATCATCGGGATCTGTATAAATAATTCGCTGTCAGGCTTTGCTTGGAATTCTCTTGTCCTTTTGGTCACGCATCTTGAAAAAAACTTAATGTTCATGGCTTTTAATGGTAAAATGAGGGGCGGTCCCAAGCTTATCAGATGCGAGGAATATAAGAGACCATGATTCAGGCCGAGGAAATAGAGCAATGATCGGAGGGCTCATCGTTTCTCATGGAAAGCTGGCCGAGGAACTCTTGAATGCCCTCACCATCATCATCGGTGAGGTCGTCAACATCGAGGCCATATCCATCGGTTGGTACGACGATGTGGAAGAGTCGAAAAAGAAACTCAGTCAGAGTCTGAAAAGGATCGGTCAGAAAAGCGGAGTGGTCATTTTCACCGATATGTTTGGCGGCACAGCTTCTAACCTGAGCTTTTCATTTTTGAAGGACAATCAGGTCGAGATCATCACTGGCGTCAACCTGCCGATGCTGATCAAGTTTGTTTCCCTCCAGAGAAGCAACAAGTTAAAAGAAGTGGCCAAAAAGGTCATCGAGCAGGGAAAGAAGAACATCCACCTGGCCAGCGCCCTTTTGAGTTCCAAAGAGTAAATAACCGGCGTCCATGCTTGAGAGAAGAATTGTTATCAAGAATAAACTCGGGATGCATGCCCGGGCAGCAGTCAAATTTGTGAACACAGCCAACCGGTTCAGCTCGTTGGTCAAGATCGAGAAGGACGGGAATGTGATCGACGGGAAGAGCATCCTGGGGATACTGACGCTGGCGGCTGTCCAGGGTTCAGAGATCATTTTGCGCGTTTCAGGATGGGACAAGAAGAGGGCCCTCAAAGCCCTGACGGACCTGATCGACAATAAATTTCTCGAGAAAGAGTGATGGACTATTTCAGACTGAAAGGCATCGGAGTCTCTCCGGGTATTGCCATCGGCGAAGTGCTGCTGAAAGAACGAGTCACCTTTACCCTGCGGAAAGAGGCCATTCCCCCGAATCATGTGGAGAAAGAGCTGGCCAGGTTGAGAAAGGCGCTGGAGAGGACAAAAGAGCAGCTGCAGCGCGTCAAAGAGCAGATCAAAAAGAAATTGGGAGATGATCACTCCTTCATCCTGGAGGCGCATCTGCTCATGCTGGAGGATAAATCATTGCTGGCGAGCCTGGATAAGATCATAAGAGAAGAGAATTGCCGTGCAGAATGGGCGCTCTCTTCTGTGCATGAAAAATACAAGATGCTGTTCGAATCGCTCTCTGACGAGTACTTCAAGCAGAGACAATCGGATATCACCGATGTTTTGACCAAGGTCTACCGAAATCTCGAATCTACCGTCCAGAAAGAAGGCGATGTGCGAGGAGAAAAAATCCTGGTTGCCCACGACCTCCTCCCTTCTGAAGCCGCCTTGAGCCTCAGTAAAGGAAACATCCTTGGCGTGGCCATTGACATGGGCGGACACACATCCCACACCGCGATTCTTGCCCGTTCCTTGAACATCCCCACCGTGGTGGCCCTGCGCAATATTTCTCAGAAAGTCAAAAGCGGCGACTGCATCATCGTCGACGGCACGGATGGGGAAGTTATCATCAACCCTCCTCTGGGCATCAGGAAGGAATTTTCCAGCAAGAGAGAGAAGTATAATGATTATCGGCGAGAGCTGAGAAAAACAGCTAAATTGGCCTCTTTCACCCTGGATAAATTCAGGTTTTATCCCATGGCCAACATCGAGCTGCCTGAGGAGGCGAAACTCGCCCTTTCTCTCGGAGCGGAAGGGATTGGCCTCTTTCGGTCTGAATTTATCTATCTTCAGAGCACTTCCCTGCCCAGCGAGGAAGAGCATTATTCCGTCTATTCCCAGATTGCCAGAGAGGCTTCTCCTTTTCCCGTTTATATTCGGACTGTGGACTTGGGCGGAGAGAAGAACTTGCCCCAGTTGAAAATAGAGAAAGAGCCGAACCCGGCCCTGGGGCTGCGAGCCATCAGGCTTTCCCTGAGGGACAGAGGTCAGTTCAAAATTCAGATCAAAGCCATTTTGAGAGCCAGCGCTATGAAGAATGTCAGGATTCTCATCCCGATGGTCACCGAAATCGAAGAGATTCAGGAAATCAAGGTTCTCCTCGGCGAACTCAAGGAAGAGCTGCGGAGGAAGCGGGTGAAGTTCGATGAGAATATTCCTCTGGGAGTGATGATCGAGGTTCCGGCCGCAGCGGCCATGACCGACCTTCTGGCCAGGGAGGTGGACTATCTGAGCATCGGGACCAATGATCTCATCCAGTATTATCTGGCTGTCGACCGATCCAATGAATTTGTCTCCTATCTTTACAAGCCTCTCCATCCTTCCATCCTGAGGCTGATCAGGTTCATCATCCACGCTGCTCAAAAGGCGGGGAAAGAGATTGCTGTTTGCGGAGAAATGGCCGCCGACCCTCTGGCTGCCATCGTCCTGCTCGGCTTCGGCCTGAAGAACTTCAGCATGAACCCCATCTTCATCCCCCGCATCAAAAAGACCCTCCGCTCAGTCGAGTACAGGACGGTGAAAAGGGTCGTGGAGAAAGCGATGAGCTTGAATACAGCCCAGGAGATTGAGGAGTACGTTATCGAGAAGATTCTGGTCAAACACCCTGACGTCTTCCTCGCCAAACAGGTGATCTGATTCTCCGGCTTTTTTTATGAATAGTCCAGGCTAAAGCTCCGTATTATCATCTATCGCCGGATCCTGGGAAAAGGCGTTTGAGAACGCGGTGAAGAAGGCAAATCCGGCAGGGCCTGTCCGGCGAAAAGACCGTTCAGAGGTTGATCGCTTCAGGCGAACACCGAAATGTCAGCGTAAAGCCAAAAATCAGCCGAAATGACTGTCGGGTTCTGTGGTTTTGATTTCGAACTCAGTCAGGCGGTTGATGAGATTTTTGTTGCGGAAAAACTTTTTGATCTCATGAGCCTTTTTTTTCTCGAAAACGCCCAAAAGCCTCTTGTAGCCGGATTCATCATAAAAATAGAGAACTTTTTTGTATTTTGCCCGCTTCAAAGCTTCTTCGATTTGCCTTTGAAGGTCAGCGTCAAAAACTGATTGCATTTTCGTTGCTCCGGCCATTAATAATAGCAAAAATCATGCCAAATTTGCTTTTTGATGACGGAAATAATATTTTTCCTCTCGGTTTTTTGCTTTCGGCGGTGATCGCCATGTAAATATTTTTTTTCAGGTGTAAATATTTTTTCTCAGCGAGGAAAGTTGCCTCTCTTCTCGGCTCCTGCTAATATGAAGTGGTCAGATTCGACAGCCGGAAACGATGAAGGAAAAGGCTCCTGAGTGACCCCATCACCGATCTTGCTTCAAGGCTGAAAGATTCTCATTATTGTGTCGGATTCACCGGGGCCGGCATTTCTGCAGAAAGCGGCATTCCCACTTAGAGGGGGGAAGGAGGCCTGTGGAACAAGTATGACCCCAGCCTTTACGCCATCCCTTTTTCAAGCTCTCCCGTATTCGTCTTTGAGACGGACGATGTCCGACTCGTCAGAGTCACCCATCCAGATCTCCATGATCCGGGCAGGATTCTCTCCGACGCAACGAACGCGGTGGGGTGCGCGGCGAGGAATGAAGATTTCCTCGTTTTTCAGGGGCCGCCAGACTCTCTCCGAAACAGTCACCTCAACCCCTTCATCCAGGATGACCCAGAACTCATTCCGCCGAAGGTGATATTGAAGAGAGAGAGCTCTTCCGGGCTGAACGGTGATGATTTTGATGCTTCTGGCCAGCTGGTAGGGATAGGAACGAAATTTTCCCCACGGCCGGATATCCTCCTCTATCCGTTCCTTGAAAACATCCATCTCGGCCTTTCTCCCTTTTGTCATGACTGCTCCTGATGAGGAAATGATGGGGAGATGCCGCGATCTCCCTGAATGGATAACTCCTGGTTCAAACTTTCTTCTTTTCATGAACGGTGGAATACCGGAGCCTGCCTTTAGCTAGTGTGGTGTATCAGCAATGTCTTTACAATGTTGTCATTCCGGGCCCTGTCCTGAACTCGATTCAGAGCTTGCCCTGGACTTGATCCAGGGCTTGCCCTG
>CAYZDV010000073.1:0-9739 GCA_964477275.1 uncultured Eubacteriales bacterium
TGATTGTCGGAACGGCATTGCTGGGGTCGAGAGAGTTTTTCTCCGGGGCTGTGCGTTCAAAGCTCAGAGCCGGGCTCAGGATGGGGAGAAAGGAGAAGAAGAGCTTCCAGTGCTTGACGATGTCGAACCTGAGATCCTGATTGGCTGCCTTCACTTTGGCAGTGGACACAGCGGGGATCGAGAGGAAGAGGATGCTGAAGCAGGCCACGATGGCCACGGTCCGGGTTAGTTTTTTAGACATTGAAAAACCTCCTTTTGGATTTGCGGGCGCTCTGGGCATCAAGACACGGAAAAAGGAGACCCTGAAAAAGGGAGCAGGCTGAAACCCTCATTTTTCCCTCATTTCCAAAGCGCACCATTAATTTTATTTCTTGACAAAAAAATGTCAAGTCTTTTTTTTATCTAAGTTGTTCAAATAAAACACGTTATAATAGACTCCTCCTTTCAGACTTCACTTCTTGGTGACAGTCTTTGTCACGCCGCATATGTTGTGCTGCAGACCTCAACCGCTACAAAATGTAGTGTTGATGGAATTCAACACAATTTACCCGTTGTTGTGCAGAATTCGCACTCCACACGCGTATTTTTAGTCGACGCCAATCCGGGAAGATTGAACATTTTTCGGAGTTGTTGAAATCCGGCCGGGGGGAGGCCAGACGATTTCAGTGGCGTTTGAGGGAATTTGAAAATGCCGGGAAGCGAGGTTAAATTTTCGATGCGGTCTGGCCAGGAATCATTTCAGCTCGAACTTTTCATTGACTTTGTTTTTCCGCTTTAAGGCCATGCGCTTTATTTTTATAAAAATAGTCGATTTCCCATCCGGCCGTCCCCGGGCCGTCAGAGCCGTGGACGGCGTTGCGTTCCACAGAGAATCCGTGCATCTGGCGCAGGGTTCCGGGTCTGGCCATCGCCGGGTCAGTGGCGCCCATCACCTCCCGCCACCGCGAGATGGCGCTCTCACCCTCCAGGACCATGACCACGATTTCACCGGAAGACATGAAGTCTGTCAGGGATTCGTAGAAGTGCTTGTCTTTGTGGACGAGGTAGAAGCCCTTCGCCTCTTCCTTGGTCAGGTGGAGCATCTTCAGACCGGATATTTTGAACCCTTCCTCCTCGATTCTCTGGATGATCTTGCCCATGAGCTTCTTTTTTACGGCGTCGGGTTTGATGATGGCCAGGGTTTTCTCTATCATGATGGCTCCTCGGTTGGGATGAAGTCATCCTTTGTATATCCAAATCCGCCCCCGGAGTCAACCGGTCGGAAATGGTGGTAACCATTTCCAAAATAGTGGAGGATGGGTGGCATGGGGTGATCCCCCGCAAAGCCCGCAGCGGAAGGGGGGTGGATCGAGGACGGACGGGGGACACCCCATGACAGGACCCATCCTTCAAGCGACTCTTTTCCTTCTCATTTGCGTCTCAGATAATCAGTATTGCGAAGAGCCGGAGAAAAGAGCGAAGTATGGCCATTCGGAGAGTTGGGAAGGTCTGGCCCGGCCTTCGTTGACACCTCTGGCGGCCGCCTGTAAAATGGAGTGCCATGAGCAGGGAAAAGAAGAACCACCAGAGCCTCAGAACATTTGCCCTCGCACAGGGCCTCTCCCTCTTTGGAGTGGCGGATGTGACGGGCATCAGAGATGAGTTTCTCCTTCCCGCAAAGGCCAGGGAGAGGTTCGGGCGGGCGGTCTCCATGGGAAAAAGGCTCGTCGACGGGGTGCTGGACGATATCCAGGACAGCCCCACACGTCTCTATTTTCACCACTACCGGCAGGTCAATTTTTTCCTCGACAGGGCCGCCTTCCTGCTGGCTTCCCGGATCCAGGAGCTCGGGTTCGAGGCGCTTCCGGTTCCGGCTTCCCAGATTATCGACTGGAAAAACCAGAAGGCCCATCTTTCCCACAAGAAAGTCGGCCGGCTGGCCGGGCTCGGGCACATCGGCCGCAGCAACCTGCTTGTCAACCCCGTGCTCGGCGCGCGGTTCCGCCTGGTGACGGTCCTGACCGATATGCCCCTCCAAGCAGACAGGCCTCTGGACGCTGACTGCGGGGAGTGCCGCAAATGCCTTGAGCCCTGCCCGGCGCAGGCCATCAAAGAGCGCAGAGAGGATTTCGACCACCGGAGCTGCTATGAGAAGCTCGACGAGTTCAAAAAGAGGGGGCTTGTCGGCCAGCACATCTGTGGTGTCTGCGTGAAAGCCTGCGAGGGGACCCGGGGCCGGATTATATCATCCGGCTGACTTCGAGCGTTTTCTTGGATATCTCGAGCTTGTTCCTTCCTGTGTTTTTTGCCTTGAAGAGAGCCCTGTCAGCGAGAATGGTCAGTTCAGTGGACACCTTTTCGTAGTTGGTGGGATAGATCCGGTTCTTTCTTCTGGTCAGACGGGCTTCCGAATAGTAACAGTGAGCCACACCCAGGCTGATCGTCTTGTGGACGATTTCTGACCGGGGCTTGAATTTTATGGACTGGATGAGCTTGCGGATTCTCTCTCCCACCACCGCTGCATCGGAGGAGCTGATTCCAGGCAGGACGATGATGAATTCGTCTCCGCCGAACCTGGCCGCCCAGTCGATATCCTTGCGGATGAGCTGGGAGATGACCCGGGCGGTCTCTTTCAGGACTTCGTCTCCCTCGAGGTGAAGGTATTTATCGTTGTAGGCCTTGAAGTCGTCGATGTCGATCATGATCAGCGAAAGGGCGCTCCGCCATTTTTCCGCAGTCTGGATTTCTTTCGGCAGATGCGTGTTGTAGTACCTCCGGTTGAAGAGCTGGGTGAGCTCGTCGGTGACCGAGAGGCGCTCGACCTCTTCCTGCAGCTTTTTTCTCTGGGAGATATCCTCGATAACCGTGTCGTAGTATTTGATGTGGCCCGAAATGTCCCTGATTGCAGTGGAGGTGATAGAGGCCCAGAAGGGCTCCCCATCCTCTTTTTTGAGTTTGAACTCTCTGTTCTTGACCACGCCCTTCTCTTCCAGCTCCTTCATGAACTTCTCGTTGTCCTCCGGGTCGAGGTAGAGCTCGGACTTGTTGATGGAGAGGAATTTGACCACGTTGGGGTAGCCGAACATCTCCACCACAGCCGGGTTCACATCCAGTATCTTTCCATCGGGCATGGCCCTGAAAATTCCAATCTTGATGTTGTTGACCAGCTCGCGGTATTTTTCCTCGGATTCCCGGATTTTTTTGGCCAGCTTGTATTTGAGAATGATTTCAGAGATGAGGTTGGCAAAGATTTCCAGGGGCCTGACCGTCTCTTCGGTGGGAATCTTGCCGGTCTTGGAGTTATCAACGGAGATGATGCCGATCAGATCGCCTTTGACGTCCTTCATGGCCACCAGAACGTTGTCATCCTTGTGCCAGGCGCTTTCTCTTGACGGGTATGCCTTATCTCCGGGGATGAGGGCTTTCTGGTCGAGGATGTTCTTCTGGGACTGGGGGATGTAGACAGACTGGTTTCCGATTTTGATGCCCTTCTCGAAGTATTTGAGGTATTTCTCACGGGGCATGTTCACCTTCCGCACCCGGATGTAGTCTGCTTCCTTGATGCCGTGGTGGCCGAGAATCTCGCGGTAAGGAGGCTTGTCGGTGAAGTATGAGATGAGCACTCGCTCGAAATCCGAGATGTCCACCACCGCCTGGCAAATCCTCTGGAAAAGCCGTTCTTCTTCCTCAATGGAGAGGATGTCGGCGGAGATGGATGAGAAGCTCTCCATCTGGCGGAGCATCTCGTTGATTTTTTCTTTGGACTTGTAGCTCTCGGTGATGTCCATGAAAAGGGCGACGGCGATCGGGTCCTGGCCGGGGAAGACGGCTGGAAAGATATGGCACATCATGTTTTTTGTCTCGCCCTTCTTGGTGGTGATGGTCCATTCCATTCTCGGTGAGGACTTGAGGTGAGCAATGGCGTTTTTGACCGCTTTTTTGAGTTCACTCTTGTCGGACTCGGCGAAGATAATGCCATTCAGGGATTTGCCTTTGATCTGCTTTTCTGAGTATCCGAAGAGTTTTTCGCAGAAGCGGTTGCAGTAGACAGCGTCCCCTTTCATGTTGAATCCCTGGATGGCGATATTGGAGGCATTATCCAGGATGGAGCGCAGGCTGGACCTTGCATTCTCAACGTCCTTGTAGATTTTGTCGATTTCATCCAGGGCTTTTTTCCGCTTGGTGATGTCTCTGGCGATGCCCAGCAGTTCGACCGCTTCTCCCTTTTTATGTTTAATCCGGGCGATGTTGATTTCCATAGGAATCCTTTTTCCGCTGGTGCTGATGATTTCCACTTCGAGGAAGGGGAGCGTCCTTGTCTTGAAGTCATTCTGGAGGAACCTGTTCACGGCTTCCTGATATTCGGGGGCAACGAGCTTCTGGAGGGTGCTTTTCTGGAGCTTTTCGAGGAGAAGCCCGGTGACTTTCTGGCCTGCTTTGTTGACGTAGAGGAAGCGGCCCCGGATGTCGATGGTGAAGGCCATGTCGGGAGCTTCATCCAGAAAAATGCGGTAGAAAAGTTCGCTCTCTTGCGAAGCCTCTCTCATCGTGTTCGCAATCATTGTTTGTTTTCAGGCGCTGATAATCTCGAAACGAGTGAGCCTGACCTCTTTGATTCTCTTCCTCTGGGGAAAGGATACCGAATCGGGGCGAATATGTAAATAGCCTTTTGGGGTGAAATTTTTGAGGGTCTTTCTCATGGATTTTCTCCCCTTCGAGACCATGAATTCACCTTTTCCGGCTAATCAAATCCGGGCCGGATTTTTTCTTCTCCGGCGAGCGGCGGAAAATCAACCGCTCTCGTGCCCGGGTTATCGATCAGGATAGAGGCCGCTCCACCATTCCGGCTGGCCTTTGAGCCAGTTGTCGAACCAGGACAGGATGGTTTTGGTCCAGATGATTCTCTTGGTGTAGTTCATGATGTGGTGGTTTTGGTCCAGGATCTGGATGTATTCCACCTCCCGGCCCAGGATTTTGAGGGCGGTGAAGAGCTGGGTGCTTTCCCCCGGGGGGACGTTGGTGTCCTCAGAGCCATGGAGAAGAAGGAGCGGAGTTGAGATTTTATCGGCGCTGAAGAGGGGGCTCTGATTGACGTAAATGTCCTTCCGGTTCCAGGGAAAACTGTTGGCCGCAGCGTAGGCGTTATACCAGTATCCCCAGTATCCCTCACCCCAGTAGCTGGAGATGGAGCTGATTCCGGCGTGGGCCACGGCTGCAGAGAAGATATTGGTCCGGGTCAGGATGGCCATGGTCATGAACCCGCCGTAGGAGGCTCCCATGCACCCGATCCGCCTGGCGTCGACGAAGGGATGAGCCTCCAGGAACTTCTTGACGCCGTCGATGATTTCATCCGCGACGATGAGTCCCCAGTCGTTGACGTGAAGGGCGGAGAAATCCTGTCCGAACCCCGTCGCTCCGCTCGGCTGCATCACGTAGACGACATAGCCGTTTGCCGCATAGAGGTTTTTCGGGTAACGGCCGCCAAACTCCCTGGTGACGGGTGAAGTGCCGCCGTAGTAATAGACGATGCAGGGATACTTCTTCGACCTGTCAAAGTCGGGAGGATAATAGACTCTTCCTTCGATGTAGCGGCCGCGCCTGTTCTTGAAGGTCCAGCGCCTGACCTCGCCGAAGGTCACATCGGAGAAGTCGTCTTTTCCCGGGTCGTCCAGAATCTCCGTCTTTTGCCTGGGCATATTCAGAAAGTAGGCTTTGGGGGGGATGTTGGCGCTTGACCCGGTGAAGACCGCCAAGGGCTTGTTCCGGGCGATAGCAATCCGTTCGATGACCTCGACTCCGCTGTCGACCATGGCAAACGCTTTTTTCTTCAGGTCGTACCTGAAGAGGTGGCGGTAGGAGCGGTCAATGGCCAGAAAGTAGATGCAGTCTTCGCTCTGGCTCCAGATGGCTGCATCGATGGAAGGATTGAAGTTTTTGGAGATGGGTTCGGCTGTGCCGGTTAGCGGGTCGAAGATGAACACCTGAGTATCCAGCTCATTGGGCACCGTTCCTTCCGGAACGTGAACCCCGGCAGCACCGAATGTCGAAGGACCGCCGAGAACGAGAATTCTTTTTCCGTCAGGCGACCAGTCGGCGCTGGAGAACCATTTCCCTTTCCAGAGCAGCTTGGTGTCCAGTGAGGTCAAGTCGAGGGTATAGAGTTCGGTTATGGAGAACGGGCGCTCGGAGTAATCGATGATAGTCCGGACAAAGAGAACCGATTTTCCGTCAGGATGGATGCTTTGAAGAGGGGTGGAGAGTTCTCCCGCTGTCATCTTCTGGATGATGCGGCCAGCCATGGTGATTTTGTAAAGATAGCTGCGGCTGCGCCACCCAGGCTGGCGGTCAGCCAGATTCTGGAATCTTTTCACTCCCTTCTGGTCCTTTGGCCCTTCCTCGCTGACCGAGTAGACGAGAAAGCTGCCATCCGGGCTCCAGGTGTGGCCTCCCAGGTTTTTGACTTTCTTGAGAAGGGGCACAGAGGTCCCTTTCTCAAGGTCCACGATCCAGATGGTTCCACCCTCTTTGTCGCGGCTGGTATAAGAGAAGATTTTCCCCTGCGGCGCCCAGTTCACCTGAGAAATGGCCATGTCTCCACGGTAGGTGTGCATCAGTCGGCTCCCGGCCAGGTCGTATATTTCCACCCAGGCTTCAGACTCGTCGCCGGGAGGAAGGCTCTGACTTTTGGAGACTGCGGCCAGGGAGCCGTCCGCAGAGATCGAAGCGCCCGTTACCTTCGGGCCGTCGAGGAGATGCTTGATCGTCATCCACTCATGGGAGGATAGGGTGAGGACAGGCTCGGGAGGGGCGTATCTTTCGTTATAGGAGAGGGTGGCCTGGATCGTCCAGTCGGCTCCGGATTCCGGGTCGAAGACCGTTTTCACCAGCAGAAGGTGTTTGCCCGTTTCGAGGATCAGGTCTCCGGAGACCTTTTTTCCACCGTTTGAGGGTTTCCCCTCTGCGGCCTTTTCAATACTGGATTTGGAGGCCACCACTTTTCCGTCAAGATAGACGTTGAGAAGCTGGGAGCTCTGCAGGGTGATATTTGCCTTCATCCACCTCCGGACGTCGATATAAGCTCCGAGATAGGCGGTGGAGGAGCTGTTGGAGCCGCGGGCAAGCTCGATGCCCCTGTCTCCCGCTGCAACCGTTTTCCATTGAATGATGACTCCGGTGGGCAGCTTGAAAGAAGCGTCGGCCCTCGGTTTGAGACTCGATAGGTCCAGGCTCTCAAAAAGGAGGAAATCCTTCAGCGAATATTCCTTTTTCTCCTCATCATGGAAAGCCGGAAGAGGAGTGGAGAAGGGTCCGAGAAGCAGCCATGCGCTGATCGAATGTTCCTTTTCTCTGGTCTGGTTTTCTTCGGGCCTGCTCCATGCTCTTCCGGCCAAAAAGAACAGAAGCATGGTTGCAATCAGCCAGCGTAAAATTTTTTTATCCTTCATCTTGACTCCTTCCAGCCGTTCTGCCGTTATTTCTTGTCCTTCACGTATTTGTCGAGCCATTCGAACATCTCGGCCAGCACATGGAGCACCGATTCCCTGGCCCGGTAGCCGTGGCTTTCGTAGGGGAGCATGACCAGGCGGGCCGTGGCGCCGTGCCCCTTGAGCGCGTGGAAGAGCCTTTCGGACTGGATGGGAAAGGTGCCGGAGTTGTTGTCCGCTTCGCCGTGGATAAGGAGGACGGGCTCATTGATTTTATGGGCGTGCAGGAAGGGAGAAACCTTGAAGTAGATTTCCGGTGCTTCCCAGAGCGTTCTCCGCTCGCTCTGGAAGCCGAAAGGCGTCAGCGTCCGGTTGTAGGCTCCGCTCCGGGCGATCCCGGCAGAAAACAGGTCGCAGTGGGCGAGCAGGTTGGCGGTCATGAAGGCGCCGTAGCTGTGGCCGCCCACGGCCACGCGGCGGCGGTCGATGACGCCCATGGCATCCAGCTTGTCGATGGCCGCCTTGGCGCTGGAGACAATCTGCTCGATGAAGGTGTCGTTCATGGTTTTCGGGTCGCCGACGACCGGCATCTGAGCACCGTCGAGGAGAGCGTACCCCTGGGTGAGGAAGAAGAGCTGGGAGGTTCCCCTGAAGAATGTGAACCGGTGAGGCGAGCCCCTGACCTGGCCGGCGACGTCCGGGTCGCTGTATTCGATGGGATAGGCCCAGATGACACAGGGGAGCCTCTGTCCTTCCCTGTAATCAGGAGGGAGATAGAGGGTGCCAGAAAGTTCGACTCCATCCTCCCTGGTGTAGTTGATGAGCTGCTTTCGCAAGCCGGTGAGCTGCGGAGCCGGATCCTTGTAGTCGGTGAGGGCCTTTCTCACTTTTTTCTTCAAATCGACGAGGTAATAATTGGGGGGCTCTGTTTTTGACTCATACTGGGTGATTATCTGATCTCTGGATTTTCCGACAAATTCCACGAAGGATTCATAGCTGCCCTCCGGGCATTGGAAAAGTCGCTTTTTCTCCATGGTCCGGATGTTCATCGCATCGAGGAAGGGCCTGTCCCCTTCGGGCGAGGCCCCGCTTCCGGAGAGATAAATCCAGTCCTTGTCCTGGAGGACGATGTTCTCCCCGCGGGGAGTGGTGGTGGAAACAGGCCGGCCCGGATCGTTGTAGCGGTCCTGAGCGCTGATATCGATGAATTTGATCGGGGCCTGGCCCGGGTCATCCGTATTCACCAGATAGGTGGTTCTCCAGCGTCTCTTCCAGTCGTATTCGCTGAGGAAAGCCTGCCCTTCTCTCTGGAGCCACTGGATTCCGGCGAAGCGGTGCTGGATTCTCATCACTTCCTCTGACTCCGCCTCGAAAGGCGCGGAAAGGGTCAGAAGTTTGTCCCTGTGGGGGACTTCTTTTTCCGGATTCCCTTCGTCCAGGGCTTCAACCCAGATAAGGGTGGCCGGCTTGAGTGGCCTCCATCTCGCGGACCGCGGCCCGGTGGGCACTCCTCCAATGGAAACTTCTTCTTCAACCGGAAGGTCAGCCAGGAGATGGACAAAATTGCCCTCCCTGTCCCATATCTCCATGCTGCGGGCGAAAGAATAATAGGGGACACTGTAGGAGTACGGTTTTTTTATCCTGGTGATGAGGAGAAGATTTCCGTCAGGGGAAGGCTCGGCGTCCATGATGACGCCGGGTCTTCCGACTTTCCGGTTTTTGCCGGAGACAGCATCGATTTCCACTAACTGGGAGGTAAAGTAGTAGTCGAAAAGTTCTTCATCGTAAGGCGTTTTCAGAAGGTCCTGATACGTTCTGACCTTGGCCATTTTGCCGGAGGTCTCCTGGATGTTGGGACCGGCAGGGACTTCGGGCTCTCTGGGCGGTGCTCCGCGGTCATCGGCAATGGCATAAACGAGGAGATGACGGCTGTCAGGCAGCCAGGTGAAACCGGAGGACAGCGTGGAATTGAGGACCGGACCGGTCAGAGCCCTGGCTTTTCCTGTTTTGACTTCGACGGCCCAGAGCTCGAACCCTGTCCCGGTCAGCCGGGGAAAGGCCAGCCATCGGCCGTCAGGGGACCAGCGGGGAAAACCCAGCTTGGAGCCCTGGGGTAGAGAGACGGGTGTTTCTTTGCCGTCTTTTATGGATTTGAGGGTCAGGGAGGTCCAGAAGGTCGTGGTCTGGTAGCTGTTGTATCCGGGAATGATCCTCGTCCCGGCCAGCCTGAGAATGGGCTGCGCCAGGTAGGCAACAGAGGGCATGGCTTCATACTGGGCAAGGAGGAGGCAATCTCCGGCCGGGCTCACCGACACACTGGGAGGTGGAGGAGCATC
>CAYZDV010000074.1:0-9713 GCA_964477275.1 uncultured Eubacteriales bacterium
TCGGCCTTTCACCATCAGCATCCGGTTCTTCTCTCCGCCATTCTCAACAACTTTTTTCCATGGCTTGAAGTTCAAGCCAATGAACGCTAAAATGATAGAGTCGCTATTCCCGATAGACCAGGAGGAAGACATGAAACGTCGAAAGGCAGGAATCATCGTATCCCTCATTGCGGTGATGGCCGTTTTCACCATCCAGGGACTTTCTCAGGAAGGCGCAAGGATCGCGCTGGTCAACTCCCAGGAGGTGTTTGAGAAATCGTCGGAAGGGAAAAAGGCCATCGTCCAGCTCAGGGAAAGAGAAGAGGGCATAAAGCAGGAACTGGCCAGACTCGACGACAGGATCCAGGAACTCCAGACAAAATTCAACACCCAGAGATTGACTCTGACCGATGAAGCCATGACTCAACTCGCCTCCGACCTCGAGAGGACCAGGACGGAGCGCAAGCGAAAAGAGGAGGACTTTGCCCGGGATTACCAGCGGCTTCAGCTCCGGCTCTGGCAGAAAGTGAGGGATGAAGTGGTGCCCATCATCGAGCAGATCGCCAGTGAAAAGGGAGTCGATATCGCGCTGGACATGGCCGGAGCCAGCATCGTCTACTTCAACCCGGCGATCGACATCACCGCCGAAGTCGTCAAAAGGTATGATGCATCCAAAATCAAATAAAAACGCCTGAAGAATAACACTAACACCGGCCGAGCGTCTCCATCCCGGTCCTGAGATTACTCAGAAAAAAACAGGCGCTGAAGAAATTTCCTGTATCAAATCCTCATGAAAACCTTTCCAGATCCATGACCATATCAGGAGACAGGCCGAGTGTTTGGGGAATGGAGTCGCTCCCTTCAGATTTTTAACGCCATTCCCTCACCGTCCGCTGGTCACTGTCACGGTTTTGGAATTTCTCTTGATTTTATGAAAGGAGAGCGTTATCTTTTCTATCAGAAAATGAGGAAAGCAAAGAACTCCGGTCGAGGAGACCCCGCCAAGAGCTTCATTTTGAAGTCCTCAGGGATGCCATACTCCTGAAATTTCCTGACGGGAAAAAATGCTGCCGTGAAGAAAAAAATTTAACTGCCCATTATTCGCGTTCTGATTTTGAAATGCTGCAGGGGGTCATGAAAATTTTTTGTTGAGTGAAGGAGGAACGACCATGAAAAAACTTTTCCTGGCCGTCATGGCCACCGCATTCTATTCTCTTCTCTCCCCCGTCAGCGCAGACGCCCAGGACAGCGGGTTTGGCCTGGGGATCATCCTGGGCGAGCCAACCGGCATCTCCCTCAAGACATGGGTCCGGAGCAACGCCGCCATAGATGGGGCTGTAGCCTGGTCTTTCGGCCAGAATTCCGCCATCCATCTCCACGCCGATTATCTGTTCCATGACTTCAATCTCTTCGACGTGGAAAGCGGAAAGCTCCCTCTGTTTTTCGGAATCGGCGCAAGATTCAAGGCTGAACCGGAGGCGAAATTCGGGATTCGCTTTCCGGTCGGCATCGCCTACATCTTCGAGAAAGCACCTCTGGACATCTTTCTCGAACTCGGGCCCGTGCTCGACCTGGCTCCAGGGGTGAGTTTTGGCTTCACCGGAAGCCTCGGCGCAAGATATTACTTTTGATTCGCTCCATCAGACGGCCCGAATTTCAACCTGGGTTTCCGATAGCGTTTTTTCGCACCTCAAACCCGCAGCAAAGTGATAACGGCCTAAAGGAGGGGCTTCTCTTCTTTGCTGTGCCGCTCGCTCGTCATAAGAACTTCTTTTAGTGCTTTGACCACATCCGGCCGGAACTGCTTGCCGGAATTGCTCTCGATCTCTTCATAGGCTTTGAAGGGAGGCATCCCTGCCCGGTATGGCCTGTCTGTGATCATCGCATCGTAGGCATCTGCGACTGCTATGATCTCCGCTCCCAGGGGAATATCTTCCTTCTCCCTGGATGAGGTTCCTTTTTTCTCGAAGTAATATTTATGATGAGCCAGGACAAGCGGCACAGCTTCTTCCAGGACTCCTCCCACCAGGGATATGATCCGGGCTCCTTTCTGTGGGTGGTTCTGCATAACCTCTTTTTCTTCTGCCGTTAAGGACGCGGCCTTCTGGACCACATCGATGCTGATGTCGATTTTCCCGATATCGTGGAGGAGGGCCGCGGTCTTGATATTCTCTCTTTCGAAAGAAGGCAAGCCCATGACCCGGGCAATGTCATCAGCCAGATGAGAGACCCGGACCGAATGTCCCTGGGTGTATCTGTCCGCCGATTCCAGGTATTTGGTTAAAATCTCCAGGATTCCTATGTAAGCAGCCCTTAACTCATTTATTTTCTTTTCTTTCTCTTCATACAAATAGCCGATGGCCGCACTGGTGAGAATCAAAAACGAGCTCCAGGCCAGAAGGCTGACGAGGACGTACATTTTTTCCACATCTTGACCAAAAAAAGATGACGGAGAAAGCATCAGGAAAATGATGACAGACAAAATGCAGAGAAGGGCCGTCAGGACTGCCATCCTCTTGCCCAGAAAATAACCGGCGATGATGATCGGCAGATAAAAGAAGTTCAAAAACCCGATTTTGTAGGGAACAAAATAGTTGATGATGACGATAATCAGGAGAACAGTTAGGATCAGAATCTTTTCAAAGTGTTTGAAAACGTAATCTTTGACTTTTTGCATATATATCACCTCTGAAAAATAGTCCGAAATCCAGCTTTTTTCGTTATCCAGTTAATGAAATATATTTATAATGAAACGCTCATCATTTCAAGCACCCAATTATTCTATCCGATTATGACAAGCCCGGAGCTGAAAATAGTCGCTCGGCTTCATCAACTTCACTTTATGCAAAATCCCAGGATAAAAACATTACCTCAGGAGATGATTCCGGGAATGACTTTCAGGCCCGTTTCCTCACCCGGAAGGATGAACGTATCTCCCTTTTCAAGGTCAGCCGGGAGGATGCTCGCCAATGCCAGCGCATGGAACAGCGGTTTTTTTCTTTTCCCGAAAATCACCAAAATTGTATTTACTTTTCCGGCGAATTTTATTATCTTGTTATTGCCGAAGCAAAAGAATCAAAAGAGTATTTCCAGGCGCCAGGGATTGGAACAGAACCAAAGTTCATCCTCTAACCGGATGACCATCAATATAAGATGAATAAAGAAAAGGCTCTTGAGGAGTTCTTCCGAAGTCTCAAATTAATGCTGAAGACCGCTTCTATCTATCCTCAAGGCCACCCTGCGCTCCGGGCATCCGCCGAAAATATCAAGGCGAAAATCGATTCCCTTCTGGCGTCGACATCTCCTCTCAAGGTCAGTTTTTCTCCTCGCTCCATCCTGGTCGACGGTCAATACCTGGAAAAAGAGAAACTCTACGAAGAGCTGGCCCTCTTTTTTCATGCCCACCGGATAAAGGATGTGGAAATCAGAGACGGAGTGACTGTCGAGGAGCTGGCAAATCTGTTCACGCTCGTCGACCTCCCCGTTCGACAGGTTTTCTGGAGGGGAGGCTTTCGCAAGATACTCGAGGAGGAAAACATCTCCCATGTCAGCATCCATGAACTTGACTATTCCCAGCTCCTGCTCGGGGAGGGCGAAGAAATCAAGGAAATCTGGCCGTATCTTCTCGAGGAGGCGGTGGACCTAACAGATGCCCGGAAGATCATTCAGCTTGCCGACCATTTTGAGAAAGTCATCGGCCACCTCCGGATTGGGGAGCTTCTGGAGAAGAAAGAGTTCAACCTGAGCTTCGAGAAGTTTTTTACCCTGTTAAAAAGCATGGATGAGGAGAAATTCCGGGAGTGTTCCAAACAGTTGCTGACGGCCATCGTCAGAAACAGAGAGATTATCAAGGAAACGAACCTGAAGCAGTTGAGGAAGATTCTCAAAGGCTTGAGCGAGAAAGAAATGACGTCCGCGCTTCTTGAGGAAATACTGAGCGATGAGCATTTTGACCTCTTGAGCTTTCAAGTCTTTTCCGAAGTCTCCAAAAGAAGAACAAAAAAAATCGCCGACTCCCTGCAGACGCAGATCCGGAAAGAAGGTTTATTCACCCGCTTCCCGAAGGTCAAGCAGAAAATCAAGAAGCTGCTGACTGGATCGACTGCTGAGGTCATATCCGAAGTCTACCGCCAAACACTCTCCGCACTCATCGCTGACATGCCGTCTGAGGGGACAATATCCCTCGACAAAAATCGCCTCCAGAAAAATTACCAGTTCCTCCTCCTCAGTCTATTGGATGAAGAGCAGAAGGAAAAGAGGCTGGTGGAAATCCTGGAGAAAATCCTCGATGAATGGGAAAACATTGTCCAGGAGAGGAAGCTGGAGTATCTCCAGTATCTGGTGCAAATCCTGGAGAAACGAAGGAAAGAATTATCCAGTGAGCCGGTGTTGAAACTGGCGAACCTGCGCCTTCTCAACTTCATCATCGACGCCGCTTCTGCTGAGGAAAACGGCGACGCCCACCTCGAAGAATTTATCGACTATCTGAAAGGAAGCTTCATCAGCAGCAAGGCTTTTCTCAGCAAGATATTCGACGAACACAAATTGAACCCCGCCATCATGAAATTCTTTTTCAGACTCCACCCGGACAGCGTTCCCCTTTTCAACAAAAGACTGGCCGAGAAACTATCCGACCGGGAATTCCTGATGAGAGTCATCGGAAGCCTGGAAAAGATGAACCGCCCGGAATCGCAACAAATACTGAGCTTCATCCTGTTTTATGGCGATGAATTCCTCAAGGCCGAAGCTCTGAAGGCCATGGGCAGCGTTTCCGTTCATGACGGAAATTCTCTGCTGAAGATTCTCGATGAGGAAAGCGAGCCTCTCCGAAAGGAAGCTCTCAAGTTGCTCGCCAGCAAGGAGGAAACCAAAGAAAGAACCCTGGAAATGCTTTTCTCCATTTCCTCTCCCTTCGGCATCCGGAACAAGGTTTTGCTCAAGAATATCCGGATGGTCGAGGAACTGGATTTGAAAGAAGCCAGAGAGTGCCTGATGGCCCTGACCCAGAAAAAATTTTTCTGGAATAAAAAAATCAAAGACGAAGCCTTGAAAGTCCTGGAGAAATGGGATGCAAGAAATCATTAAAGACTTTTTGACCGCGCTCACCTCCGCTGTTCAGGCGGCAAAGCTCTATACGCTCGAGCACCCCAAATTCCAGGACTTTGTCGATCGAGCTTTCAAAAGCCTGCAAAGGGCCCTTGTTGAGCGAAAAGAATTGATCATCGGCATCGTTAAGGGAGAACTGGCCTTCGAGCACCTTATTTTTTTTGACCTGAGCAAGAAATTGGAGCCGATGATCCATTATCTCACGGAAAAAGAAATCGAGAGAATCGTTTTTTATCGAACCATCCAGAAAGAAGAGCTGGCCAAGTTCATCGCTTTCCTGACCGCGCCCCAGGAAAGAGAGCGCAAAGACCCGGGAGGATATTTCTCACTGCTGGGAATCAAGAATATCCATGTGGGAAGAATCAGGGAACCCAAACCTGAGTTGAAAGAAAAATTCAAAAAGCTGAGGGACTACCTCATCGGGTACGAAATCTCCCTCGAGAAGGTCAACCATTACCTGCAGAAAATTATCGACCAGGAAGAACTCGACTATCTTGAGCTTCGCTTCGATGTCCTGAATTTCCTCGAAAACCTGATCGACATGTACCAGGAGTTCCTGGACCTGACCATGTTCAGGAGAAAAGACCTCATCACCTTTGTCCATCTTTTGAACGTGACCATCCTTTCCATGCACACGGCCTCAAAAATCGGCTTTTCCAGGGACGATGTCCTGGATCTGGGAATCGCTTCCCTGTTTCACGACATCGGAAAGCTTTACATTTCCCGAAAAATCGTTCAGAAAACCGACAGGCTGGACAGTGAGGAGCTCTCACTCATGAAACATCACACCATCATCGGAGCCGAAATTCTCTTCAGGTACATTGACACAATGGGAACTCTTCCGGTTGTCGTGGCTTTCGAGCACCATCTCCGCTATGATCTGAAAGGCTACCCCAAGCTGGCCTTTCCCCAGAAGCCTCACCCCGCCTCCTCCATGGTTTCCATCTGCGATGTCTATGACGCCCTTTCTCAGCAGAGATCCTACAAGAAAAGTTACCCTCCGGAAAAAATCTATGAGGTGATGTCCAGGGAAAAAGGAAGCGCATTTGACCCCCAGCTGCTGGACAAGTTTTTCCAGATCATGGGAGTCTGGCCGGTGAAAAGCATTGTTTCCCTCAGCGATGGAAGTGTCGCCGTAGTCAGAGAGCAGAATGAAAACGACATCTTCAATCCCAGGGTGGAAGTTCTTTCCCCCGATATAAAGAAAGGACTGATCGACCTGGCCAGGAAAAAGTTGAAGATTATTTCCTACCTCAATCCCTGGGCCGAAGGCAAAAAATACCTGCGGATGCTCGAATCCGGACAGGCTTCTTCCCCGTAATCTGAATTTTTTCAGCGACCTCCTTCTCCCACCGGTCTTCGCAAGTCCTCTCACCGAATTCCTTCACAAGATGTAAGGGCTCTTTTTCAATTTTTCGCTAACGGGTGAGGATGGGGGTGAGAAAAAGCCCGAAAAATCACCCCCTGATTCACCCCGGGGAAATATTGACTTCATCGCGGACTTTCAGCCATTATTATAATCACCCAGTGGCGAGCAATGAAAGCGCTCACCCCTCAACTCAGCGTCAAGGAAATAAAACCAACCGGGGAAAGATTTCCATCCGGAAGCACTCTTCCATTTTTCTTCATTTGGGGCGACTAAATTCCTGCCCCTTTTCGAGAGGGTAGACCAGAATGGCACACTCTCCGCAAAAAGCATCGACTGAAAATTCTCCTCTTTTTTCTGCCTTCAGTGACCTCGACCGCTGGAAGGAATTCCTGCCCGAACGAGTGGTAATCAAGAGAGCAAAAGCGGTTCTCAGCCTTTTCGCCAAAGCCTTCTCTTCCATAAAAATTTATCCCGCAGAGAATCCTATAGCCACCGAGCTCATTCGTTCCTTCTATAACAAAATGGAGGAATTCCTTGCGGAATTCGAAGAATTGAAGCTCATCGTTCAGGAATTCTGCTTTTCTTTCAACGGCGAGACGGTCTTCCAGGAAGAAGGAAAGAAGTCCAGCCTGCCCTTTCTCTTCTTTAAGGATGGAATGAGAGAACTGGCTTTCTCCAGAGGGCTGGCGAGGGAAGAGCTGGAAGATTTCCTGAAAATCATCAAAGAGAACTCCGACCTCCCCCCCGAAGATAGCGACATCGTCAACTCTCTCTGGTCGAGGGATTTTGCCCATATCCGCTATTTTGCCGTCGATGAATTCATCGAACCTGACTGTCTGGATGAGGTCGAGGAGCTCGAGTCGCTTATGAATAAAGAAGCGTTCACCAAAGGAGAAATCCACCTCACTCCGAAAGACCGTCACGATTTCCGCAGAAGAAGCCTGCTTCTGGGCCTTCGGCCGCTCAGCGGGAACGATGCGGTAAACGAAGAAATCAACCTCGAGGGCCTGCCAATCCCTTTTCTGGCCTCAAATATGGCGGCCAAAGAAAGCCCCGAGTTAGAATCCATGCTCGCGGGCCTTCGCTCCACGCATCCGATGACCGAAATGATTGTCCTCCTCTTCGAAATCCTTTACCTGGAGGACAGGCTGGAGCCCTGTTCGATGATCATCCATCACCTCGGCAAGCTCTATAAAGATGCCGTCTCCAGAAGCCTGTTCACTCTGGCCTCCCTGATCCTCTGCCGCCTCCAGGAGTTGATGGAAGCGCTCCCCGAGCCAAGCAGGGAAAAAAAGGAGCTCCTCGATAAAACCCTCCGGAATTTCAAGGGCGACAGCTTTCTCCTCTACCTGAAAAAGATTTTCCTGAACGGCCAGATTGAAAACTTTGATTCCTTCTTCCAGTACCTGAAGCACATCGGAACTAACGCCCTTCCTCTGGCAGGTGATATATGGGAAGAAACAAAGGACCCCGCCATCCGCCAGAAAGCCTCCCAGGTCCTCTTCGAAATCGGAAAAGAGGATATCCCCTCGCTCGCGGGCCTCGGCCAAAATCACCGGCTTTCTCTCACCAGAGAAGTGGTGCGCATCCTGGGCCAAACAGGCGATGAGAAAGCCTTCTCTTATCTTCGCGCCTTCTCCGCTCACGAAGACAAGGAGGTCAGACTGGCCGTCATCCACTCTCTGAGAAATATAAAAAATGGAGACCCCAACTCCATCCTGAGAGAATTCCTGTCAGATGAGGACGATGACGTGCGCATCTCGGCGGCGATGAGCCTTCAGCAGGGTGAGGATATTCCCACCTTTCATTTTGTCAAGAAGCTGGCCGAACAAAAGGGCTTCCGTGAAAGAAGAAAGCAGGAGAAGAAGGCGCTGCTCGAATTCCTCGCAGCGACGAAATCCAAAGAGGCATGCTCTCTGCTCCGGTTCCTTCTTAAAAAATGGTCGCTGATCTCAAGGGCCAAACAGAATGAAACGCGGCTCTGCACAGTCTCCGCCCTCGAGCTCATGGATGCTCCCGAAGCCCGGAAAATTCTCGAGGAAGGAACAAGAATTAAAAACAGGACCATCAGGTTGGCCTGCAGGCTGGCCTTGAGGAAACTCAGCCAGAACTTCCACTCAAATACTCCGTTGACAGGCGAACAGAATGCATGATTTTAGAGGAGAAATGCTTCAAGAACAGTCAAAAGAAGACGCTGCTCTCTCTCGAAAAGCCGTGTCCCAGAAGGTGCAAGAGGTCTTTGTCCGCTTTTCCTCGATTTTGAAAACCGCGCAGATCTACGACCCCAGCAATCTCACCTTCAAAGAGCAGCTCGGCCCTCTCCATGCGCTTCTCCAGGATATCCTGCGAGAAGAAGGGCAGGCTCTCTTTCAGTTTCAGGAGAACACGCTGTTTTTCAACAACAACCGGATTAAGTTTGATTTTGCCAGCTACAACCATTTCAAATCCCTGGCCAGGGAGTTCCGGAAGAAAGAGTGCGGAATCATCGAGTTCGAGCCGGGTATCGATGAGGAGGAACTTTCGAAATTCATTGTTCTTCTCGCCACTTTTCGGGAAGAAAAGGAAAGCTCCTTCGAAGATTTTCAAAGAGAACTGGAGGCAAGAAGAATCGATCACGTCTCTCTCTCCAGGCTCCACCCTTACGATGCCGTGGCCTGGATGAAGACAGAGCAGGTCAAAAAGGTTGCCAAAAAAATTTTCTTCAAAAGCATGACTCATCTCAAACGGTCCTTTCCAATAGAACGGCAGAAAAAGAAGCTCGACCTGAAGACCTCCCGCCGGCTCATCCAATCCATCGTCAACCTCATCAGCAAGGATGAATCGTTCATGATCGGCATGACCAACATCAAGAATTACGACGAGTACACCGTCAACCACTCGGCAAACGTGGCCGTCCTGTCCCTCTGTTTCGGAAGACGTCTGGGCCTGGAAAAAGAAGAGCTGCTCGAGCTGGGTTTAAGCGCCTTCTTCCATGATATCGGCAAACTGGGCATTCCTAAAGAACTCCTGGAAAAAAAGGAGATGTTGACTGAGGAAGAAAGACAAATCATGGAAAAGCATACCATCCACGGTGTGGAGAAACTGCTCAACTTGAAAGACTCAAGCAATCTTCCTGTCAAGGCGCTATATGTCGCCCTGGAACACCATGCCTGGACAAACCTCACCGGCTACCCCAGATACTGGAAAAAAGACACCATCAGCATGTACAGCAAGATCGTCAAAATCTGTGATTTCTTCGATTCTGTGACTACCGAAAGGC
>CAYZDV010000075.1:0-9626 GCA_964477275.1 uncultured Eubacteriales bacterium
ATCACGGGCACAGGGCAGCGGAAGATGGCCCGGGCGACTTTTTCCTCGTTGAAGGCCCAGAGGTCTTCCATCGACCCCCCTCCCCGGCCGACGATGACCACGTCGATGCCGGGAACCTGCCCCAGATAGTCGATGCCCTCGACAATTTCCTCGGCCGCTCCTTCGCCCTGGACCCTGACCGGGTAGACGAGGATGTGGAGCCGGGCAAACCGGCGCTCGAGCGTCCTCAGGATATCGATGATGGCCGCGCCCCTCGGCGAGGTGGCCACGCCGACTTTCTTGGGCAGCAGGGGAAGCCGCTTTTTGCGGGCCGGGTCGAAAAGCCCCTCCTTCCTGAGCTTTTCCTTGAGCTGCTCGAAGGCAAGCTGAAGCGCGCCCTTTCCTTTGGGCTCGAGGAGCTCGGCCACGAGCTGGTATTCGCCCCGCGGCTCGTAAACATTGAGCCGGCCCCGGGCAACGACCTTCAGCCCGTCCTTGAGCTCGAAAGGCACCTGCCTCGCCTCCCCGCGGAACATCACGCACCGCAGCTGGCTCCATTCGTCCTTGAGGGAGAAGTAGAGGTGACCGGATTGATGGCAATGGAAGTTGGAGACCTCTCCCTCGACCCAGATGAGCGGAAAGGCCGTCTCCAGCTCCAGCTTGACCAGGCGGGTGAGTTCGGAGACGGTGTAAATTTTATCCGGCTGGACGATGCTATCCATCCTGGCTTTTCTCCTCGATCACGATTTCGCGGCGGATGGAGAGGGCTTTCCCCGTCTGCGAATCGGCCTCGACCAGGACGGCGGAGAGGACAACCTCTCCCTTCCCCGGCTCGAAGCGCTGGGGCCGGCCGGTGAGGAACCTCTTCAACGCCTGGTCGGGACGGATGCCGATGACCGTGTTCCAGCCGCCGACCATGCCCACGTCGGTGATAAACGCCGTGCCGCCGGGGAGGATCCGCTCGTCGGCAGTGGGGACATGGGTGTGGGTGCCGATGACGGCCGAAACCCTTCCGTCGAGATGCCAGCCCATGGCCTGCTTCTCGGAGGTCGCCTCGGCATGAAAATCGACGACCACCACCGGCGCCGCCTTCCCGAGCGTCTTGAGCTCCTCATCGGCGACACGGAACGGGCAGTCGAGGGGCTCCATGAAGACTCTCCCCTGAAGGTTGAGCACCCCCACCCGAAGCCCGTCTCCAGCCTCGAAGACATACGACCCTCTGCCCGGGTTTGAGGGAGGATAGTTGGCCGGCCGGATGAGGCGGGGCTCCTTCTCCATGTATTTTAGGGCTTCCTTCTTGTCCCAGATATGGTTTCCGGAAGTCAGGACATCCACCTGCTGGAGGAGCTCCCTGCCCACCTCTTCGGTCACTCCCACGCCGCCGGCCGCGTTCTCCGCGTTGGCGATGATGAGGTGCGGCGAATGCTTGTCGCGCAGCGGCCGCAGATACCGGCCCAGAGCCCTGCGGCCCGGACGCCCGATGACGTCCCCGAGGAAGAGGATTCTGACCTTAGCGGGCATATTCGACAGCTCTCGTCTCCCGGATCACGGTCACCTTGATCTGGCCGGGATAGGCCAGCTCATCCTTGATCCTCTGGGCGATCTCCTTGGCGACGACAGCCGCCTTCTCGTCGGAAATCTTGTGGCTTTCGACGATGATCCGGATCTCCCGGCCGGCCTGGAGCGCAAAAGACTTGGAGACGCCTTCATAGGAGTTGGCGATCTCTTCGAGCTTCTCCAGCCGCTTGACGTAGGCTTCGAGAAGCTCACGGCGGGCACCGGGCCGCGCCGCCGATAGCGTGTCCGCCGCCTGAATCAGGACCGCCTCGATCGAGGGAAAATCGATATCCCGGTGATGGGAGGCGATGGCCTGGGTGACGGCCTCGGATTCGCCGTATTTCCTGGTCAGCTCCACGCTCAGCTCGGTGTGGGTGCCCTCGATGTCCTTATCCACGGCCTTGCCGATGTCATGGAGCAGGCCGGCCCGGAGCGCGACGTCGGTGTTGACTCCGAGCTCCTTGGCCATCAGAACGGCGAGATAGGCGACTTCTTTGGAATGCTGGAGCACGTTCTGGCCGTAGCTTGTGCGGTACTTCAGCTTGCCCAGCAGCTTGATCAGCTCGGGGTGAATGTTCTGGATCCGGAGCTCCAGGGCTGCCGACTCTCCTGTCTGTTTGATCTCCTCGTCGAGCTCTTTTTTCACCGTCTCCACCACTTCCTCGATCCGGGCGGGGTGAATCCGTCCATCCTGGACGAGCTTCCCGATGGCCAGCCGGGCCAGCTCCCGCCGCAGCGGGTCGAAGCTGGAGAGGATGACCGCTTCGGGAGTGTCGTCGACGATGATGTCCACGGAGGTGGCCATTTCCAGGGCCCGGATGTTGCGGCCCTCGCGGCCGATGATCCGGCCTTTCATGTCCTCCGACGGCAGGTCGACCACCGAGACGGTCGTCTCCACCACGTGCTCGGCGGCGGAGCGCTGGATGGCCTGGGAGATAATCTCGCGGGCCGTTTGCTGGCTTTTTTCCCTGGTCTCCTCCTCGATCCGGCGCAGGGTCTGGACCGCTTCCAGCTTGGCCTCTTCCTCGATTTTCTTTACCAGCATGCTTCTGGCCTGCTCCTGGGTCAACCCGGAGAGCCGCTCGAGTTCCTCCACGGCCTTCCTGGTCAACGCCTCGTATTTCCGCTGTTCCTCGGAAACCTCTCTTTCCCTGACATGGAGCCTCTGCTCTCTGGCTGCAAACTCCCTTTCCTTCCTTTCCAGGGCCTGGAACCGCCGCTCGAGATTCTCCTCCTTCCGCATCAGCCGCCTTTCCATCTCGTTGATCTTCCGGCGGCTGTCGCGGGTCTGGCGGTCAAACTCGGCTTTGATGTTGATCTGCTTTTCTTTGAGCTCAATCTCGGCTTCGCGCCGGATTCTCTCGGCTTCCTCCCCGGCCTTCTCCAGGATCTCCCTGGCCTGCTGGCTTGCCCTGAAAATCGCCCGGCCGCCGTAAGCTTTCTTGATCAGGATAAAAAGGACGCCTCCGGAAATTAAAATCAGGGCGCTGATGAGAACGATTCCCAATGATGTCACTTCGTTCACCTCCTTGTCGGGTGAATCAAAGGAGATGAAAGTCTGGAAGGTCAGTCGATGGTCACATTCTCTGCTCGAGAAGGGAGCAATGAACAGGGGGAATCCCAATGGAATGCCGGACAGGGCTCTGCTGCTCGCCGGAGGAGATTTCCTCTCCCGGACGGGCCGCGGGAATCCTCTCCTCTGAGGAGCAGGTCTTCCCTCTCCCCCAGCCCATTTATGAGCATCAGAATATTTATTCTTGTGGGATTAAGTCGCTTCCTTGACGGTGTCCAATGTATGCACATTTTTTGACAGGCAGTCCTCCAGACTTTCTACTCCACTCTCCAAATCACTGATGACGTTTTCCAGTCGATCCAGCTTGCTCTGGCAGGCGAAACATTCATCGGCGATGTTCAGTGCTGCCAGAACAGCGATTTTCAGCAGGTCTGCGGATTTGGACTTGACCGCCACTTCCCGCATCTTCTCATCTACGTAGGAAGTCAGGCGGCTGATGTATTTTTCATCCTCTTCTCCTTTGACTCTTATCTTATGTTTTTGTCCGTAGACTTCGATTTCGATGATTTTATCGGTCATATTCCGACCTGATCGATCTGGCTGATGATGGACTCGATCTTCTCCTTGAGAAGCTTCCTTTCCTCCTCTATTTTTTTCAGTTCTTGTTCTAATCTTTCTATGACCTTTGCCTGGTCTTCAACGTCCTTCTTCTCTGACTTCAGCTCCTTGAGCTGCTGCTTCAGCCTGGCGTTCTCGCTGATGAGGCGGTTGACGTGCTCGATGACCTGGCTGATTTTGCTCTCGAGTATTTTAATTCTTTCCAGCTCGCTTGTCAATTTTCCCTCCTTCCCGTTTGCATTTCGAACTCCGCGATGCCAGTTTTTGGAAAAGGGACGGGTGGCGCCGTGTGCTCCCCGCAACGCCCGCAGCGGAAGGGGTTCCCCACGGGGGGATGGGTGAAGCGAGGACGGACGGGGACACACGGCGACAGGACCCGTCCCAAAATCCTCTATTCGTCATCACGGAAACGCTTCCCTCCTTCCCTCAATTGAATCTTGAATTTGGCCTTTAACGCCCGGATTGCTTTCTGCTGAAGCCTGTCCACCTCCTCAGTCAGCAGCGTCCGCTGCGGATGGCTGAAGACGAAGCGAAGGGAAAGGCTGACCTTTCCTCCGGGAATGGCAGGGCCTGAAAAGCGGTCACAGACGTCAAACTCGTGCAGCCAGGGGAGAGAAAGCTTCTCCACGGCTTCCTTGATGCTCTCGAAGCTGACCCTGCGGTCAACCAGGAACGACACATCCCGGGTGACTAGGGGAAACCGGGGAACCGGGATGTACTCGAAGGGCCGCGGAGGCTTGCCGAACAGCACGGCCAGGTTCAATTCCGCGGCCCAGACCGGGTCTTTCAGGGAGAAGGCATCACCGAGCGTCTTTCTGATCAGCCCGAAATGGCCGACCGTCTCCTCCCGGTAAACGAGGGCCAGAGAGGAGCCCTTCTCGAAAAAGGGATGCTCTTCGGCTCTCGTCGAAAACGGCTCGAACCTCATGAAGCCCATCAGGGTCTCGAGGGTTCCCTTGAGCCGGAAAAAGTCGGTCTCCTCGCTCCTGCGCTGCCAGTGGTCAGGCCCGCGCAGCCCTGTGGCGGCCGCGGCCAGGGTGAGGCGCTCCCGGCTCAGTCTCTTTTCCTGGAAGTAGACCTTGCCCACCTCGAAGATGTGAACGCCGACGGCTCCCCTGTTCCGGTTCCAGGCGATTGTCTCCAGAAGGCCGCCGGCGAGGGTTGTGCGCAGCAGTGAAGCCCTGGAGGAGACGGGATTCCGGATTTCGACCGGCCGGCGTCCGGTCTGAAAGAGGGCCTCTTTTTCGGGGTCGGAAAAGCTGAAATTCAGCACCTCGTCAAACCCGGAGACTAAGAGGACCTGGCGGACCCTGGCCAGCCGCCTCCGGTCAGGATGGAGCGGCGGCTCCGGAACGGTCAGGGGCGGAAAGGAGGAAGGAATCCGGTCGTAGCCGTAAAACCTGGCCATCTCCTCGATGAGGTCGGCTTCCCTCTCCACGTCCACCCTGAACAGGGGAACCCTGACCCGCCAGATGCCGTTCTGCTCGCTTTCGACCTCGAATTTTAGGCGCTTGAGTGTGCGGCCGGTGAATGCGGCCGGAATCTCAAGCCCCAGAAGCTCGGTCATCCGGCGCTGGCGGAGGACGACCATCCTCTCTTTTACCGGGCGGGGGTAGACATCAATGATACCCCGGGAGGCTTTTCCGCCGAGCCCGGAGAGAAGCGAGGCGGCCATCAGCGCGGCCCGGGGGGGGAAGGAGACGTCCGCGCCCCTCTCGAACCGGTAGGAGGCGTCGGTCAGGAGGCCCGTCTTCCTGCTCGTCGTCCGGACCGATGCCGGCTCAAAGCAGGCGCTTTCGATAAAGACATCCCGGGTTGCCGCCTGAACCGAGGAGTCGAGGCCGCCGATGACTCCGGCCAGAGCCACCGGCTTTTCTTCATCGGCGATGACCAGCATGTCGGGGGTGAGGACAACGTCTTTTTCCTCGAGCGTCCTCAGGGTCTCCCCGTCCCTGGCCCTGCGGACGACGATTTTCGGGCCGGCCAGCCGGGCCAGGTCAAAGGCATGGATGGGATGGCCGGTGGAGTAGAGGACATAATTGGTGACGTCCACCACGTTGTTGACGGGCTTGAGGTCCATGGCCTCGATGCGCCTGCGGAGCCAGACAGGAGAGGGGCCGACCCTGATGCCCCTGATGACAATTCCCGCATAACGCGGGCAGAGCTCCGGGTGGAGGATCTCGACATCAATGAGGTCCGCCGTTTTCTCTTCGGCCTCCTTCAGCGGCCAGGCCGGGGTCTTCAGCTTCAGGCCCAGGGCAGCCCCGATCTCCCGGGCAATTCCCAGGTGCCCGAGGGTATCGGGCCGGTTGGCATAGGTTTCGATATCCAGGATGATATCGGAGCCCCTCTCCTCCCATTCCTCCACCACCAGCCCGATCATGTTCATCCTGTCGATGAGACCGGGAAGAGGGAGGTCGAGGTCGATGAAATCCTTGAGCCAGTCCAGGCTGATTCTCATTTTTTCACAAACTGCCTTAAGAAACGCAAATCATTCTCGTAGAAATACCGCATGTCCGGTATCTGGTAGGCGAACATGGCCGTCCTGTCGATGCCCATACCGAAGGCAAAACCGGAAAAGGTCTCAGGGTCGATGCCGACGTTCTTGAGAACCCGGGGGTCGACCATCCCGGCGCCCAGAATCTCCTTCCAGCCGCTTCCGCCGCAGACCCGGCAGCCGGCATCCTTCTGGCCGCAGACGATGCATTCGATGTCGACTTCGGCCGAAGGTTCGGTGAAGGGAAAAAAACTCGGCCGGAAGCGGATTTTCAGCTCCTCATGGAAGAGCGCTTTGAGAAAATGCTTTAGGGTGCCCTTGAGGTGGGCGAAGGTGACGCCCCGGTCGACGACCAGGCCTTCCACCTGGTAGAACATGGGCAGGTGGGTGGGGTCCGGAGTCTCCCGGCGGTAGACCTTGCCGGGGATGATGATGCGGATCGGCGGCTTGCGCTTTTCCATGGCGCGGATTTGAACCGGCGAGGTGTGGGTGCGGAGCAGCAGGTCGTCCGAGATGTAGAGCGTATCCCAGTCGTCCCGGGCCGGATGAAGGGGGGGGAAGTTGAGGGCCTCGAAGTTGTAGTAGTCGGTTTCGATCTCGGGCCCGTCCTCGATGGAAAAGCCCATGGCGACGAAAATGTTCTCAATCTCCTCCTGGAAGAGCATCAGCGGATGGGGCGCGCCGACATACCGCTTTCTCCCCGGAAGAGTGAGGTCGGTCTCCCCGGCTCCGGCCACGGCCGCCGCTTTGTGCTTTTCCTTGAGGCTCCGGAGTTTTTTCTGGATGTGGTCTTTGAGGTCGTTGATCAGGCGGCCCGCCGCGGCCCGCTCTTCCGGCTTCAACGCCTTCAGCCCCGTGAAGAGGGAGTTGATGACCCCTCTCCTGCGGCTCAGGTAGAGGTTGCGGAGCTCCTGGAGGGATTTCTCGTCCTTTGCCCGCTTTAGGGCTCTGTCGAACTCATTCCTGTATTTTTCGACTTTGGCTTTGTAGTCCTTCATGACCAACGACACGGGCTTCGCAACCTGAAAAAGGGGCCTGTCCCCTTTTTCAGGAAGAAGCCTTGACCTTTTCCACCAGGTTGAGGAACGTCTGCGGCGAGTTCACGGCCAGGTCGGCCAGGACCTTGCGGTCGAGCTCGATGTCCAGCTTTTTCAGGCCGTTCATGAACACGCTGTAGGAGAGGCCGTTTAGCTCTGCGGCCGCCTTGATGCGGATAATCCACAGGCGCCTGAAGTCTCTCTTGCGGTTCCGTCTATCCCGGTAGGCATACTGGAGCGCTCTCTCCACGGCTTCTTTGGCCGTCCGGTAATTGCGGCTGCGGGCACCCCAGTAGCCTTTGGCCTGTTTCAAAATCTTGATTCTTCTCTCTTTTTTCCTTGGTCCTCTTTTCACTCTCGGCATCGCTGTCTCCTGTTTCCCTAAAAATCGTAGGGGAGCATCTTCTTGATGACGTCCCGGTCGGATTTCCGGACGAGGGCCTTCTTCCCCAGGTTTCTTTTTCTCCGGGAGGATTTCTTGGTCAGAAGATGGCTCTTGCAGGCTTTATGACGAGAGATCTTCTTCTTTGCCGTGACCTTGAACCTCTTTCTGGCTCCTTTGTGTGTTTTGAGTTTTGGCATCTTTTCCTCCTGATTTTGCGGGGCTGATCAGAACCGAAGTTGCCCAGGACTGTCTGCGGACTTCTCCGTCCTGGACTCCGAGGTCCCTGGTGTTCTCGAAGACCCTCTCTATGATTCCGTCGGCCAGGTCCGGCCTCGCCTTCTCCCGTCCTCTGAGCATGATGGTGACCTTCACCTTGTTTCCCTCCCTGAGGAACCTCTGGACATGGCGGATCTTGAAGTTGAAGTCGTGGATGCTGATTTTCGGCCTGAACTTGATTTCCTTGATTTGAATCTGTTTCTGATGTTTTTTCGCCTCCTGCGCTTTTTTGTGCAGTTCATAGAGAAACTTCCCGTAATCCATGATGCGGCAGACCGGAGGACTGGCCTGCGGCGCAATCTCGACCAGGTCCAGACCCTTCTCTCCGGCGATGGATAACGCCCTGTCGAGGGGCATGATGCCCAGCTGCTGTTTATCCTCGTCGACTATCCTGACTTCTCCTGCGTTTATCATCTCGTTGATCCTGTGGGGCGTTCTCCTGCCTCCCCCCCCGCCAAATGGATATCTTCGAATGTCTGACCTCCTTTAAAGATTCGTGACCTGTGATTTATTCTGGTCTAACTCTCTGACTTTTTCAAGAAATTCCTCGACCGCCACTTCCCCCCTGTCGCCGGCGGTGTGCACCCTGAGGGAAGCTGTGCCCCGCTCGACCTCTTTGTCTCCGACGACGAGGATAAAGGGAATCTTGTGGACTTCGGCGTCCCGGACTTTGTAGCCGACTTTTTCCCGGCGCAGGTCGACCCGGGAACGCAGTCCCCTGTCCTTGAAGGACCTGTCCATGGACAGGGCATAACCGTTGTGCCGGTCAGCGACGGGAATGATGACCGCCTGAACCGGAGCCAGCCAGACCGGGAAATTCCCGTTGTAGTGCTCGATGAGGATGCCGAAGAACCGCTCCAGCGAGCCCAGAAGAGCCCGGTGAATCATGTAGGGCCGGTGCGGCCTGCCGTCTTCCCCCGCATAATGGAGGTCGAACCTCTCGGCCAGGTTGAAGTCGAGCTGGATGGTGGTGCACTGCCAGGAGCGCTTCAGGGCGTCCCTGACCTTGATATCGATCTTGGGCCCGTAGAAAACGCCCTCTCCCACATCGACCCTGAAATCGATGTTCGCACCGCGCAGGGCTTTCTCCAGGGCCAGCGTGGCTTTATCCCAGTCTTCGATTTTGCCCACATATTTCTCGGGGCGGGTGGAGAGGAAGACATCATACTCCTTGAACCCGAAGGTGTTCAGCAGCCGCAGGGCGAGGAAGATGACCCTTTTGATCTCCTCCTCGAGCTGGTCCCCGCGGCAGAAGATGTGGGCGTCATCCACGGTGAATCCCCTCACCCGCATAAGGCCGTGGAGCACGCCGCTGCGCTCGAAGCGGTAGACCGTGCCCAGCTCTGCCCAGCGCAGGGGAAGGTCGCGGTAGGAGCGCTGGCCGGAGTTGAAGACCATGATGTGAAAAGGACAGTTCATCGGCTTGAGCTCGTATTCAACTCCCTCGCTCAGCAGGGGAGGATACATGGCTTCGTAGAACTCGGTGTGCCCGCTCCGGCGCCAGACATCGAGCTTTGCGATGTGGGGCGCATAGACGAAGTCGTAGCCATCCCTGACATGCTCTTCCCGCCAGTAGTCCTCGATGAGGCGGCGGATGGTGGAGCCGTGGGGATGCCAGAGAATCAACCCCGGCCCCAGGTCCTCATTGAAGCTGAAGAGGTCGAGTTCAGGGCCCAGGCGCCGGTGGTCTCTTTTCCTGGCCTCTTCGAGAAGCCGGAGGTGCTCTTCGAGGTCCTTCCGGGTGAAGAAAGAGGTGCCGTAGAT
>CAYZDV010000076.1:0-9558 GCA_964477275.1 uncultured Eubacteriales bacterium
AGATGTCTACAAAGAGACCAAACGCCTCAGAGAAAACAGAGCCTTTCTGCCCGGCCTTGTCTTTCCTTCCTCTGTGACTTTTTTCCATGATGGAGAGGAAGCCTTGGAGTCCTCGGAGATTGTCTTCATCGCTGTTCCTTCCAAGTTCTGCAGAGACATCTACACCCGGCTTACCCCTCATCTGGCCTCTAAATACTTGATTGTCAGCCTGACCAAAGGCATAGAAGAGGGGACCTTGAAAAGGATGAGCGAGGTAATGGCAGAGGTCTTTCAGCCCTTCTTTGCTCCCAGGGTCGCTGTGCTCTCCGGCCCGAGTTTCGCCAGAGAGGTGGCCTTGAGCCATCCCACGGCCGTTGTCCTGGCGTCGAGACAAGAGGAGCGAGCGAAAAAGGTCCAGCACCTCATTTCCTCTTCCACCTTCCGGACCTACACTTCCGATGACCTGATCGGCGTCGAGCTCGCGGGCGCCATCAAAAATGTCATCGCCATCGCCGCGGGAATTTCCGACTCCCTGGAGTTCGGCAGCAATTCGGTCGCCGCGCTGGTCACCCGGGGCATCGCCGAAATGGCCGGGCTCGGGCTAAGAATGGGAGCCAGGATAGAAACTTTTGCCGGGCTGGCCGGCATCGGCGACCTCGTCCTCACCTGCACAGGGGAATTGAGCCGGAACCGCTATGTGGGCTGCGAACTCGGAAAAGGAAAAACTCTGCCTGAAATCGTCTCCTCGATGAAGATGGTGGCCGAAGGCATCACCACCACCCTGAGCGTCCGCGAGCTGGCCGAGAGGGAGAAAGTGGAGATGCCCATCTGCGAGCAGGTTTACCAGGTTCTCTATGAGAACAAAAACCCGAGAAAGGCTTTCCAGAAGCTGATGTCGAGAAAACTGAAAAGTGAATTCAGAGCCGATTAGGAGGATAACATGAAAGATATAAGTAAGATAACGGCCATCCTTCTCATTTGTCTGAATCTGGCCTTCTGTGCTGCGCCTCACAAAAAACTCCAGAAGGCGCAGGAAAAAGACCCTCAGTATCAGTGCAACATGGGACTTTTTTATCTCAACGAAGGAAACGTCGAGGAAGCCATCCGATATCTCAACAAGGCTCTTGCCCTCAAACCCGATTATGACAATGCCCTCTGCTCTCTCGGTCTTGCCTATTCGATGAAACAGGATTTCAAGGAGTCGATCAAATATTTGCAAAAATGTCTGGCCATCAATCCCAGCCTGACCGAGGCCCACAACTACCTCGGGGTGGCCTATCAGGAGATGGGTCTTCTGGATGAAGCGGAAAGAGAGTTCAGAATCGCCATCATGGACCACAACTACAAATCCAGAGAGCTTCCCTACTACAACCTGGCCAGGATTTATCTGACCAGAGAAAGACTTCAAGAAGCTCTCGAATATCTCGAAAAATCCCTGGAAATCAACCGGAACTTCCGCCTGGCTCACAACCTCAAAGGGGTCATCCTGGAGATGCAACTGAAATACTCGGACGCCATCGAGAGTTACAAGAATGCTCTCCAGAATCTGGACGTGAAGGCAAATACAAGATCGATGGTGGCTGTGGATTTCTATGTGAATATCAATTTCAACCTGGCCGTTGCCTATTTCAAAAACAACGAATTCGGCAAGGCCAGGGAAATCTTCGAAAAAATCCGGCCGATGGCCACAGACCCTGATATAAGGGTGCAGATCGAGCAGTATTTGAGGGTCCTCAAAAAAGAAAAATAAGGATCAGGTTCCTTCCGCCCAGCCCGAAAGATATTTCCTCTGCTCGCTGGTGAGCCTGTCGATGCGGACTCCGAGTGTTTTCAGCTTCGTCCGGGCCACCTGCCTGTCAATCGCTTCTGGAACCGGATAAACTTTATTCTTCAAATTCCGGCCTTTTCGGACCAGGTGCAGGACGCAGTGGGCCTGGTTGGAAAAACTCATATCCATGACCACCGCCGGATGGCCTTCGGCTGCGGCCAGGTTAACCAACCGGCCTTCAGCCAGGAGGAAAATCCTCCGTCCATTCTCCAGTGTATACTCTTTGATGAACTCTCTAGTCCGTCTTTTTTTTGTCGCCAACCCTTCGAGCGCGGGAATATCAATCTCAACATTGAAGTGACCGGAGTTGGCCAGGATGGCGCCATCCTTCATTTTCAGGAAGTGGTCCCGGCTCAAAACAGTTTTGTTTCCGGTGGCAGTCACAAAAATGTTTCCGGCCCTGGCCGCTTCCCTCAGCGTCATTACCTGGAACCCATCCATCAGCGCTTCCAGAGCTCTGAGGGGTTTCACCTCGCAAACGATGACCCTGGCGCCAGCCCCTTTGGCCCTCATGGCAATGCCCCGGCCACACCATCCGTAGCCGACAACGACGAAATTCAACCCGGCCAGAAGGATGTTGGTGGCCCGCAGGATTCCATCGATCGTGCTCTGGCCTGTGCCGTAGCGGTTGTCAAAAAGATGTTTGGACTTGGCATCATTGACGGCAATGATGGGATAGAGAAGAGCTTTCTTCCTGGCCATGCTCATCAACCGGATGACGCCCGTCGTTGTTTCCTCGGTGCCTCCGATGACGTTTTCGACGAGTTCCTTCCTCTGGGAATGAATGGTGGTTACCAGGTCCGCACCGTCATCCATGGTGATCTGCGGAGAATGGTCGAGGGCCTGGTTGATATGCTGGTAGTAGGTCTTTTTGTCCTCTCCTCTTCTGGCAAAGACGGGAACATCGTGGTATTTGACCAGCGCTGCAGCCACCTCATCCTGGGTGCTCAGGGGGTTGGAAGCGGTCAGGGTTACCTCCGCGCCGCCCAGCTTCAATGCCCTTATCAAATTCCCTGATTCACTGGTGACATGAAGACAGGCCGAAATTTTGACTTTCTTCAATGGTTTTTCTCTGGCAAAGCCTTCCTTGATCAGGCCAAGGACGGGCATGTACCGTTCCGCCCATTCCATTTTGAGCTTGCCTTTCTCGGCAAGAGCCAGGTCCGTTACGTCATAATCCATCGTCTTCTCCCTTTTCTGATCTTTTGGTTGCGATCAGGGACGCGGTTCGTCAAAGGCCGCCATCCCTTCTCAACGCTTCGACTTTATCCAGCTTTTCCCAGGTGAATTCCTTCTCTGTCCTTCCGAAGTGTCCGTAACAGGCTGTCTTCTTGTAAATCGGACGGAGCAAATCCAGAGCCTGTATCATCCCCTTTGGAGTCAGTTTGAAGTGAGTTCTAATCAGCTCTTTGATCCTGTCTTCGGATATTTTTGCCGTTCCGTAAGAATCGACCATCACCGAGACAGGATAAGGCACCCCTATGGCATAAGCAATCTGAACTTCCAGCTTATCGGCGAGGCCAGCAGCAACAATGTTCTTGGCCACATACCGGGCTGTGTAAGAGCCGGAACGGTCCACCTTGGTGGGGTCTTTCCCTGAGAAACAGCCTCCGCCGTGGCTGCCGACCCCTCCATAGGTGTCGACGATAATCTTGCGGCCGGTAATCCCGGTATCCGCCAGCGGCCCTCCGTGTTCAAAACGACCGGTTTCGTTGATGTAGGTGGCTGTGTTTTTGTCGATCATCTCTAAAGGCATGACTTTCTCGATGACTTCTCGTTTGATGTCCTCCTTGAGGTCGCTCATCCTGACTTCAGCGTCATGGTGGACGGCAAGCACGATGGATTCCACGCGGCAGGGAATGTCTCCTTCGTATTGGATGGTGACCTGGGATTTTCCGTCCGGCCGGAGGTAATTCAGGATGTTTTCTTTCCGGACCTGAGCCAGCCTCTTCACCAGCTTATGAGCCAGCATGATGGGCAGGGGCATCAATTCTTCTGTCTCCCGGCAAGCATAGCCGAACATCAACCCCTGGTCTCCAGCCCCCTGCTCACGGTCCTCCCTTTCATCAACGCCCATGGCAATGTCAGGAGACTGCTCATGGATGGATGAAATGACACCGCATGTCTCGTAATCAAAACCATATTTGGAACTGGTGAACCCGATTTGCTTGACCGTATCCCTCACCACTTTCTGGAATTCGCAGTAGCCGTTGCTGGTGATCTCTCCGGCGATAACCACGAGACCGGTGGTCACCAGCGTCTCGCAGGCGACCCGGCTTCGCGGATCCTGCCTGAGGAGGTCATCCAGAATGGCATCGGAAATCTGGTCACAGATTTTATCCGGGTGACCCTCGGTCACCGATTCCGATGTAAACAAATGCTTTCCTTGCATGCTCATCGAGTACCTCTTGTCCGGGATTTAGAGAACAGATTCAGAGCAGATAAATTATCACAAAAGCCGACTGTTTACAACGAAATAAATACCCTCCCTGCATTCCCGAAACACTCCGCTCTCCACTTCACAAAGGCTTTGGCAATGCTGAGATTCCGACCGGATATTTGAATTTGGGTTTGGATTTGTGATATTTATAGAACTCGTTGAACTGTCCCATGTCTGAAAATTGTGCGGCACTCAAAAAACTTTCGCTGCTCATTGTCTTCCTATTTATTGTAACAAATCCTATCGCTTTAAAAGGCCAGGAGAAAAGAGGCGTTCTCTTTTCCTTCTCCCTCCACACCCTGAAAAACGGCCTCCAGGTCATCCTCTCCGATGACGAATCTCTTCCCATCGTCTCTATCGTTGTCGCCTATAACGTCGGCTCCATCAACGAACCAAAGGGAAAGGCCGGTCTGGCTCACCTGACCGAAAACCTGATGTTCCTCGGCTCGGAGAACGTGGGCCCGATGCAGCATATCCGCATGATCAACATGGTCGGGGGCACTCTGAACGCGACCACGGCTGAAGATAAAACCGTTTTCTTCCAGACCGTTCCTTCCAACCAGCTTCCCCGCGTGCTCTGGCTGGAAGCTGACCGGATGAAATTCCTCCAGATCACCGAGGCGAACGTGGAGCAGGTCAAGAGAGGGATCATTGAGGAAATCCGTTACCGCAAATCCGCCGAACCCTACCTGGAAAGCTTCTGGAGGTTCGACGAGATGCTCTATCCTGGTTTTTCCTACAGCCATCCGGTCATCGGACACGAAACGGATCTGGCGAACCTCACCGCCGCCGATGTCAAAAATTTCTACTCCCTGTATTACACGCCGCAGAATGCCGTCCTGGCCATTGCCGGCAACATCGACAGGGAAAAAACCCTCATCGATGTCCGGAAATATTTTGAAACGCTGCCCAGAGGAAAAGACCCTCCGCTGGCTCCCGAAGCCGAACCTTTGGAAAAAAGAACCATCACTGAATGGCTCGAGCATCCTGATGTCCCTTCGCCCGGGTTTCACCTCGGCTACAAACTGGCGTCGCCTGATTCTGCCGATTTTTATCCTTTGAAAATCATCGAATACCTCCTCCTCAAAGGAGCGACATCCCGTCTGCACAGAAGACTGGTCAAGAAAGACCGGCTCGTCCGCCATCTCAGCGGCGGCATAGAAATAAGAAAGGATCAGGCCCGCTTCAAGCTCTTTGTCCTCACCAACAACATCATGATGGCCCAGCGGAGCAAGCGAGCCATCCATTCCGAAATCAACCGCTTGAAATCGAGCTTCATCTCTGAGGAGGAGCTTGCCAAAGCGAAGAACATGCTCAGGACGGATTACGTCCATCAGTTTCAGGCGTCTCTGGACAGGGCTCTTTTCCTCGCCGAGAATTTCCTGTCGGGAAAGCGTCTGGCAGACCTTCCCGGCGAACTGGATAAATACCTCCAGGTGACCCCTACCGAGATCGTCGGAATCATCAATCGCTATTTCACGGAGGAGGGCATCTGCCTCGATATCATCCGCAAATGAAGAAAGAAAGACGCTTCAGAAATTCTCTTTTGTCTCTTTTGCTCATCTTTTCCCTCTGGCCGCTCTCTCTCCTTTCCCAGGAGCGATTCCGCAGAACGCCTCCCATTCCCGAACCGATGCCGGCCCTGAATCTTCCCCGCATCCAGTCCACCTCCCTGCTCAACGGTCTGGAGGTTTCATTCATCGTCCAGGACCATCTGCCCATCGTCAGCCTCAACATTGTCATCTTTTCCGGTGAAAGCTCCTCTCCTGAAAGACTGCAGAGTCTGGCGACTTTGACTGCCCGGACGCTCAGCCAGGGAACTTCCTTCCTCTCATCATCCCAGATCGAGGAAAAAATCGAATTCATGGGCGGAAGCTTCTCCACCGCGACTTATGCCGATTTCACTCTTCTCTCTCTCACCGTCCTGGAAGGTTATCTTGACCAGGCCCTCGACCTCCTGAGCGGAATGGTGCTCCAGCCGGTCTTCCCCAAGCGGGAAATCGAGAGCGAAAAACGGGCACTGTATTTTGAGCTTCTCGAACAAAACAGAAATCCGGAATTCCTGGCCAGAAGGCAGCTGCTGCGGCTCCTCTTCCAGAACCATCACTACGATAAAACGAACTTCAATGAAGACGTCATCAAAAATTTGATCCAGAAAGACCTCATCTCTTTTCATCATGAGCATTACAGGCCCAACAATGCTCATCTCATCCTGTCCGGCCGCTTTGATATCGAGAGGACATCGAGAAGAATCCTTTATTATTTCGGCCGCTGGATACGGAAAGAGCGACAAACAGCTTCTCTTCCTCCACCCAAGCCCTTTTCCCAGAAAAAAATCTGTCTGGTCGACCTTCCCCAGGCCGGAGACGCCACCATTTTCCTGGGGAATATCATCTCGCCCCCCTCGAGCCCGGATATTTCTTCCCTGCTGGTGATGAACCAGATCCTGGGAGGAACCACCAACGACCGCCTGTTCATGAATCTCAGGGAATCCAAGGGCTACGCTTACTATGCTTTCAGTGAGATCCTCTTCTATAAGGCGTGCAGTGTCTTCCTCATCAAGGCCAGAGTCAGGCCAGACGTTGTTTTTGCTTCACTGCAGGAAATCCTCAAGGAAATGGAGCTCGTCTCCACTCAAAAAATTCCCAGTTTCGAGACCGAGCAGGCCAAGTCTTACCTGATCGGCCACTTTCCTCTCCGGATCGAAACCTCCGAGAGTTTGACCTTCAAGCTCGCTGAGATCAAGGCATTCGATCTCGGAGATGCTCACTGGAGCAGGTACCATGAGAACATCATGACCTTGACGCCGGACGCGGTTCTTCAGGCCGCCAGGAAATACCCGCTGCTGACTCCTGCGGTGGTCATTGTCGGAGACGCCAGCATTATTCTCAACCAGTTCAGGAGCGCCGAGGAAGTGGAGGTGTTCAATATAAAGGGCATTTCACTGGGAATTCATAGGTTCAGATGAAAGGAGCTCGTCCATGAAGCTTGTCGAATGCGTGCCGAACTTCAGCGAAGGGAGAGACCCGGAAAAAATCAAAGCCATTACCAGAGAAATCGAATCCACTCCCAAGGTCAAACTCCTCGATGTGGACCCGGGAGAATCCACCAACCGGACCGTTGTCACTTTCATCGGCTCTCCTGAGGCAGTCAAAGAGGCAGCGTTTAAAGCCATTAAAAAAGCCGCCGAAGTCATCGACATGCGCCAGCATAAGGGCGCTCACAGCCGGATAGGAGCCACAGATGTCTGCCCTTTTGTGCCCGTGACAGGGGTAGCCATGGAAGATTGTATCCGGCTGGCCCATGAACTGGGAGAAAGAGTGGCCAGAGAGCTGGGCATCCCCGTTTACCTGTATGAAGAGGCGGCGCAGAAGCCGGAGAGACAGAACCTGGCCGACATCAGAGCCGGAGAATACGAGGGACTTCCCGAGAAACTGAAGGACCCCGGGTGGGCGCCGGATTACGGTGAACCCGTCTTTAATCCCAAAGCCGGCGCGGCGGTGATCGGAGCCAGAGAATTCCTGATCGCCTACAACGTCAACCTGAACACCTCCGACCGAAGGCTGGCCCATGAAATCGCGCTCAACATCAGAGAAAAAGGAAGAGCCAAACGAGATGAGGAAGGCAACATCGTCAGAGACGAAGAAGGGCTGTCGGTCAAGGTTCCGGGCAAGTTCAAAGCCTTGAAGGCCGTGGGCTGGTATATCGAGGACTATGGAATCGCTCAGATCTCCATCAACTTCATCAACTACAAAATCACTCCGCCTCATGTCGTCTTCGATGAATGCGTCCGGCAGGCGGAAAAGCTCGGCCTGAGAGTGACCGGAAGCGAGCTGGTCGGCTTGATCCCCAAGGAGGCCCTGCTCATGGCCGGTCGCCACTATCTTAAAAAGCAGGGAAAGAGTCCGGGCGTCCCGGAAGAAGAGCTCATCCGGATCGCGGTCATCTCGCTCGGCCTCAACGATGTTGCTCCCTTTGACCCCCGGAAGAAAATCATCGAATACCAGTTCAAGGATGTGGAAAAATCCCTCCTCGACCTCAACCTGAGGGAGTTCGCCAACGAGCTCTCCATGGACTCCCCTGCTCCAGGTGGAGGAAGCACGGCGGCTCTCTGCGGAGCCCTTTCCGCCGCCCTCTCCTCCATGGTGTCCAACCTGACCGTGGGAAAAAAGGGATATGAAAACGTCCAGAATGACGTAAAAAAAATCGCCGTGAAAGCACAGAGGCTGAAGGACGAATTCCTGAAGGCCGTGGACCTGGACACCGCGGCCTTCAATCGAGTGATGGATGCCTTCCGGCTGCCCAAGAAGACAGAAGAGCAGCAGGCAGAAAGAGAGAAAGCCGTGGAGGAGGCGTCCAAAGAAGCGACGCTCGTGCCCTTCAGTGTCCTGGAAAAAAGCCTTGAGGCTCTGAATCTGGCCCAGGAAGTGGCGCTCAAAGGAAATAAAAACTCTCTGAGCGATGCCGGCGTGGCCGGCCTCGCCGCGAGGGCCGCTGCTGAAGGCGCCTACTACAACATCCGGATCAACCTGCCCAACATCCAGGACTCTCGATTCACGGCCCGAATAAAAAAACAGGCGGCATCGCTGCAGAAAAAATGCCTGAAACTCAGCGACGCGTTAAGAGAAATCATCGCCAAAGAGCTCGAATAAACCTTGAAGAATGTTTTTGTGACCGGACCACCCCGCTGCGGGAAAACAACCCTGATCATGAAAATCTATCAGGACATCTCTTCAACATGCGGCGCAGGAGGTTTTGTGACCGAGGAACTGAGAGAGGCAGGAGAGCGTGTCGGGTTCAAGATCATCACCCTTCCTGATAGAAAAGAAGGGCTCCTGGCCAGAAAGGACTTGCCCGCGGCCTATCGCGTGGGAAACTACGGGGTGAACATCGAAGACCTGGAACACATCGGATGCTCGGCCATCGAGGAAGCTCTGGACTCAGAAAAACTGATTATCGTCGATGAAATCGGAAAAATGGAGCTTTTCTCGGCACGGTTCAGGGATGTCCTTGTCCGCGCTCTGGATTCCCCGCAAAAGGTCTTAGGCTCCATCATGGAGCGAAGCCATGAATTCGCCGACAGCATCAAGAAAAGAACGGATGTCCGGATTTTTTCTCTCAGCCGGAAGGATTTCGACCGGGCCTTCCACGAAATTCAGAACTGGCTCAAAACAGTATAATTTAGACGAATCTCTTTCATTTAGTGTGGGTAAAATACACGGGAATGGAAGAAGCGACCTTGAAGATTTAGCCTTACCGAACCATCCATCGAGGGAAGCCGATGAAATCGGCCGCCGGGAGGAGAGATGAA
>CAYZDV010000077.1:0-9471 GCA_964477275.1 uncultured Eubacteriales bacterium
TCTTTTGTCTGGCCGGCGATGCGGCCAGGGAACTGGCGGATAAATTCCTTGCGGCAGGCCATAAAGCCTAAATAGGGGCCGCCGAAGCTCAACGGCATGCCGAATGACTGGCCCTCGCCGGTGACGATATCCGCGCCGAGCTTTCCCGGAGTTTCCAGAAGGCCGAATGAGATCGGCTCTGCGACAACCACAACAGAGAGCGCTCTCGCTCCATGGGCAATGCCGGAAATTTTTTCGATATCTTCCACGATCCCGAAAAAATTGGGGGACTGGACGACAACGGCGGATGTCTCCTCAGAAAACTTCTTCTGAAGCTCTTCGGTGTCCGCCTCTCCTCTTTCGGTATAGCCGATCTCTTCCACCTCAATGCCTAAATTCTTGACATAAGTCCTGATTACCCTGCGATATTGGGGATGGAGAGTCCGGGCAATGAGCACCCGGGATTTTTCCTTCAACCGATGGGCCATGAGCACCGCTTCGGCTGCGCCGGAGGCTCCATCATAGAGAGAGGCGTTGGAGATATCCATGCCTGTGAGCTGGCAGATGAGGGTCTGGTATTCAAAGATAACCTGAAGCGTTCCCTGGCTGACCTCGGGCTGGTAAGGCGTATAGGGACTGACGAATTCCCCTCTGGAGCTGAGGTAATCCACCACATAAGGAACCAGATGAGGGTAAGCTCCTGCTCCCAGGAATGGGAGAAAATCGCCAAATGTGTTTTTTTTGGCCAGCTCCTCAAAATGACGGATGAGCTCAACTTCAGTCATAGGAGCGGGAAGGCGGAGCTCCTTTTTCAGCTTCACCTCTTCAGGGATGCATCGGAAAAGCTCATCGAGAGAGGAGATGCCCACTCTGGCCATCATCTCTTTTCTGTCTTTATCGCTGAGTGAAATATAACTCATGAGTGAAATCTTTCCTTTTCATCTGTGGAAAATCTTATTCCTGGATTCCTTCAAGAAATTTCTCGTATTCTGCCGCAGACATCAGCTTCTCCAGCTCCGTTTCATCCTTGATCCTGATCCGGATAAACCAGCCTTTGCCATGAGGGTCCTGATTGACAAGCTCCGGGGAATCGTTCAACCCTTCATTAACCTCGATCACCTCCCCGGAGATCGGAGAATAGACATCGGAAACGGCCTTGACGGACTCAACCACTCCAAAAGATTGACGAAACTCCAGCTTGGTCCCCTCTTTGGGCAGCTCCACATAGACCACATCCCCCAGTTGCTTCTGAGCAAAATCGGTGATTCCGACCGTTGCAATTCCGGCCTTGACCTGGACCCACTCATGGTCCTTGGAGTAGTAAAAGTCTTCAGGATACATGATTTCCTCCTCGCAATGGTCTCATTTCAAAATCCGTTTTTACAGCGCCCGAGCCAACAGCAATTAGTCAATATTAAATATCCATTAATCATTAGTCAATACATCCCTGCGATTGCGCAGCATTTGCAGTCGCTCGGAGAACAGCGGCCATTTTCCATTTCAGGCCGGAAAAAATGCCGCCTGCCCTCCGAAGAAAACCCGTCACCGGTTTCTTGTTTTTTTCAGGATTGGGAAGAGCCGATTCCTGGGAATGACCTCAAGCCGGTCTCTTCAGCTCTTCTCTTTTATAAAAAGGTGTGGGGACAACCCCGGCCTTGACTTTTTTGTCTCTTATTCCGACTTCGAATTCGGTTCCAATCTCTGTGAAAGCGACGGGAAGGTAAGCGAGTCCGATGGCTTTCTTGAGATAGGGAGAAAAGGTTCCGGATGCGACTTCGGAGACTTTTTTTCTCTCGATGAAGACCGGATAATGAGGACGGGCAATTCCCTTCCGCAACAGTTCAAAGCCGACGATTTTTCTGGTGATTCCCTCTTCTTTCTGCCTGAGTAAGGCTTCCCGCCCCAGGAATTCTCCTTTCTTGAATTTCACCAGCCAGCCCAATCCAGCCTCGAGGACAGTTGTTGTCTCATCGATATCATTTCCGTAGAGCATGAGCCTGGCCTCCAGGCGCAGCGTATCGCGCGCGCCAAGGCCGACCGGAAGGCAGCCAGAGCCTCTCCCGCTCTCCATGATCGCCTCCCAGATTTTCTCCGGGTGGACAGAAAGGGTGTAGACCTCAAACCCGTCTTCACCGGTGTAGCCGGTGCGGGAGACAAGAATCTCCTCGCCGGCGATTTTTCCCCAACCGGCATCGAACGGATTCATCTCGCTCAGGTTCACATCCAGCAGGGGCTGAAGGATTTCGAGAGCCCGGGGCCCCTGGAGCGCGAGCTGGCTGTAATCCTCGCTCCTGTTTTCGACCCGGACATCAAACCCTTTCTGATGGCTGACAATCCACTTGAAGTCCTTATCCGAATTAGAACAATTGACAACCAGAAGATAAGTCTCCTCGTCCAGGCAGTAGACAAGAAGGTCGTCGACAAACGTGCCTTGAGGAGTGGTCAGGGCCGAGTACTGGGCTTTAAAAGGAGTGAGCCGGCTGGCGTCGTTTGGAGTGAGGTACTGAATGAAGCGGAGAGCATCCTTCCCGCTGATGACAATCTCTCCCATGTGGCTCACATCGAAAAGGCCGGCCTTCTCCCGGACGGCCAGATGTTCATCGATGATTCCGCTGAATTCGACGGGCATCTCCCAGCCGAAAAACTCAATCATCTTGGCCCCGAGCTTTTTATGGATGGAATTAAGGCGGGTTTCCTTCATGACCTTCCTTCTGCGAAAATTCATTTCTACCATAGAACTTTTTCCGATGCAAGAAATTCGGTGAGAAACCTTGTCCCTGTCCTCGAATTTGCTATAATGAAAAATCATCATGCTGAATATCAAGGCCTCCTTAAAGGAAAAAATTTTCGAGAAGCTGAGGGGAAAGTATCCCCTGGAACCGGCAGATGTTGAAATCGGCTACACACCCCAGCAAAAAATGGGCGACCTGGCCCTCGCCTTTCCCTTCCAGCTGGCCAGAAAACTCAACCGCCAGCCGAGAGAACTGGCAGCAGAAATCGTCACTCATCTCTCAGCGCTAAAAGGCGTCAAAAAAGCCGAGGTGGCAGGTCCGGGATACATCAACCTCTTCCTGGACAGGGAGTCGGTCTTCCGCCACCAGTTGCAGCGGCTGAACCAGACTTCGCTCTCTCCCGAAGAGGAAAAAATCATCATCGAGCACACCAACATCAACCCCAACAAGGCGGCCCATATCGGACATCTCCGCAACGCCTGCCTCGGCGACACCCTGGTCCGCTGCCTGAGATACAAGGGGGAAAAAGTCGAAGTCCAGAATTACATCGATGACACGGGGGTCCAGGTGGCCGATGTCGTCTTCGGCTTCATGGAGCTTGAGAAGAAAAGCCTGGCCGAAATCGCGGCCATCCAGGAAAAATTTGACTTTTACTGCTGGGACCTTTACGCCCGGATCTCCTCCCACCTGGAGCGCCATCCTGAGGCGGAGCAAAGAAGGGCAGAAATCCTGAAAAGAATCGAGCAGCGGCAAAATCCCGAGTATGAGTTCGCCCATCATCTGTCCCGAAGAATCCTCAGAGCCCACCTGCAGACCATGCGCCGAATCGGAGTGACTTATGACATCCTTCCCTGTGAGAGCAGCATCCTTCATCTCAAATTCTGGGACAGGGCTTTTTCGCTGTTGAAGGAGAAAAAGGGCATCCGCCTGGCCGGGGAAGGAGCGAACAAAGGCTGCTGGGTGATGGATCTCGAGGATGACCCGGAAAGAGAAAAAGTCATCATCCGCTCCGATGGAACGGTGACCTACGTCGGTAAGGACATCGCTTACCAGATCTGGAAATTCGGCCTGCTGGAGAAGGATTTCTTCTATGAACCTTTCCTTGAAGAGAACGGCAGGACGATCTGGATCACGACCACAGCTTCCAGGCACAAAGCTCCCACCTTCGGCAAAGGCAGCCAGGTCTTTAACGTCATCGACACCCGGCAGTCACACCTCCAGAAAATCGTCGTCCAGGGCCTTAAAGCCCTGAATTACTTCACGCAGGCTGAAAAATCCATCCACTTCTCCTACGAAATGGTTGGCCTTTCGCCGAAGAGCGTGACGGAGCTTAACCTGAGCCTCTCTGAAGAGGAGAAAAAAAAGGGGTTCCTCGAGGTTTCAGGCCGGAAAGGGCTGGGCGTCAAGGCTGACCACCTGCTGGACAGGCTGGAGGAAAAAGCCCTGGTGGAAGTGGAGAGGAGGAACCCAGAGCTTCCGGAGGAACTGAAAAAGGAGACAGCCCGCCGGATCGCCGCCGCCGCACTTCGCTACTTCATGCTCAAGTTCGCCCGGAACTCCCTCATCGTCTTCGACTTTGAAGAAGCCCTCAATTTCGAGGGGGAGACAGGACCGTACCTTCAGTACACGCTGGTCCGCATCAACAGCATCTTCGGCAAGCTGAAGGAACGGGAGGGATTCACCGAAAAAGACCTTGAAGCCTTGCTTTCACAGCAGAAGATTCCTTTAGGTCAACTGGAGGAGAACGAGGCGGCTGACTTCTGGGACCTTATCCTTTATGCGGCCCAGCTCGAAGAAGAGGTGCTCCATTCCATCCGCTCGCTCGAACTCTCGCATCTGGCGAAATTCTCCTTCAACCTCTGTCAGAAGTTCAACGCCTATTATCATCTCTATTCCATCCTGGCCGAGAAAAACCAGGAGGTGAAGAAGATTCGGATTATGACCATCCATTCCATCAGGGAAGTCCTCAAGAAGGCCCTCTCCATGATGGGCGTTCCGCAGCCGGAACTGATGTGATGGAATCCAGAAATCGGGGACACAAACCCCATTTCCCGATTTCTCGCGATTCATGAATAATCCGATTTATATCAGCTTTATCAAACGGAGGGAGTAAAAAGATGATTGAAGTGGAATCCCTGACCAAAAAATACGGTGACCTGGTCGCCGTCAACGGCCTCAGCTTCCAGGTCGAGAAGGGAAAAATCTGGGGGCTTCTCGGCCCCAATGCAGCGGGCAAAACAACGACCATGCGCATACTCACCGGCTATCTGCCGGCGACGGACGGAAAAGCCAGCGTGGCCGGGTTTGATGTCTTCGAACAGCCCTTCGAAGTCAAAAAAATCATCGGCTATCTTCCCGAGACGCTTCCTCTTTACCCGGAGATGACCGTTCTGGAATACCTGAATTTTGTGGCGGAAATCAAGCAGATTCCATCGTCCCGAAAAAAGGAGGCTGTGAAAAAATCGGTCACAACCAGCGGGCTTGAGCCGGTTGAGGGCCGACTCATCAAAAACATCTCCCGCGGCTTCAAGCAGCGGGCGGGGATCGCTCAGGCCCTCATCCACGACCCGCGGGTGCTCATTCTCGATGAGCCGACCCTGGGACTCGACCCGGCCCAGATCATCGAGATCCGGCAGCTCATCAAATCCCTCAAAGGTGAGCGGACCATCCTCCTCTCCACCCACATCCTGGCTGAAGTCACCCAGACCTGCGACGGTGCGGTCATCATCAACGAGGGAAACCTGATGGCTTCCGGCCTCCTCGAAGAGCTCACCGCTTCCTACAAGGAAAAGGAAGGAGTGGCCGTCAAGCTCCGGAAAGGGGGAAAGGAGGTTCTCTCCCTGCTCCAGAGTATTCCCGGAATCCAGAAGGTCATCCCCAAAGACGATGAATTCGAGCTCGAATGGAGAAAGGACAGGGATTTGCGGGATGAAATCGCCAGGCTGGCCGTGGAAAAAAATTTGGGTTTACTGGAGATGAAGCCGCTCGGAATGAGCATTGAAGACCTTTATCTGAGGATCATCTCAGGAGGTATGGCACAATGAGAAACATATGGGCAATCTGCAAGAAAGAAATCAAAACCTACTTCACGTCTCCCATCGCTTATGTCGCCATTTTTATCTTCATCCTCATTGTCGGGTTTTTCTTTTATAGCCTCATATGGTATTTCAACTCTTACACCATGCAGATGGCCCGCTACCCGGGCAGTTTCCAGCAGGTGAACATCAACCAGATGGTCTTCTCTCCGCTCTTCCACAACATGAGCATCATCCTTCTGTTCATGATTCCCCTTCTCACCATGCGGCTGTTTGCCGAAGAGAAAAAACGGCAGACCGACGAGCTGCTCTTCACCAGCCCCCTTTCCGTGAACCAGATCATCCTGGGAAAGTTCTCCGCTTCCCTTTTCGTCCTTCTGGTAATGCTGATGTCGTCCGGGATTCTTTCCCTCTTCGCCTTCGCCTACGGCAACCCTGAGCTGGTGCCCATCCTGAACGGCTATCTGGGGATCTTTCTCATGGGCGCAGCCTTCATGGCGGTGGGGGTTTTCTACTCATCGCTGACCGAAAGCCAGATGGCGGCCGCCCTGCTGAGCTTCGGCACCCTGCTTCTCTTCCTTATCCTGAACTGGGCTGCCGGCTCTGCCAGCGGCATCTGGAAGGACGTGATCAACTATCTTTCCTTCTTTCAGCATTTCGACGACATGACCCAGGGGATCCTGGATACGACAGACGTGGTTTACTACCTGAGCTTCGTCTTCCTGGGTCTCTTTCTTGCTCACTCGGTCATCCAGTCCCGGAGGTGGAGGTAAAAAATGGAAAAAGTCAAACAGCATCTCAATTCTATCGCCCTGGCGCTCATCTCGCTTGCTCTGGTTTCGCTTTTCATCTGGCCTCACAAAAAAATCATCGCTCTGGTTGCCGGCGCTGGCGGCATCGCTGTCCTGGCCCTCTACATCATCCTCAACCTTCCCTCTCTCCAGGAAGGCTTCAAGCGGAGGTCCTTTATCTACTCCAGCAACATGTTTTTCATCATCATCCTCGTTCTGGGCATTCTCATCCTGGTCAACTACTTCTTCGCCAGGCATCACTACCGGTTTGACTTCACCGAGTCCAAAATCCACAGCCTGTCCGACCAATCGATAAATGTCCTCAAGAACCTCAAAAACGATGTCCACGTCAGGTGTTTTTTCCTGGAGGGCAACATCGGCCGGGCCAGGATGGAAAACCTGCTCAAAATCTACAATTACCATTCCAAAAAAATCAAGTTCGAGTTCATCGATCCGGACAAAAACCCGGGCCTGGTCAAACGATACGACGTGACCACCGACGGCACTTCGATCTTCGAATGCGGCGACAAAGAAAGCCGCATCACCGCCACCAGCGAGGAGGACATCACCAACGCCATCATCAAGGTCTCCCGGGAAAAGAAAAAAGTGATTTACTTCCTCGAAGGACACGGTGAGGGAAGCATCGAAAACAGCATGGAGGACGGTTACTCCCAGGCTAAAACCGAGCTGGAAAAACTCGCTTACGAAGTCAAGAATTTGAAGCTGGCCCTGTCGGAAACGTTTCCCGAAGACTGCACCCTCCTCATCATCCCCGGCCCGGAAAAAGACCTTCTTCCCGATGAGCTGGAGACCATCCGGAACTTCATCAACAGGGGCGGCCGGGCCTTTTTCATGGTGGACCCCGAGACCGCGGCCGGGCTTCAAGGCTTCCTTAAAGAATTTGGCATCCAGCTCGAAAACGACCTGATTGTGGATACCGTTTCGCGTCTCGTGGGAGGCGATTACTTCATGCCCATCGTCAGCGATTACGAATACCATGAGATCACACACAACTTCAACATCGCCACTTTCTTTCCTTATGCGCGCTCCGTGAACGAGACAGAAGAGACGCCCGAAGGCGTATCCACCACTATTCTGGCCAAGACGAGCGCCCAGTCCTGGTCGGAGAGGCAGCTCGATGTCCAGCAGGTGACGTTCGACAGGGATAAAGATGTGCCAGGCCCTGTTCCCATTGCCGCAGTGGCCACTATCGAGCCCCGGGAAGAAGAGGAAGCTGGAGAAAAAGATTTGGAATCTGAAGAAACAGAAGAAATCCCCGAAAGGCCAAAAAAAGAGGGACGCCTGGCTGTTTTCGGCGACTCCGACTTTATCTCCAACCGCTATTATTATCTCTCCGGAAACGGGAATCTCTTCCTCAACACGGTCAACTGGCTGACCGAGGAGGCAGACCTGATCTCCATCCAGCCCAGAACTGCCAGGCCGCGAACCATCCAGATGACAGCCACCCAGGGAAGGGCGCTGTTCCTGGTTTCCGTTGTTCTCCTGCCCCTGGCGGTGATCGTCATCGGAGGTTTCATCTGGGCAAGGAGGCGTTCGCTATGAAGTTCAAGACGACCCTCATCCTCTTCGCCGTTTTTGCTGTTTTGCTGGCCTTTGTGCTCTTTTTTGAGAATATCGGCAAGGGCAAGAAGGAAGAAGAGGACAAGCTGGTCGCCTTCTCCTCAGACGAAGTCCAGAAAATGGTGCTGAAGAGAGGCGATGAATCCATCACCTTCGAGAAGAAGGAAAACGGTGAATGGTTCATTACCACCCCCTTCGAAGCAAAAGCGGACAAATACGAGGTTGCGCGCCTCGCCGACGATTTCTCCGACCTGGTAATCCAGAGGGTGGTCGAAAATGATTCCGAGGATCTCACCAGGTTCGAGATCCCCACAACAGAGTTAACTCTCTGGGTTAAAGACAGGGAAGAGCCGGTCAAAATCCTCATCGGCATGGAAAACCCGCTGGATCGCCATTTGTTCGCCAAAAGGGAGGACGAAAAAAGGGTTGTTCTCGTCTCCAGCTACCTTAAAAGCCTGCTCGATAAGAGCCTCTTTGATTTCCGCCAGAAGGACATCTTCCGCTTTGAAACAGAAGAAGTAAAAAACATCATCCTCAGAGCCAGAGATGTCCGCTGGGAAGCGGAGAAAAAAGATGGGGAATGGTTCTTCAAAGAGCCTGTCCGGGCGCTGGCAGTGGAAAGCAAAATGATCGGTCTTCTCCATTCGCTCTCCAATTTGAAAGCCAAGGAATTTGTTTCTGAGGAGAAAAAACCGGAAGAAGTGGCGAAATACGGGCTGGACAAGCCGGAATATGAGATCACGCTGAGCATTCCCTCTTTCAACCAGCAGGTGACCTTCGCCCTCCATAAAAAAGACGACGCGCTCCATGCCACCACCTCGCTCTCCTCAAAAATCGTCGCGTCAGACGACTCCATCCTTTCCGACCTGGAAAAAAACGCCGCAGAATTACGGGAAAAAGAGGTGGCCAAATTCTACAGCTGGGAGGCGAATAAGCTTCAGCTGAAGAGGGGTGAGGCCGACTGGGTGCTGGTGAAAGATGCGGAAGACAGATGGCATTTTGAATCACCGGTCAAAGAGGAGGCGGATAAGACGAAAATCCAGACCTTTATCCGCAAAATCGAAAGCCTGAAGGCCGAGGAGTTCATCGACCCGCCGCAGAGCCTGAAGCTGAAGGAATACGGGCTGGACCCTCCCCGGGCTGAAGTCAAAATCCGGGTGAGAGAGCATGAGGAAAAGACCAGGGAAATCACCGTTCTCATCGGCGCTGAAGACAGGGAAGCCAGGAAGGTGGTGGTGAAAAACGCCCGGCTGGATTACCTCTTCAAGCTGGATTCATCCTTTCTCGAGGAATTCCCCCTGACGATAGACGACTGGACGCCTGAGAAAGAGGAGAAGACGGAAGAGAAAAAAG
>CAYZDV010000078.1:0-9405 GCA_964477275.1 uncultured Eubacteriales bacterium
GGAAAGAACAAGCACGAATAAAATGCTTAACGCTTTACGCAATTTGAACCTCCTTTTGCCCCCGTTTCTTTCGGGGGAAAAGAACCTGAAACCCTGGAGTGAACAGCGTCACTCCACCCGTTGCCCTTAAATGTTCTCTTTCTTCCTCAGCATCACCTCCGTTTTTAGGATCTGTACAAAATATTGTATACATAATAGCCTGTAAATTATATGCAATAATTATGCCAGTATCGACTTAAAACATAAGTCTATTAAATTCAATTACTTAAATAAAACGGCGTGAAGGGATTATCCGGTGTTCCATCCAAAAAAATGGATGAAATCCAATATATTGGATTATTCACGGGAAAAGCAAATGTCATCATCATTTTAAAATTTTGATCGCTGACGATATTTCCTTGAAATGGCGTTCGTTATTCCTTAAACTGAACTCTCGATGAAATACGCGGCTGACCTTCACCTCCATTCCAGGTTCTCCCGGGCCACTTCCCGGGATATGGCCCTCGACAACCTGGCCTTATGGGCAAGCATCAAGGGAATCAAGCTTCTGGCCACCGGAGACTTCACGCATCCGGAATGGCTTTTCCTTCTCAAACAGAAACTGGAACCAGCGGGAAACGGCTTCTTCCGCCTCAAAAACTTCGCCGCTCCGGAAAATGACCTTCTCAGACACCTGCCCTTCTCCACCGGAGATGTCTTTTTCATCCTCTCCACCGAAATCAGCTTCATCTACTCCAAGAAAGGCGGAGTGCGAAAAATTCATCTTCTCCTTCTTGCTCCGGACTTCGAATCCGCGGACACAATCAACCAGAAGCTCGCCGGCCTGGGCAACCTGCGCTCGGACGGCCGTCCCATCCTGGGCATGGATTCGAGGCACTTCGTGAAAATCGTCGCCGAGACATGCCCCCAGTGCGTGGTCATCCCCTCTCACATCTGGACGCCATGGTTTTCCCTGTTCGGGTCCAATTCCGGATTCGACACCATCGAGGAATGCTTCGAGGAAATGACCCCTTTCATTTTCGCCCTCGAGACCGGCCTCTCCTCGGACCCGGCGATGAACTGGAGGCTTTCCACACTCGACAGGTTCACGCTGGTCTCCAATTCCGACGCCCATTCCCCGTCCAAAATCGGGAGGGAGGCCAACGTCTTCGACGCCGAATTCAGCTATAAAGGCCTCATCGAGGCCCTGAAAAGCAGGGACCCGGCGAAATTTCTCTACACCGTGGAATTCTTCCCCGAGGAAGGCAAATACCATTACGACGGCCACCGAAAATGCGGAATCCTCTTCTCTCCCCGGGAGAGCCTGCAGCACAACGACATCTGTCCCGAATGCGGGAGGAAGCTGACCATCGGTGTCATGCACCGGATTGAGGAGCTGGCTGACCGCGAGCCGGGAGACGCTCCGGCCTTCAAGGTTCCCTACAGGAACCTCATCCCGCTCAACGAGATCATCGCCCAGGCTCTGGACAAAACCCCGGAATGCCGGAGCGTCTGGGATGTCTACCTCCGCTTCATCCGCGAGTTCGAGAACGAACACAGGATCCTGACCGAGGTGGACATCAAGGAGCTCGTGCGCGTGAGCCCGGAAAAGGTCGGCCTGGGTGTGGAGCGGATGCGAAAAGGCCTCATCCACATCGTCCCCGGTTATGACGGGTGCTTCGGAAAGATCAGCCTCTTCGAACAAGCCATACGGGACGATGAGGCCCGGGGCCAGCTCAAGCTTTTCTGACAAACAGCCCCTTCCGCAGACAATTTGAGCCCGTGAACAGATTCACGGCCGGCGCCGTGAAGCATGAAAATCGCCTTCTGAAAAAATGAATTCAGCTTCTTATGAGAGACCTCTATTTTGGCTGAAATTGACGTGTTGACAATTTATCGGCACCCCTGGCTTCCTTGACAATGTCTCTCCCAGGCCTTATATTTACAACTGAAACGAGGAGGGACAGATGGAAATAGAAATGAAGATCAAAGGCCTGGTCGTGGACCCCATTTCCAAAATGCCCATCGTGGTCCTCCAGGACCTCCACAGCGAACGCATCCTCCCCATCTGGATTGGCGTGTTTGAAGCCAACGCCATCGCCCTGAAGATCGAAAACATCTCCACTCCTCGGCCCATGACCCACGACCTCTTCAAGAGTTTTCTGGATACGCTCGAGATATCCGTGGAAAAGGTGGTGGTCAACGATGTTCGAGACAACACCTTCTACGCGCTCATCCACTGCCGCCACAGGGAGAGACTGATCACCATCGACTCCCGGCCTTCCGACGCCATCGCTCTCTCGCTCCGGGTCAACGCGCCCATCTTCGTCGAAGAGGAAGTGGTCAAGAAGGCTCACAGCCTGAAGTTCGATGAGAGCCTCGAAGACTCCGAGAAGCTGAAGAAATGGCTGGAGAGCCTGAAGCTCGAAAACTTCGGCAAATACAAGATGTAGATGGCAGGCGGGACGTTCCTGACTGCGGCAGAAAGAGCGCCGCATCCTCCATTCACGTCCTCAGAGTGAAAAGGAGGTAAAGGCCGGCCAGGCCAAAAATCAGGTTCGGTCCCCAGGCACTCAGGAAGACGCTCAGGTAGCCGACATACCCCAGGCCCTGAAAGATCCCTATGGCGCCCCAGTAGACAATGGCGATGACGATGCTCAATCCGATTCCGACCAGAGTGCCCCTCCTGCCCAGCGAAAAAGCAAAGGGAATTCCGAGCAGGGTCATGATCAGGGCAACAAGCGGAAAAGAGAGCTTATACTGGAGGTCCACCCTGAACCTCACCGTATCGAAGCTGCGTTCTTCCAGCTCCTGGACATACTGAGAGAGCTCAGCATAGCTCATCTGGGCCGGCTCTTTCCATTCTTTCAGGAAATAGCTCGTGTCTTCTGCGACGGGCAACTCTATCTTGTCTGCCACCTCAAACCCTGTCATCCGGCCGGCGGCGAATTCTCTGGACCAGGAGTTGGTCAGGATCAAGCGGCCGGCGCTCAAAACAGCTCTTTCGCCATAGATTCTCTTTTTCAGGGTCCAGGCCGCAGGGTTGAACTCATAGATGGAAAGCTGGTTGAAGGTGGATTTCTGGGGGTCGAAATAATTGTAATGGTAAATCCGGTCCTGTTCTTTGCCCAGCACCCAGCGCCGGTCCAGGTAAGAATAGCTGCGGGGCGGCACATCGTGGATTTTGTTCCAGGTCTCCTCTCTTTTTTTGTTTGCGTAAGGAAGGACATTCTCCTGAATGTAGAAGGAGAGAAAGCTGATCGAAGCAGCTAAAAAAAGGACGGGAACAATGATCCGGTACAGGCTCAGTCCGCAGGCCTTCATGGCTGTGACCTCGTTCGACCTGGTCAGAAGGCCGAGAGAGAGAAGCGCGCTGGTCAGGGCCGCGACCGGAAGGATAAAATGGACGAACTCAGGGATGTTGTAGCGGATGTACTCGAGGAGAAGGAGGATGGACTTGTCGTGCCGGTAGATGTTGTCGATCCGCTCAAAAAAAGTGACGATGATGGAGACGAGAAGCAGGCTGAAAAAGACGAGAGCGAAAATGGCCAGGTATTTGCGGATGATGTAGCGGTCGAGGATGTTGGGAAAGCGCAGGCTCAGCCGCGGCCAGGAGCGGGCGTATTTTCTTCTTTCCGGCTGCGAACCCTCTTCGCCTTTTTTTCTGAACAGGGAGAGAAAGGCGGGGAAAAAAGATGTTTCTCGCAGGGACTGAAGCAGAAGAACGAGGCCGATGAGAAAAATCAGAATGTTCGAGCCCCAGATTCCCAGCCAGGCCGGACACCTGCCGTCCATAGCCATTTTCTCCCCGGCAGTGATCAGGATGTAATAGACCAGGATGATGCCGATGCTGACAGTGAAGCCGCTCGTCCTGCCTCCCTTTTTCGTCGAGGCTCCCAGGGGCAGGGCCAGGAGCCCGAAGATCAAACAGGCGAACGGCAGGGCAAATTTCTTATGGATCTCGACCCAGCAGGAGAGATAATCCTTCACTTTCCGCTCGTAAGCCTGAGCCTTCTTTTCGGACATTTCCCTCTCCTGCTTCAGTTCGACCAGCTCCTTCTGAATGGGTCCCAGGTCCCTGATCAACTCCTCGATGTCCTTCTCCCTCACCCTCTTCTGGTGAGTGACCGATGCAAAGAGGCTCTCCACGTTGATCTCCTCTTCGCTCTCTTTAAAAGAGGTCACGCCGTATTTTGCCGGGTCTGCGCGCAGATGAGAATGGAGGGTGCCCTCGGCAAGCTCGAGCACCGCCCTGCGCATTTCCGGATAAAAATTCAGCCTGCCTTTCCCGGCGGTGATGACCTTGGGCTCATCGGCAGGGTCAGAAAAATAGACGAACACGTTCTGCCAGTCGCGCTCCCGGGTGAGACCCTGAATGAAAATGACCGTGTTGGGGATGGACTCGTTGAATTCTCCGGGATGAATCCTGAACTGGACTCTGGTCAGGACAGAACGGGAAAGCGACTGGATGAGCATGTAGTTAGTGCGGGGAGCCAGATAGAGGGCAAAACAGGATGTCACCAGCCAGCCCGAGAGAGAAAAAAGCATCACCGGCCGGAGAAGCCTTCCGTAACCGATGCCCAGGGTCTTGAAGGCCATCACTTCCGAGTCGGAAGAGAGCCGGCCCAGCCCGCCCAGAGTTCCCATCAGGACGGCCATGGGGATAGTGAAAGCCAGGACCGAGGGGAGAAGATAGACCAGAATCTCCAGCACGTCCTTCAACGGAACCCCCCTGGTGATGAAAATTTCAGAAAGCTGGAGAATCTGGTTCATGAGCAGGACAAAAGTGGTCAGGAGGAGGCCGATGAGGAAGGGAGGGATGATTTCGCGGATGACGTAGCGGTCAAAGAATTTGAACACTCTGTTTATATATCATAGACAGAGGCCAAAAAAAAGAAAGGCCCCGGGAAGATTCCCGGGGCCGCTGAGATTCAAGCCGGGCTCAGTACATGTCGCTCGGTGGCGCAGGATACTTTGGCGCTTTTTCTTCTTCGGGAATTTCAGAGACCAGGCCCTCGGTGGTCAGGAGAAGACCGGCAATGCTGGCCGCATTCTGCAAGGCGATGCGGACGACCTTTGTCGGGTCGAGGACTCCAGCCTTGACCAGGTCTTCAAACTTTTCGGTGATGGCGTTGAACCCCATGTCCTGGCTCATTTCTTTCGCCTTCTCGACCACGATCGAGCCTTCCTGTCCGGAGTTGTTGGCAATCTGACGGATAGGCTCTTCGAGCGCTCTCTTGATGATGTTGACGCCGATCATCATATCGCCGTCCAGGCCGAGCTTCTCCAGCGCCTTCTGGCACCTGAGCAGAGCCACGCCTCCTCCTGGAACGATGCCTTCTTCCACCGCGGCCTTGGTCGCATGCATGGCGTCCTCGACTCTGGCTTTTTTCTCCTTGAGCTCTGTCTCGGTGGCCGCGCCGACTTTGACCAGAGCAACCCCGCCGACCATCTTGGCCAGCCTCTCCTGGAGTTTTTCCCGGTCGTAGTCTGAAGTCGTCTCCTCGATCTGAGTCCGGATTTGCTTTATCCGGGCCTGGACGTCTTCGGACTTTCCCTTGCCTTCGACGATGGTCGTGTTGTCTTTGTCGATGACCACTTTTTTGGCCCTGCCCAGCCAGTCCACACCGACCTTCTCCAGCTTCACGCCGATATCCTCGGTGATCACCTTGCCGCCGGTGAGGATGCCGATGTCCTCGAGCATGGCCTTCCGTCTGTCTCCGAATCCCGGAGCCTTGACGGCAGCGCACATGAAGGTCCCCTTGAGCTTGTTGACGACCAGTGTGGCCAGGGCTTCACCCTCGACATCCTCGGCAATGACCAGCAGGGGAGCTCCCATCTTGGCCACGTTCTCCAGCAGGGGCAGCAGCTCTCTCAGGTTGCTGATTTTTTTCTCCTGGAGAAGGACGAGCGGGTCTTCGAGCACGCACTCCATTCTCTCCGGGTCGGTAATGAAATAGGGGGAGAGATAGCCGCGGTCAAACTGCATGCCTTCCACAACCTCCATGGTCGTTTCCAGACCTTTGGCTTCTTCGACGGTGATGACACCGTCCTTCCCGACCTTATCCATGGCCTCGGCAATGATTTTGCCGATGGATTCATCGTTATTGGCAGAGATAGTTCCGACCTGGGCGATCATCTCGCCGCTGACATCCCGGCTGATTTTCTTCAAGGCCTTGATAACCTCCTGGACAGCGCGGTCGATTCCTTTCTTGATGAGGTTCGGGTTGGCGCCGGCCGTGACGTACTTCAGGCCCTCGGCATAGATGCTCTGGGCCAGGACAGTCGCTGTCGTCGTTCCGTCTCCAGCGACGTCTGAAGTCTTGGAAGCCACTTCTTTGACGAGCTGGGCTCCCATGTTCTCCAGGGGGTCTTTGAGCTCAACTTCCTTGGCCACAGTGACCCCGTCCTTGGTGCTGGTCGGAGATCCGAATTTCTTCTCCAGGATGACATTCTTTCCCCTGGGGCCGAGAGTTTCCTTAACCAGGTTGCTGAGGATGTTGACGCCTTTTAAAAGCGCCTGCCTCGCATCTTCGCCAAGTGTTATTTGTTTTGCCATTTTTTCCTCCTAATATTCAGCTGATTTTGGCCAGAATTTCTTCCTCACGGACGATGACGTACTCCTCCTCGCCGACAGTCACCTCTGTGCCGCTGAATTTTCCGATGAGGACCTTATCCCCCTTCTTGACGTCGAGAGGAATGACCTTCCCATCCTCCGTGACTCGGCCTTTTCCGACTTCGATGACCTCTGCTTCCTGGGGTTTTTCCTTGGCCGTGTCCGGAATGATGATTCCGCCTTTCTTGACTTCCTCTTCTTCCAGCCGTTTGAGAAGAACTCTGTCATGCAAGGGTAAAATTTTCATGCTTACCTCCTTCTCGGAATAGATAGTTAGCAGAATTGCTAAGGAAGTGCTAATTTTATGGAAAAGCGTCCTGTTTGTCAAGAGGAGATGCAAAAAAATTCAGCACTTTTTTTGAAGGAGTGCTAACTTTTTGGGGTGATTTTTAACGACTTGGCTCGATTGCGGAGAGTGTTGCGGTGAACTCCGAGGGCTTTGGCCATTCTCGTCATTTTTCCTTTATATTTTTTCGAGGCTGTCTCGATATAGATTTTCTCGAATTCGCTCAGGGCATCCTTCAGACTGAGCTCTTTCTCGACCATTTCCTGGATGATGACTTCCAGGCTCTGATGAATGCTCATTTTTTCAGGCTTTTTTTGCATCATTTTCCGCTTTTCTCGTGATTTCTCTGTAAGCTTCCCGGAATCTTTCCTTGAGGTCTCTGGGGACCAGGCCGGCGATGGCTCTGGTCATCTGCACGCAGGGCGGAGCCAGCTGGGATTCCTTGAGGGCCTTCCTGCTGACCGGAAAGACCATGAGAGCAAAGACCAGGACTCCGCAGATGAGAATCCCCTGGAGAAGGCCCAGTCCTCCTCCCAGAAGGTTGTTTAAAAGCTTTAACGGCCCCTTGATCATCTTTGACAGCAGGTGGGACATCACCCATCCCAGCCCCGCCACCCCCAAAAACACGGTCAGGAAACCGAGAAAATGGGCTAAAATATCAGAATGGATGAACTGTCGATAGAACCATCCGACCTGGCCATACAGGCCCAGGGCCAGAAACAACCCCAGAATCACCGACAGAAGGCCGAAGACCTGTTTCACCAGTCCTTTGATAACGCCCAGGATAGTGGTCACAGCCAGAACGACGATGAGGATGACATCCAGCCAGTTCACTCCCGGCTCCTCCGCTTGTTCAGTTCCTCAACCATCCAGTATTCGCCCTCCCTCAAGGCCCCGAACGGGATATGGGGTTTGATCCGGCCGTGAAAGTCGGAGCCAGCGGTGGGAACGAGGTCCAGCTCACCGGCTATTTCTCTGTAAAATCCCACCTGCGATGGATCATGATAGAAAGTGTAAACCTCCAGCCCCTGGAGTCCGTTATCCTTGAGCTGAACGATGTCTTCCCTGGATGCCTTCTGAAAGTAGGCTCCAGGATGGGCAAGGACCGGCACTCCGTCTGTCCGGGGAGCCATCCGGAGGACCTCTACCAGGTCCAGGTTCTGCTTGGGGACCCAGGCGGGTTTCCCCTCCAAAAAGAAATCTTTGTAAAAAAGGTAAGGAGCGAAGAGCCGGTTGCCGCCTTCCAAATACTTACTCAGGGATCTGTCGTTCTTCTCTTCTGCCTTGTCCAGCAGAACCTGGGCGATGGTGACTCCCAGCACAGAACCGGACTTGACCTTCCTGTGGATTTCTTTCCAGTGGATATCAAAGCCCAGCTCCCTCAGCTTTTTGACCCGCTCCCTGGCTTCCCGGGCTCTCCGCCTTAAAACCTCGTCGATGAGCGCAGAGATGTTCTTTTTCCTCCAGTCGACAAAATAGAGAAGGAGGTGAAACTCCCGGCCGTCGAAAAGGGTGGTCAGCTCGATCCCGGGTATGACTTCAACACCTTCTTCCTCTCCGTGCTTTAGGGCCTCCGGATAAGCGGCCACTGTGTCATGGTCGGTGATGGAGACTGCCATCAGGTTGTTTTTTCTGGCCATCTGGACGATGTGGAAGGGAGAAAAATCACCATCACTGCTCCTGTTGGAATGGATGTGCAAATCGACGTGCCGCGGCATCAGACGTCATTCTTTCCTGTGAGCAGGCGAAAGATTTCGAAATACCTCTCGGCGGTCTGGTCAATGATCGACGGCGGCAGGGGCGGCGGGGGGGAATTCTTGTCCCAGCCCGTGCTCTCCAGATAGTCGCGGACGAACTGTTTGTCCAGGCTGAGCTGAGGTCCGCCGGGCGAATAGCTGGCCAGCGGCCAGAACCGGGATGAATCGGGAGTGAAGATTTCATCCACCAGAAGGAGCTCATCGTTTGAGAGGCCAAACTCAAACTTGGTGTCGGCGATGATGATGCCCTTTGAATAGGCATGGAGGGAAGCTTTCTGGTAAAGCTCGATGGTGATCCTTCTGATCTTCTTGGCCAGGTCCGCTCCGACCCGCTTCTGCAGTTCCTTGAAGCTGATGTTGAGGTCGTGACCTTCTTCGGCCTTGGTCGCCGGGGTGAAGATGATCTCTTCCAGCCGGTCGCTCTCCCTGAGTCCCGGCGGGAGCTTGACACCGCAGACCTTGCCCGTGGCTTTATAGTCATTCCATCCTGACCCGGAAAGATAGCCGCGGGCGACGCACTCCACCGGTATCACCTTCGTCTTCTTGACGAGCATCGATCTTTTCTCCAGGCGGTCACGGTATTTGTGGAGCGGCGGCGGGTAGTCATCGACTTCAGCCGTTATCAGATGATTGGGACAAACCAGGTCCGTGAAATCAAACCAGAACCTGGAGAGCTGGGTCAGGATCTTCCCTTTTTCCGGAATGAGAGAGGGAAGCACATAATCGAAAGCCGATATGCGGTCCGTGGCCACGATGAGGAGCCTGTC
>CAYZDV010000079.1:0-9403 GCA_964477275.1 uncultured Eubacteriales bacterium
TCTTCACTTATTTCCTTTTCTTCCTGGCTTCAGATTCTTCCTGCGATATCAGCCTGTCGTGTTTGATGACTTCCTTGATCCACCAGTCCGGATAGTCCAGTTTTTTTCTTTCTCTTGTTTCCGGTTCGTAGAGCCAGACGTGGTTGTACTTGACGAGCAGCATATCGCCCAGCTCCCACCAGGCGTTGATGACGCTGTTGGCCTGGTTGAGGCAGTAATCGGTCAGGAATTCCTTCGCCTGAGCGGGGCTGGTTTTGTAGAGCTCGAGGGCGATTTTGTCGACAACGGGAGTTCTGGCGATTGCTTCCCCTTCCCATTTTTCCTGGGCCTGGCGGATATCCTGGATGGCATAGGAATAGACCACCTGGGCATGGAAATCGACGTAGTCAAAGGCCCAGCGGGCGGAGTTTCTGTCGAAGACCCAGTGATCCCCGATTTCAAACGAGCGGGGAATCCTGCTAATACCGGCATAAAGAGGCAGAAAACAGGAAGTGTCCTGGGCCCCGAAAGCCAGCCAGACAATCCCTCCGATTTCCCCTGGCATCCAGCTCCTGGATTGTGTCACGGTCGTGTATTCGGCGCGGTTGTCGCTGATGAATCTTTTGGTGTTGTAGGTTTTGCCCTCGAATTTGAAAGGTCGGGTCAGGTAATTCGGGTTGGCAAAGGGGCCGGCCTGGAGTGTTCCTCTTAAGTCATAGGGAGTTCCTTCGGATTTGTCGCGGACGATGGCGATGACATCCTGAAGGGAGAGCTTCCTGTCCGGCCTGACAGAAAAGGGAAGCTCCATGTTCGGCGTCTCCGGGCTGAATTTCCTGGAGGGAGCCACCAGGTCGAAGAACCGCCAGAGGCGGCCATGCCAGCCGTTGGTGCTCGCCGCGCTTCCCTCGGTAGGGCAATAAGCCTTTTTCCAGTTGAACGGCTGGCCGCTCTTCGGGTCGTAATAGCCGTTCTCGATGGCATAAGAGATGACGTTCGGGGAGGCCATGAAATAGTCCGGGTTGTTGAGGTCGATCTCGCCGATTCTCGACTCGTTGGGACAGACGCTGACGTGGTCATCGGGAACCCTCTGGGCACACCACACCGCGCCCGGCTTGCCGCTCTCCGGCTTCCAGAGAGGACCGACAGGCATAATCTCGAAAATCCACACCTCGTTGGGGTCAGCCACGGCCAGCATCTCGCCGGTATCGGTGAACCCGTAGCCGTATTGCTCGGTCAGAGAGCCCATGAGCTGGATGGCTTCCCTTGCGGTTTTGCATCTCTCCATGGCCAGAAGGGTCAGCATGGTGACGTCAAAGGTAGCGGTAGGGGTGGGATTTTCCATTCTTCTCTGGGTCCCGATTGTCGATTCGCCAATGGCTAACTGCTGGTCGTTCATGTACCCGAATGCCCCGTGAAGATAGGCGTTAGTGTGAGCGAGCTGGGGGATTTCAACGCCGGTGAAATTTCTGGTGAATATATCCCATTTCAGCCCCTCATCGGGCGGGAAGGTTTTGAACTGGTCGATGTGGTAGATTTTTCGCGTCGAGCCCGGCTCGTAGTCTGCCGCAGGAACATAACGCCAGGTCCAGTCACAGACGCCACAATCACAGGTATGGGTGGTCATGACCGAACCGTCCACAGAGGCATCCTTGCCCACAATAACCACCGTGCAGGCATCGTGCGGAAAACCCTTCTGTGCGGTCTCACCCGGCTGCCCATTGGAAGAAATGAAGACCGTGGCGCCGATGAAGACCAGAATCCCGAGAAGGATGCCAGCAGCCCAGAATAACTTTTTCAAATTCACCCTTGACCTCCTTGACATGATTATTTCTCGTTGCATGAGCTTTGACTATTGTATCCGAGATTTCCAGTGAAATCCAGCCGATCATTCCCTGAGGCGCCATTTTTTTATGATAAGGGTGAAAGCTGGAGGATGGAGCAAGAGGACCGTTCCTGTCATGGGGTGTTTTCGTCCGTCCTCGCTCCACCAATCTTCACCGAGGGGAGAGCGAGGAGTGAACCGAGTGGCTTTGCCTCGCCGCGGCAAAGCCGCATGACTTTGAGCGAACCATCCCGAGCCCCGGAAGATGGAAATCACTTCTTTGGAGGAGGCGGCGGAGACGACAGCGGTTCCAGCTTGTCGTATTCGACCACTGCCCGGTTCCACCACTCAGGGAAAGCGATGCGTTCGGCCTTCCGTGTTTCCGTGTTGTAGATGCGGAAATGGTTGTACTTGACCAGTAGCTGGTCGCCCAGCTCCCACCATGCGCTGACCACGGCATTGGCGTTATTGATGCAGTAATCGGTGAGGAATTCGATGGCCTGGGCGGGGTCCTTTTTGTAGAGCTCAAGAGCGTTTTGGTCGACCATCGGCGTTCTCAGGATGGCCTTTGTTTCCCATTTTTCCTGAGCTTTCTGGACATCCTCGATCGCCAGGGAATAGACCACCTGAGTGTGGAAGTCGACATAATCAAAGGCCCATCTGGCGGAATCGCGATCGAACACCCAGTGGTCACCGACCTGGAAGCTCCTGGGAATTTCGTTGATCCCCGCACTGAGCGGCATGTAGCAGGATGTGTCCTGGGCACCGAAAGAGAGCCAGATGATGCCTCCGATCGGGTTGGGCAGCCATCCTCTGCACTGGGTAACGGTGGTGTATTCGACGTTGTTGACGCAAATGCAGCGGGAGGCGCCGTAGCTTTTCCCTTCGAGTCTGAAGCTCCGGAAGTAGTTGGGGTTGGCAAAGGGGCCCCCTTTGATGCCCTTTGCCGGGTCAAACCCGCTCCCCTGATACTTATCCCGGGTGATGGCGATGACATTCTGGAGAGAGAGTTTTCGATCGGGCCTTACCGAAAACGGAAAGTCCATGACCTCTGTATCCGGGCTGAAATTCTTGGAGGGAGCGATCAGGGAGAAAAATCTCCAGAGGCGGCCCCTCGCGGCATGTGTGCTGGTCGCACTTCCAAACTTCGGAGAGTACGCTTTTTTCCAGTTGAAGGGCTGGCCGCTCTCCGGGTCGTAGAAGCCCTGTTCGACGGCAAAGGAAACGATGTTAGGGGAAGCCATGAAATAGTCCGGGTTGTTGAGGTCGACCTCTCCGATCCGGGATTCGTTAGGGCAGACGCTGACATGGTCATCGGGAACCCTCTGGGCGCACCAGACAGCACCCGGTTTGCCGCTCTCTGGGGTCCACAGCGGGCCGACGGGCATGATCTCGAACATCCAGACCTCATCCGGGTCTGCCACGGCCAGCATCTCGCCGCCGTCGTTATACCCGTAGCCGTATTGCTCGGCCATAGAGCCCATGATGGCGATCGCTTCCCTGGCTGTGGTGGCCCTCTCCATGGCGATCAGCGTCAGCATGGTGATGTCAAAGACACCCGTGGCTGTGGGGTTCCTCATCTTTCGCTGGTTGCCGATGGTCGACTCTCCGATGGCCACCTGATTCTCGTTCATGTAGCCGAACATCCCGTGGTGATAGGCATAGGTATGAGGGACCTGGGGGATGTCCACTCCAGTGTCGTCATCCTTGTATTTTTCCCATTTCACCCCCTGCTCGGGAGGCCATGTCCGGTACTGGTTGACATGGTAAATCCGGCGCACAGAGCCAGCGTCATGGTCGGCTGCGGGCACGTGACGCCAGGTCCAGTCGCAGACTCCGCAGTCACAGGTGTGAGTGGTCATGGTCGAGCCGTCGGCGGATGCGTTCTTGCCCACCAGAATGGACGTGCAGCCCCGGAGAGAGAACTCGGTGAAGGCCGTTTCGTGACTGGCTTTGTCTGGTCCCAGAATTCCGAGAGCGCCAACCAGTGTCAGCGCTAAAAAAACCAGACTCACCAGGACCAGCGGTTTTCTTGAGCCCATCGTTGTTCCTCCTTTAGGTTGACTGGGGATAGAACTTTTTATCCCTTGAAAGTCCATCTCAAACTTTAAATTCAGATATCCAACAGGGCAGTCACCGGAGCTTATCTTCTCCAGGATTCACCCGGTTTGAGATCATGATATCTCACCACTTCCTTCAGCCACCACTCGGGATAGGGAAGGCTGGTCATCTTTCTGTTCTCTGTGTCGTAGATGCTGAGATGATTGTACTTGACCAGAAGCGTGTCGCCCAGCTCCCACCAGGCAGCGACGGTGTTTCGGGCGTTGTTGAGACAGTAATCGGTCAAAAAGGCGATGGCCAGTCCAGGGTCCTGCCGGTAGAGTTCTCTGGCCGTGATGTCGATGGCCGGGACCCTGTCGATGGCGGCCTTTTCCCATTTCTCCCTGGCTTTTTCCACATCCTGGATGGCATGGGAGTAGGCGACGAGGGTGTGGAAATCGACATAATCAAAGGCCCATCTGGCGGAATCCCGGTTGAACACCCAGTGGTCACCGATGCTGAAGGAGGCCGGGATTTCCGTGATTCCGGCATGGAGCGGCATGTAGCAGGAGGTGTCCTGGGCGCCGAAGGCCAGCCAGACAATACCGCCGATGGGGTCCGGCAGCCAGCCCCTGCACTGGGTGACGGTCGTGTACTCTGCCCGGTTGACGCCGATGCTCCGGGGGGTGAAGTAGGTGTCGTTCCCGATTTTGAAAGGACGAGGATGGAAGTTGGGATTTCCGAAAGGTCCGCTCCGGAGACCCTGCCTCGGGTCAAAGGGTGTTCCCTGGTACTTGTCGCGGGTGATGGCCATCACGTCTTCGATCGAGAGCTTTCTATCCGGCTTCACAGAAAAGGGGAAATCCATATTCGGGGTTTCAGGCTGGAAATTCCGGGATGGCGCCACGAGGTCGAAGAATCGCCAGAGACGGCCCAGAATGCCTCCGCTCGCAGCGGCGCTGCCTTCGGTGGGAGAGTACACTTTTTTCCAGTTGAAGGGCTGGCCGCTCTCCGGGTCGTAGAAGCCCTGTTCGACGGCAAAGGAAACGATGTTAGGGGAAGCCATGAAATAGTCCGGGTTGTTGAGGTCGACCTCTCCGATCCGGGATTCGTTAGGGCAGACGCTGACATGGTCATCGGGAACCCTCTGGGCGCACCAGACAGCACCCGGTTTGCCGCTCTCTGGGGTCCACAGCGGGCCGACGGGCATGATCTCGAACATCCAGACCTCATCCGGGTCTGCCACGGCCAGCATCTCGCCCGAATCGTGGTATCCGTATCCGTACTGCTCGGCCAGAGAGCCCATGGTCCGGATGGCTTCCCGCGCTGTTTTGCATCTTTCCATGGCGATCAAGGTCAGGGTGGTGATGTCGAACACCGCTGTGGGTGTCGGGTTGAGCATCCTGCGGAGGCAGCCGATGGTGGCCTCTCCGATCGCCAGCTGATGCTCGTTCATGTACCCGAAGACACCATGGTGATAGGCATAGGTACGGGGGACTTGCGGGATTTCCACTCCCGTGAAGTTTTCCTTGTACATGTCCCATTTGCTGCCCTTTTCCGGCGGCCAGGTCTTGATCTGGTTGATGTGGTATATTTTCCGGGTGGAACCTGGCTCGTGGTCAGCGGCCGGAACATGGCGCCAGGTCCAGTCGCAGACTCCGCAGTCGGCAGTGTGGGTGGTCATGGTCGAGCCGTCCGTTGAGGCCTCCCCGCCCACCAGAATCACGGTGCAGCCTCTTTCGGTCGCTTCCCATAGCGAAAGGCCATTCCTTTTGTTTTCGGCCGTGAAAAAAACAATGGAGCTGAGAACCACGGTAAGAATAAACACAACAGATAAAACACAAAGAGGTTTTCTGAAATTCACCTCAATTCTCCTTCCTTAATTTGGGGATTGGGATTTTGATAGAGATTGCCACGCTCCTTTTGGTCGCTCGCAATGACCCCATGCCACCACTTGTTGCGTTGACATTATTATGAGCGCAATAAATAAAGTGACAACGTAGGCGCGTCATCGGCGCCGCATATGTTTTGTCACATCCTCTATGGCGTTTGTATCAATTGGTAAAAATCCTCTCTATATCCGCTTTGGAGGGGTCATGATAATAGTAACCGACGCCGTTTGTGACCAGCTCCGCGTAGCGGGGAACGTTGTGAACGGTGATGGCCCTCTCCGGGGTTCTTCTGGAATACTGGCGGATGAGCTCCAGGGTCACCGAGCAGTGCTGGCCGACGCGATTTCTCATCGGCCAGCCGACCTCATCGTAGGGGACAAAGAGCTTCCCTTTCCTGGACAGGCTCAGCAGAAAGGGGTCTTTTCCGTCCAGGAGCAGGGCGACGGTTTTCGGGCCGGTCGGCTGGTCAAGGAAGGGGATGGGAGCTTCCAGCAGAAAAGGCAGGGTATCGGAATAATCTCCGATCTCCCGGTGGGAAAGGCCCCGGAATCCCGGTGGAGAAGGCTCGACATGGTTCTGGAAGCCTTCCCTGGCTTTGACAGTGAGGGCGGCCATGGTCGCCAGCCGGATGGATTTTTCCGGAGCCACGATGCAGTTGGTCACCGGAAACATGGTTTCCGCGCCGTGGATGTCGATGGCCATGTCCACTTTCTCTTCTCTCATTATCTGCATGGCGGCATAGGTGACCTGTTCCATGAGGAGCCCGTTCGGCCGACCGGGCCAGGTCCGGTTCGTGTTGCGGGCATCGATGAAGGAAAGGAGCTGGCGATCAGGATAGTGGATGTAGACATCCGGGTCCGGCCACTGATCGAGGGGCGATGCATCCCGGTTTCCCATCCTGAATTTCTTGCTTCCCCAGGAGGTGGGGATTTCAAAATAGAGAGGATAGCCGTCTCCGGGCCGGGTGTTCCGCGAGGCACTGTGGTTGAACTGGGGGATGACGACGAGCGTGCCCTTCTCGACCACGGCATTTTCGATGAAGATGAGGGCGGCGAGAATGCTGGCCGGTTCGTTGGCATGGGTGTTGGCCATGATCAGCATCTTTCCTCCCTCTTCCTTTCCTTCCAGGAAGAAGACGTTGGTGTCGGCCATGGTTCCCTTCAGGCTCTGGCAGTAGTCGCTCAACTTGGCGACTTTTGTCACCCCGGGCCCGGCCACGATGGGCATCTGGTAATGGCGGTGGCGGAAAAGCTGAAAGCCTGAAAATGCCATCAGGCCGATGAAGATGAGCAGGAGGACCGCTTTTCTGAGCCATTCCCGCGACATTTTAATTCTCCGTTTTTTCATGAGATCTTCTACTTGACGCGAAGAAGCCTGAGAACAAGAGGAATCAAAACCAGCAGGTAAAGGACCATGTCATTGACACTCTTTTTTTCTCTTATAAAATTCCAGAAGAGCAGGACGGCAATGAACGCCGTCAGAAAATAGTAAATAATCATTACCAGAGGCATAAGGTCACCTCCTTCACATGCTCCACCGCACCAGGAATTCCAGCCGCGCGCTGAACACCACCATCAGAATTCCGACCACGGTGATGACGATCCATGGAAGCCAGGTGCTCCTGAGGAATGTCCAGTAGGAATCTCTGTATTCCGAGACCATCACGCTGAGCCTGCCAATGAGGGCTGTAGGCGGGAGTCCGTCTCCCAGCGGCCAGAGAAGGCTCAGGCCGGCGATGGCCACCGTGGCATGAAGGCCGATGGAATCCAGGAACCAGATAAGGGGGATGCCGATGATGGCCGCTGCCCCGTATGTGAGCACTCCTTCTGAAACAGGAATGATGACGGCCAGAGAAATAAAAAGCAGGATAAGGGGGGTGCTGATAACCGCATAGGAGATCATTCCCCGCACTCCGGTGGCGGTCATCACCTGCTGGAGCATTCCCACCACCACGATGGTGGCCAGCAGCGGGAGCAGCCGTTTCATGGTCTCTCCGGATAATCGGAGAACGTGGATCTTTCTGGGGCTTACCAGCCAGGCGACAAGGGCTGCGACGGAAAACTCCAGGGGAAGGCCCATGACCGGGATGGAAAAAGGCCAGAGCCGGTAGGCGATGACCAGGCCGAAAAAAACGAGAAACGGGAGAATCACTCTCCACCAGCTCATGCCTCTGGGCACTTCGGGCATCTCCCTGAGGACCGTGGCCAGGTCCTTTTTTTCCGCCCTTTTCCAGCCCAGGACAAGAACAGTGAATATTCCCAGAATCAGGATGGGAATGCCGAGGGGAAGTTCGAATCCGACATAAGGGATGGCTGTTCCGGCGCAGAGAATCATGGCCCAGATGTTGACCGGCGGGGCGGCTGCGCTGAGGCCGGCGACGATGAACAGAATAGCCGCCACCCGCCTCTTTTCGATGCCGAGATAGCCGAGGGCCAGGGCGACCGGAGCTCCCACCACCAGCAGGGAGACGCTGCCGGCGCCTGTCAGGGCGCCGGGGATGAGAACGATGACCATCAGCAGGAGAAGGGCGATGATGCGGAGATTAAAAAAATATCTAATGGTGCTCCTGACGACATAGAGCACGCCGCCGGATTCGCTGACGATGGCCATGAAGATGGTCGCTGTGGAAAAAACAAGGATAACATCCAGGTAGGTGAACGACCCTTCGACCAGGTGGCGGGCCAGCTGGCCGAGGGGAGGCGTGCTGGTGAAAGCGCCGGCGATGCCTCCTGCCACCGCGGCAGAGAGAATGCTCAACTCAACCGAGAGTTTCCTCCACTTGGCCAGAGCATAGGCAATGACCATCACGGCGAAAGTGATTCCGACCTGGAGCTGCATGGCGTTTGGCTCTCGGCAATTTTACATTTTCCATTTTGCTCCCGTCAAGATAAAAGGAGACTGGTAAGCATCTTTTTTTCCGTGAAGGCTAATATTTTTTAGGATGGGTCCTGTCATGAGGTGTCCCCCGTCCGTCCTCGCTCCACCCATCCCCCGGTGGGGCCCTTCCGCTGCGGGCGTTGCGGGGGAGCACCCCATGCCACCCATCCTATTTTATAAGGAAATGGCCATTACCACGGAGAAAAAGATGCTTTCAGGAGACTGTTTTGACTTAAAAATCAACCAACTCTATAATCAATCTGCAAAGAAAAGAAAGGAGAGCGGAATGAAAAAGAAGAACAAAAAGAAGGAGAAGGATATATTTGAGGAAATCGGCGAGAAACTCCGGGAGGTCGGGGAGGAGCTGAAAACTGAGTTCAGCAAAGCCGGGAGAACGCTGCGCGATTTTGACAGGGCTATCGAGCCTTCCCTCGATGAACTCAGCAAGAAGCTGAGGGAGCTGGGCAATGTCCTCAAGCCTCCGGCCAGGGACCTCTCCAGTCAGATGAAAGAGTGGAAAGATTCGGTCAAACCGGTGATGGAGGATATGGGGAAACGGATTAAGGAATGGAGGAAGGAAAGACAGAAACGCGCCCAGAAGGAGGGAAAGAAAGAAACAAAGGAGAAGGAAAAAAAGAAGTGCTGAACCTGAGGAGAAACCTTTTCCGGCGAGTGACGTTTGCATCGTCGGTGGAATTCAAATGCGGAACTGCAATATTCTCAGATGACAAATGTGATGACGGAGGTCGAAAATGGTGAAATTTTTCGTCTGGCTCCTGCTCCTGGTGATTTG
>CAYZDV010000080.1:0-9355 GCA_964477275.1 uncultured Eubacteriales bacterium
CCACAGGCACAAACCCCGTGAAAAGCGGCCTTCTCTGTCTGCTGGCCGGAATCCGGAACAGAGTTGGCGAGAATATTGGTGGGAAAGGTTTTTTCTACAACATCAAAGTGCCATTTGACAGGCAGAACCACGAGGTGGAAGGCAATATCCGCCTCCTCAAAACGCTGGGCATCAGCGTGGATGACAGGACGCTCTTCATTCAAAGAACCGAGGAAGCCCGGCGGGCTGCGCGGGAATTCTTCTCCCAGGAGAACCTGGAGGGAAGAACGGTCATCGGAATTCATCCCGGATCGGGCATCCACCAGGCGGGATTCAAGCGCTGGCCCAAAGAGCGCTTCGCCGCACTGGCGGACAGGCTCAGCCAGGAGTTCGGAGCCCGGGTGATACTCTTCGGCGGGGCTGAAGAGATATCTCTGGCCGCCGAAATCCGGCGGGCGATGAAGAGCGCTCCTCTCATCATGACCGGAAAATCGACTCTGTCCCAGACTGCATCCCTGATCGCAAAATGCCGTCTGTTCATCAGCAACGACAGCGGGCTTCTCCATGTCGCCTGCGCGGTGGCCACTCCGGCCATCGGCATTTTCGGACCGACCAGTCCCCTTCGGACAGGTCCTTTCCACTCCTGTTCCTCTGTCATCAGAAAAGAGCTCCGTTGCAGCCCCTGTTATAGAGGAAAGCCGGTCTCCTGCTCCCACCGGAAGTGCCTGGAGGAAATCACCGTGGAGGACGTCTTCGAAGAGGCAAAGAGGCTTCTGGAGGAACATGGCGCCTAAAATCAAGGTGCTGCACATCATCACCCGCCTCGACAAGGGAGGCTCTGCCGAGAACACCTTTCTCACCGCAAGAGGCCTGGACCAAAATGGCTTTGAAGTGGTTGTCATGGCGGGGCCTGTCGAAGACCCGGCTCAGGATAGAAGAGAAGAGCTTCGGGAGCATGGGATTCGCTCTGTCCATATTCCAGACCTGGTCCGCGACATTCGCCCCTGGAAAGACCTGAAAGCCCTGTTCTCCATCTACCGGTTTTTGTGCCGGGAAAGGCCGGACATTGTCCACACCCACACCTCCAAGGCTGGCTTTCTGGGGCGGCTGGCGGCGCGATTGGCCCGGACGCCAGGGATCATCCACACTCCGCACGGTCATGTCTTCTTCGGCTATTTCGGGACTCTAAAGACAGAGCTCTTCGTTTTTCTGGAAAGGCTGACTGCCAGAATCACCCATAAAATCGTGTGTCTCACCGAAAGAGAAAAGCAGGATTATCTGGCGTTTCGGGTTGCGGATGAGGAAAAATTGCGAACCATTTTCAGCGGAGTGGAGCTCGATAAATGGAAGGAGCTGCCGCCCGGGGAAAAATGGAATCTCAAAAAAGACCTGGGCATTCCCCATGATTCTCCGCTGGTGGGCACAGTGGGCCGGCTGGTCCCGGTGAAGGGACCTGAGATTTTCCTCAAAGCCGCCAGGCTGGTCCTCACCGCCCACCCTTCCGCCCGATTCATCTTCACCGGAGACGGACCTCTCCGGGAGCATTTGAAGAGAAATTCCCGGAGAATGAGGCTGGAGAAAAACATTCTCTTTCTCGGCTGGCGAGACGATGCGGCCCGCATTCTCTCTCTCTATGACATCTTTGTCCTTCCTTCCCTGAACGAAGGGATGGGCAGGGTTCTGGTGGAAGCCATGGCTCTGGGAAAGCCGATCGTGGCCAGTCAGGCAGGAGGCATCCCTGACCTGGTCATTCACGGGAAAAACGGCCTGCTTGTCCCGGCCGGAGACGCCCGCGGTCTGGCCATCAGCATCCAGTCCCTCATCGAAGATCCAGAGAAAAGAGAAAAAATGGGACAGGCAGGAAAACAGATGGCTTCCCGTTACAGCCATGAAATCATGGTGGCCCGAATCGCCGCGCTCTACGATGGGTTGATGGGCAGGACGAGAAGCGGCCTCGATTCCTTGCCTTATCGTTCCTTATGAGTTTCCTTTTTCCGGCTATTCAAGGCTGACCGCCGTCCGGCCCGCATCAGGATGACGATGATGGCCAGCACGAAAACTCCCTGGATCAGCTCGAAAAAAATCCTCAGGTCCGCATCCGCCTTCAGGTTGATAGCGCTGATTCCCAGACAGGCCGCAATCAGGTAGATAAAGAGAACCGCCTGAACCTCGCTCAATCCCAGCCCCTTCAGCCGATGGTGGAGATGGTCCTTTCCTGTGTATTCGATCCATTCCTTGAAATTCCTGACCCGGCCACGATAAATCCTGGATACGGTGATGTAGACCACGTCGAAGATAAAAACACTCAGGATGAGAATCGGCAGGCTCAGGGCCACCTTGGGGTTTCCCTCAGCCCAGCCGCCCATGACCGCTATTCCGGCCATGGTGAATCCCAGAAAAGTGCTTCCGGCGTCTCCCAGAAACACAGAGGCGGGCTTGAAGTTGAAAATCAAGAAGCCCAGGCAGCTGCCGGCCATGGCGATGGTCAGAAATCCGAGATACGGCTGGCCCGTGATCTGAGCCACGATAAAAAACGCCAGGGAGCAGATGGCCGTGGTTCCCGCTGCCAGGCCGTCCATCCCGTCGAAGAAATTGACGGCGTTGGTGATGCCCACCACCCAGATGATGGTCAGGACAACCTCTCCCCCATCCCCCCACCAGGTGTTGGGCAGAAAGCTCAGCCGGACTCCAAAGCCGATCAATGTGGCAGCTGCCGCCGTCTGTCCGACAAGCTTCCAGGCGGCGGACAGACCCCTGACGTCATCCACCAGACCGATCAACAGGATGATCGTCCCGCCGATGACGATGCCCTTCAAGCTGAGAGAGAAGCTGAAATTCAGAAAGACCGTGCCAACATAGGACAGGAAAATCGCCATCCCTCCCAGGAGAGGGATGGGCCGGGCATGGATCTTCCGGGAATCAGGATAATCCAGGACTTTCAACCATCTGGCGATATGCTTCATCAAAGGGGTCAGGGAGAAGGAGAGGAAAAACGAAAAAAGGAGGAGGAAAAGCCAGCGCAGGGGAATCCCCCCGAGGAAAATGTGAAGACGCTCCAGGAGATCGATCATGCTTCCTCGAGACTTCGAGCCATATCCTAAAAAATTTCCCTGACGACTGCAACAACTTTTTCAACCTCCTCCGCCTTGAGAGAAGGATAGATAGGGATGGAGATGGATTTTTCCCAGGCTTCACTGGAATGGGGAAAACCGGGTTTATTCAAATAGAGATGAAGGGGCTTGAAGACGGGCCGCCGGCAGATGACCTTCTTCTCTTTGAGTTTTTCAAGGTAGCCCGACGCGGTCTTTCCTGCCCTGACAACGAACCGGTAATAAATATGCTCGGTTCCTTCCCTCCTGACAGGGAGAGAAAAATGGCAGTCCCTGAACTCCTCAAAATACCGGCCGGCGACCTCTCTCCGTTTCCTGAGGAAAGAGTCGAGTTGAGTTAGCTGGCTTCGCCCGAGCGCGGCCTGGATATCCGTCATCTTGAAATTAAAACGGAGAACGCCATCCTCCTTGTGGTCATATTCCCTCAGGTCTCTGACCCGGGAAGCCAGTTCCCGAGAATCACTGAGAACCATCCCCCCTTCTCCAGCGGCAATCACTTTGGTGGCATAAAAAGAAAAAACGGAGAGGAGGCCGAAGCTGCCCGCCTTCTTCCCTTTATAACTTGCGCCCAGGGCCTGAGCGCAGTCTTCGATGAGCGGAACTCCCAGGCCGGAAAGCCCCTCCAGCTCGGCCGGCAGGCCAAACATATGGGGGACGATGACGGCTTTCGTTTTATTGCTGACCGCTTCTCTGACAGATGCCACGGACATGTTGAATGTGAGAGGGTCGATGTCGGCGATCACCGCATTCGCTCCCGCCAGGTTCACGGCATTGAGGACCGCCGAACAGACAAAGGAGGGAACGATGACCTCGTCATCCTCGGCTATGCCCAGAGCGACAAGGGAGAGATAGAGGGCTGCGGAGCCGGAGCTGACCGCCACCGCTTCTTTTTTGCCGATGAAGCCGGCGAGAGCCTTCTCGAATTCTTCCACTCTCGGGCCCTGAGCCAGCTGGCCTGATTCCAGCACGGAAACCACGGCCCGGATGTCCGAATCCGTCAGCAGCGGCCGGGAGTGAGGAATAATCCTTTCAGACATCGCGCAGGAACCGGAAGGCCTTGAACCCCTCGGCATATTTCACCTTGCCCTGAAACCCCCTGAAGTTGGCCGTGGCTTTGACACTCTCCACCATGTCCAGTCTTGTGGGATAAGTCTTTTTGACCTGAGAGGCATAGACCTGGATTAACCTCTGTTTCTCCTCCAGAACGTCTTCGATATCCACAAACATATCCGGCTCAAAATTGATTGAGGTGTAATCCTCGTAGAAGAGCACCTTCCTCACATAACGCGTCGCGGCCAGGGCGCACTCGGCCAGGAGGCGATGGTCCTGATGGATATCCTCGATGTAGTTGACATAGACTTCCTCAGGGTTGACCTGTTCTATAATCTTATCGATCTGCGTGATGATGATTCTCTCGCTGGGAAGTTCGGTGTCGACATAGCCGCCCCAGAAGACCTTCTTCACGGCCAGCCGCTTTATCGCTTCCTCCTGCTCTTTCTGCCTGATTTTCGGGTCGCCGCCGAATTCTCCCCGGGTCAGGACCATGAAGAAAATGTTCACACCTTTTCTGGCGAACTTGAGAAAGGTCCCCCCGCAGCCGTATTCAATATCATCGGGATGAGCACCTAAAGCCAGAATGTTCAATTCATTCTCCTTTCGTTAAAATGGACAGGCTCCCCGGGCCGCAGTTGAACAGGAGGTCGATGACAGAGAGGAACGGTTCAAAATCCCCGAAGAGCTGAGGATAGCGAGGGTGTTTAAAGTCCTGGAAGATGACCTGGATTCTCTCCTGCTCGAATTCTTTGAGGTTCAAATAGCCGGCCCCATCGCGGCCGGAAAGGTAGCTGTCAGCACCCAGCTGCCGGCAGAGGTCGACCAGGCGGCCTGTGCGGTCCTCCCTTGCCTCATAGGCTGAGGCCAGTTCAAACCGCTTCTCCCGGACTCCCAGAGCCTCGGTCAGAAACCGGATGATGTGCATGTTGAGCTCGGCCAGATACTGCCACTCCCGCTCATAGGCCTGTTCGAAAAAAGAAATATACTCCTGGAAATAGGGTGCCCGGGAATAATTGGTCAGCAGGCCGCGCAGATGCTTTTTTCCCCACTGGACCGTGGTGTTGATCCTCACCTCGGAGATCTTCTGGCTGAACCGGTGAATCACCGGCACGGTCAGCCACTGCCCTCCCTCTGCGGTCTTGATCCGGTTGCGGTTCTGCCATTCGTTTTTCTTGAACTGGACATTATCCAGGAAGACGAAAACATCGCTTCTTCGAATCTTGTCGAAATACCCCAGCCAGGGGAGGTATTGAGGCTGGTGGATGGAAACAATCACGGCTTATTTTCTCTCTCTGGCGTCAGAAACACAGAAGGCTCGACATCCCTCATCACCCCATTTGGCAGGAGGGCGGAAATCTGATGGAGGCAAAATTTTTTTCTGTTCCGGATGTCGGACCGGAGGCGCGGACTCGGCATGCATCAAGCTCAAAATAAATTACAAATAGCTGTCATTGATAGCTTTTTCTATGCACAAAACAGGCGATTTGGACAGATCGGTCCGTTTGGGACTCTCGGGAGGCTTTCCTCTCGAGTCAAAAAAAATCTCGATCACCGGACGCAACGGCTGATTCTCACTGAGGTGGATGACTCTCCCGATCTCGCCGTTGTTGAGCAGGACGAAGCTCCCCAGAGGGTAGGGAGTCATGAAATTCAAGAACCTCTTCACCAGACGAGGGCTGAAAGAGCGCCGGGATTCCTCGACCACCATCCTCACCCCCGCATAGGGAATATTCTTTTCCTTCCGGTATGGTCGAGGATGGGTGATGGCCTCATAGGCCTCGATGATGGCCATCACCTGGGCGGGCTCGGAAATATCCTCTCCTCTCTTTCCCTCAGGGTATCCTGTTCCGTTGATTCTCTCATGATGCTGGTAGATGATTTCAGGGGAGAACTTCGGCGGGTCCTTGATGTTTGTTAAAAGATCAAGACCATGGGCCGGATGTTTTTTGATCAGCTCAAATTCCTCTTGAGTCAGAGCGGCTGGCTTTGTGATGATATCCCGCGGAACTCTCAACAGGCCGATGTCATGCAGCAGAGAGGAAGCACAGAGGTCAACAAGTTCATCGCCGTCATAGCCAAGGCTAAAGGCGAGCCCGGAGGCCAGAACAGACGCGTTCACCGAATGGGAATAGATGTAATCATCCTTCTCCCCCAGAAAGGCAAAGATGTTGAGCAGGGACAACAAGGTTTCCCTGTCCATTCGCAGCTGGTTCACAAGAATCCCGGCAATGTCCGAGACTCCTTTTCCGTGAACTCTCTTTCCCATCTGGAGGTCGTTCATGATCGGCTTCAAGGAAAGAATGGCCGCTTCATAGATTTTTTTGGTCTCGACCAGATCAGGCTTGTTCCCCTTCATCCTGAACGCTTCTGAAAGAAAGGGTGTCTTATCCTTGACCTTCAACTCTTTGGCTTTCCTGATGACGTCGGACAGCTTGACCATAGGCGTTTTTATATAAGTTCTAAATCAGAAATGGCCAGCCTGGCAAGCTCTTCATCTATCTTTTTCTTGCCTTTTGTGAATCCCAGGAGGAGGCACATGTCACAGATGGTGTTGATCACCCGGGGAACGCCTTCAGACATCTTCCAGACCAGTTCGCAGGCCTCTCCGGTAAAAAATTTTTTTTCCACTCCGGCGACTTTCATTCGATGGAAAATGTAACTCCTGGAATCTTCTTTATTCAACGGATTGAGGTGATAACTGATGGCCAGTCTCTGCTTGAGCTGTTTGAAACCGTTGATCATTGCCCGCAGCTCCGGCTGGCCGATCAGAATCAGGGTCAAAAGAAACCGGTCGTTGAGCTGAAAATTCAGGAGCAGCCTCAGCTCTTCCAGCGTCCCCGGGTTCTTGATGGTCTGCGCCTCATCGACGACGACCACCGTATCCTTGCCCTTTTTCATGTTCTCATACAGGTGTTCATTGAGGATGGTCAGCAGCTGGGTTTTGAGTCGGCTGCCCGGGTTTTCAATTCCCAGCTGAATGCAAATCTCTCTCAACATCTCAGCCGGGGCCAGAAGGGGGTTGGTGACCAGGGCGATATCATACCTGTCCGGAGGCAGCACTTCGAAAAGCTGGCGGCTGATCACCGTTTTTCCACAGCCATACTCACCGGTCAGGAGGGCGGCTCCCTTTCTCTCCTCCACCGCATAGGTCAGCCGGGTTGTGGCTTCGAGATGGTCGTGGGAGAAAAACAGGAAACGAGGGTCGGGAGTGTTCTCAAAGGGCTTTTCTTTTAAACCCCAGTACGCTTTATACATCTTTTTTTCTGGGAAACGGAATCGTATCGGCTCCTTAGATTCAAGGTAAACTATAAAGAAATGCGCACACCAAGTCAATGCGAAAATCGAAACGGCTGGAGAGAAAAATGATGATTCCCTGGAGTCAATATGCTATAGTTAAGAACAAAGCCAGAGGCGGGCCGTGAAGACGCTGAAAAAGATTCTCCCTCTAACCATTTTCATCCTCATTCGTGCGGCGATCCCCGGCCACAGCCAGGTTGCCACCGGCGATTACATCCAGGTCGCCGGTCTCATCGACATTCACACCGACTCGAGCGACGGCGTCCACACTCTGGATTACATGGTCAATCTGGCGAGAAAAAGGGGATTTCCGGTGCTCTTCATCAACGACCATGACCGGAAGGTGCTGGAATACGGAATCCCGCCGTTACGCAACCTCGTGAAAAAAAAAGTCGAGCTTCCTTCCATCAACAAAAAAGGAGCCGAACAATACCTGGAGATGATCGAATCCTGCGCAAGGAGAAACCCGTCGATGGTTCTGATTCCAGGGGCTGAATCTGCTCCTTTCTACTTCTGGAGAGGTAGCTATTTTCGGAAAAACCTCACCGTCTGCGATTGGGAAAGGCATCTGATCATCGTCGGCCTGGACAACCCGGAGGACTACAAAGGCTTGCCGGTCCTTCACAACGGACTCTCCTCAAAATATGTCTTCGCGAGGATTTCTTTCTTCACATTCCTGGGAATTCTTCCTCTTCTCTTCGGCATCTTTCTGGCCGCCAGAAAAGGAGCTTTTCGCTGCGCGGGAATTGTGGTCTCTTTTTTCGGCCTCCTCCTTCTTGTCAACCATCATCCCTTCCGGAGTTCTCCCTATGACCAGTATCACGGAAGCCAGGGCATCCAGCCTTATCAACTGGTCATCGATTATGTGAACTCAAGAGGGGCAATGGTCTTCTGGAACCATCCGGAAACAAAATCAGGGAAAGGCACTCTGGGTCCTATCTTTAAAGATACCCCTCCTTATTCTCAGGTCTTGCTGGAATCCGAAAATTATGCGGGCTTTGCCGCTCTTTACGGAGAAGATACTCCCCTCATCGAGCCCGGGGGCATCTGGGATAAAGTCCTGCGGCAGTACTGTGAGGGGCAAAGAGCCAGGCCTGCCTGGGGAATTTCCTCTGCCGACTTTCACGAAGAAGGCGCTGCCGGCGAAAAGCTCGGCAACTTTCCCACCGTGTTCCTGGTCAAAGCCGTCTCCAGAGAGGACATTCTGGAGGCGATGCGAAAAGGCCGGATGTACGCTTACCGGGGAGACGTTGAGAAACCGCGATGGATTCTTGAAGAGTTCTCTGTTTCTGACTCCCTGACCATGGAGAAGGCCGTGATGGGAGATGAAATCCATACCCGGAGAGCTCCGGAAATCCACATCCGCCTTTCCTCCTCGGAGGAAGAGAGAGGGAATCCGGTATTCATCAGGCTTGTTCGGGACGGAAAGATCGTGAAAGCCTTCTCAGGCGAGACGCCCCTGGCCATCCGCTGGATGGATGAATCTTCCCGTCCGGCAGGCAAAACCTCCTACCGCCTGGATGTGAAGGACGAAAAAGGAAGGCGCCTTGTTTCGAACCCGGTTTTCGTGAATTTTTAAACCGCGGCTTCCTGTTATTTCCTGGCCAATTGTCTTATCCCAACGGCAACGGCAAAGAGCAGCAGAAACTTGGCGAACTGAAGATGAGCCTGAGCTTCGATGCCGAAGGGAAAGGGCCTGACCATCAGCCGGGAGATGATGCCGATGATGACGACGATAATGGCCAGAACGATGGCAACGTCCAGGGCGATTTTCAGGAACTTTTCCATTTTGCTTACCTCCTCTTTTCTCCGTTTCTTCAAATAATAATTTTCTCTCCCGCTGAAGTCAAGCTCGGAAGCACCTTTTTTCCCGTGATGAAGACCTATCTCAGGAGGATTAAAGAGCGTCAGGCTGG
>CAYZDV010000081.1:0-9202 GCA_964477275.1 uncultured Eubacteriales bacterium
GCCAGGGAGAGGCCGATGTAAATGATCATGACCAGAAAGGCCACTATGACCGGGGTCCTGACATCCTTAAAAGAGTAAAACGCAGGAGCGAGAATCTTCACGCCGGAGATGAAGGGCAGGCCGAAGGCAAAATAGAAGAGGCACTGAGATGTCATGGCTGTCGACTGGGCCGTGAAGAGCCCTCTCTCGAAAAGGACCTGAATGATGGGACGGCTGAGAACCAGCAAACCAACCATGGCCGGAAAGGTGACGAAGAATATGAACTTGAAAGAAAAGGCGAGCGTCCTTTTCATTCCCTGGATATCCAGCCGGACGGCCTGCTCGGAAAAGGTGGGCAGGAGAGCGATGGAAAGCCCGATAGAGAACAGGCCGAGGGTCAGCTCCTGAACCCGTGAAGCGTAATAGAGAGAGGAGGCGCTCCCTTCTTCGAGGAGAGAGGCGATCGTCCGGCTTATGGCATAGTTGATCTGGACGATGCCCGCGCCGAAAATGCCGGGGACCATCAGCTTGCCCACCCGGCGCACCTGGGGATGGGCAAAGGAAAGCCCGAACCTGAAGCTCATTCCATGCCGCCAGAGGAAGGGAACCTGAAAAGCCAGCTGGAGAAAACCGCCGATAACCACTCCGCCGGCGAAGACAAAAGCAGGTTCCTCCGCCTTCTTTGCAAAAACAACAGCGAGGGTGATGATGGCCAGATTGAAAAGGACCGGGGTAAAGGCAGGAACGAAAAATTTATGGAAGGAGTTGAGGATGGCCATGGCCAGCGCAGCCAGGCTGACCAAAAAAATATAAGGGAACATGAGCCGGGTCAGAACCGTCGTCAGCTCCCATTTCCCGGGAACATCGCCGAAACCGAGGCCAATAACTCTGACCAGAAGGGGAGAAAAGATGATGCCGACAATGGTGAGAATAGCTATGATCAAGGTCAAATCGAAAAAGAAGACGTTGGCGAACTTCCACAGTTCATCCTTTGTTTTTTCCTCTTTGATCTGGGTGAAAACAGGGATAAAGGCCGCGGTCATCGCTCCCTCGCCCGTCAGCCGTCTCAACAGGTTGGGGATGATGTAGGCGATGGTGAACGCATCCATGCTCCCGCTTGTCCCCATGTATTTGGCCTGGATCATGTCTCTCAAATAACCCAGAACCCTGCTCAGCAACGTCGGGGTGGTCATGCTGAGAGTCGACCTGAGAAGCCTGCGGTTCTGGTCCTTCTGCGTCATTTCCCGTCATCCCTGCCGGCGGCTCGGCGTTCGCGGCCTCTTCCTGACCCGGGATTTTCCCCGTTTTTGGACCCGGCATCCGTCATTCCTCTTCCACCGAAAACCGGCATCACACCCGCCTGCGTCTCTCGCGGTGTTGACTTTAAAAAAGATATATCTTATCATACATTTTTCAAAAAGGAGAGAAAAATGGCTCACCACAAATCAGCCGTCCGACAGTGGAGGCGGAGCCTGCGAAGAAGCGCTATCAACAGGATGAACAAGTCCGCCCTGCGCAAAAATGTCAAGAAATTGAGAGAAGCCATTCAAAATAAAGACAAGGAAGCCGCCCGGGAGCTTCTCCCCGCCACCTTTTCCATCATCGACAAGGCGGTCAAGAAAGGAACCATTCACGAAAGCAAGGGAAACCGGTTCAAGGCGAGACTCAGCCGCCAGGTGGAATTGATCAGCTCCCCGCCCTCCAGGTAGCCTTCTCTTTGCGGCGAACCTGACAATATTTCCAGAGAAATGCCTCCAGAAGCGTCTGAGGATTTGCCGAAGAGGTCTTGACCTTCAGGTCGATCTTTCCCAGATCAGAAAGGATGTGATTCAGGTCCTTCAGGGAAAACTTCTCGACCAGCGTAAAGAATTCTCTGAATTTGGCTGCATAAAGCTGCTTGAATTTTTCCCGGATTTGAGGCCTCGCCTCCTTGAATATCGCCTTTTTATCCACGCCCTTCTCTTTGAGAAGCAGCTTGGCCAGAAGGATATCCCGGAAGAATCTGACCACGTAACCCAGGACATACTCCGGCTTGACTCCCTCTTTGAACAGGTTATCGAGGACGAGAAGGCCCTGGGAGAAATCGGCCTTTTCCAGGCTGTCAGTGATCTCCCACTCAAAAAAAGTCTTCACCCACCCCGCCACCTGGTTGACGTCGTCCAGCTCGACGACCTTCTTCTCACCCACAGCCGTCACCAGCTTGTCGATCTCATTCCGGACCCGTCTCAGGTCATTTCCGGCCAGCTCTTCAAGCCGTTTTTTGGCTTCCGGCGTGACCATTTTTCCCTGTGAGGCAAACCTCCTCTCCATCCAGGCGTGAAGCGCCCTCTCTTTCAAAGGCCTCAACTCCTTGCTCCAGGCCACTTCAGGCGGAAGCGAAGAGAAAAAATGAAACAGGGAGCTGTTCTTCCGGATTTTCCCCGAAAAAATGACGATGATCACGGTTCTCGATGGGGGGGAGGAGAAGTACTGCCTGAGCACGCTCTGCTCTGTGGAAGACAGGTTTTCCCGCCGTCCCTTGCTCACTTCCGCGACGATAATCCGGAGGGGAAAGAGAAAAAAAGGAAGGGTCCTCGCCTGGTCGATGACTTCTGCCCAGGAATTCTCTTCGAGGCTAAACCTCTCCACGTGGAAATTCTGGAGTTCAGGCGGAATGAGGGCCTCCTTGAGCTCCTCCACAAATTGAAAGGCGAGAAACATCTCCTCTCCATGAAAAAAATAGCAGGGCAAAAGAGCCTCGCCGTTGATGTCCTTGTTCAGAAGAAAGCTGTACATTCCCTAAAATCCTTCCAGGATGTTGGTCACCAGACTCCGGGCAAACTTTTCGGCGATCTTGTCCAGGGCGTCGGTCTCGACGGCTTCGAAATCTGTCCCTTCCGGCACTTCGTATTCCTCCTGGTAGCGAAAGCTCGGGTTGGAATAGATGATTCTCTCGCTGGTCAGGTCTTTCAGGGTTATTCTGGCCACAACGATGATGCTGTACCGATCGGCCGAGGCCTGTCTCGTGAAGGCGATGGGAACGACTCTGAATGTCACAATCTCGCCGATCAACACCGCGTCTGCGGTCTCTGTGCTGTCCGTCACTTCAACCTTCCCTCTGGTCACCATCTCGTCGATCACGCTGTGGGTGAGCTTCAGGTCCAGCTCATAGCGGGTGGTCAAATTTTTGAACATGGGAATGTTGATTTTGCGGATATGGGAGGGCAGGAAGCTTCCCGTCCCGCGGAGATGGTATCCGCAGTGGATGGAGAGCACGCAGAGGAGGAGCACCCCAACGGTCTTTTTCATCTCTTCTCCAGGCAAATTTTAAACGACAATGTTGATCAATTTATTCCTGATGTAGATGACTTTCTTGACTTCCTTCTCGCCGATGATGGCCCTGATCCGGTTCAAGCTCATCGCTTTCTCCTTCACCAGATCCTCGGCCAGGTCTCTTTCCGTTTCAAACTTGTCCCTGAGTCTGCCGTTGACCTGAACGACGATGGTGACTCTCTTCTCCTTGGCCAATTCCGGGTTAAAGGAAGGCCAGGAAGAGCGGAAGAGGGGAGTGGCGTGGCCCGTCTTCTCCCATAGCTCCTCGCAGATGTGTGGAGCAAACGGATGGAGAAGCAGCAGAAGACTTTCCAGGGATTCTCTCAGGACCTGCCTGCCGCTTTCTTTCTTCTCCAGGCGCTCCTTATCTTTTTTGATCTGGTTGAAGAATTCCATCAGTGAACTGATGGCGGTGTTCAGGTGGTATCTGGTTTCAATGTCCTCGCTGACCTTCTTAATGGTCTGATGCATCTTGATTCTCAGCCGGCCGCCGGCCTCTGTCTTTTCTCTCCCCTGAGGCCGCGGTTTTTCCTTGAAAATGTCCAGGGATTCATTGACCATGGGCCAGAGCCGGTTCAGGAATCGGGAGCAGCCTTCGATGCCTTCATCAGTCCAGATAAACTCCTTTTCCGGAGGGGAAGCGAAGAGGATGAAAAGCCTCAGGGCATCCGCACCGTATCTGCCAATCATCTCATCCGGGTCGACGATGTTGCCTTTGGATTTGGACATCTTTGCCCCATCCTTGATGACCATCCCCTGGGCGAGGAGGCGGGGAAAGGGCTCGTCGATCGCGGTCAACCCTGCATCCTTGAAGTACCTGCAGAAAAAGCGGGCATATATCAAATGGAGGATGGCGTGTTCCACCCCTCCGATGTAGAGGTCAACCGGCAGCCAGTAATCGGCCTCATGCGGATTGAAGGGGAGCCGTTCCTCGTGGGCAGAGGTGTAGCGAAAGTGATACCAGGAGGAATCGAAAAAAGTATCCATCGTGTCTGTCTCCCGTCTGGCCTCGCCATGGCATCTGGGACAGGTGGTCTTGACAAAACTCTCCATTTTCTCCAGAGGGGAGCCTTCCTCTCCTTTGAACTCGACCTCATCGGGGAGCAATACAGGCAGGTCCTCGTAGGGAACTCCGACGATTCCGCAGTTCCCGCAGTAGACGACAGGAATGGGCGTTCCCCAGTAACGCTGCCGGGAGATGCCCCAGTCCCGGATCCTGTAGAGGATGCTCTTGCGGCCAACACCTCTTTCCTGGGCAAAGCGGCACATCTCCTCGATGGCCTCCCGGGAGGTTTTCCCGGAAAAAGGCCCGGAGTTGACAAGCCGGCCGTCATCCTCAAAGGCTTCCTCGCCGCTGACTTCAGCGGTCGCTCCTTCCTCTGGGACGATGACAACTTTGACCGGTAAGGAATACTTCCTGGCAAACTCAAGGTCTCTCCGGTCATGAGCCGGGACCGCCATGATGGCGCCCGTCCCGTACTCCAAAAGGACATAATTGGCGACCCAGACCGGAACCTCTTCGCCCGAAAATGGGTTGACGGCTTTCCTGCCAGTGTCGATTCCCTCCTTTTCGGTTTCCTCAATATCTTTCCTGGATCGGACGCTCTCCCGGCTTTTCTCCACCCATTCCTTCAACTTTTCTTTGTCCTCGCGGTTCGTGACCAGCTCCTGGCTCAAGGGATGTTCGGGAGAGAGGGCAACAAAGGTCGCTCCGTAGACGGTGTCGACCCGGGTGGTGAAAACCCAGATGACCTGAGAGGATCCGGCGACAGGAAAAGCGAGATGCGCGCCGCTGCTCTTCCCGATCCAGTTTTTCTGCATGAGCAGGACATGCTCGGGCCACTTCTCGAGCCTTTCATGACCGGAGAGGAGATCCTCCGCATATTCTGTGATCTTCAGGAACCACTGCTCCATTTCTTTCATCCTGATCGGAGAATCGCACCGCCAGCATCTCTCCCCGATCACCTGTTCGTTGGCCAGCACTGTCCGACACTGGGGGCACCAGTTCACCCAGCTTTTCCTGCGGTAGGCCAGGCCTTTCTCGAGCATTTTGAGGAAGATCCACTGGTTCCATCTGTAATACCCGGGCAGGCAGGTGGTGACCTCCCGCGACCAGTCATAACTGAAGCCCAGCCTTTTGATCTGGCTCTTCATATGGGCAATATTGCGCAGGGTCCATTCCTTGGGATGGATTCCCTGGGTGATGGCTGCATTCTCGGCCGGCATTCCCAGGGCGTCCCAGCCAAAAGGATGGAAGACGTTGAGGCCCTTCATGGCTTTGTACCGGGAGATGACATCTCCGATCGCGTAATTCCGCACCTGTCCCATGTGGAGCCGTCCGGAGGGATAGGGATACATCTCGAGACAGTAGTACTTGGTCCTCTGGGTGTCTTCGCAGGCTTTGAAAGCCTCTTCCTTCTCCCAGGTTTTCTGCCACTTTTCCTCGATTCTCTGGAACTCGTAGCTGTTCTTCATGTTTGAAGGCTTCCTCCGTCCTGTTTCGGTCTCCATTTCCTGGTGAAAAACAATCATAAATATTAGAGGTAACGCCTGGAAAAGTCAAGAAATGCACGGCTCCATGACGAAAAGTGGGTTACTGTTTAAAGCTGGAACATGATCATACCCCCCAGCCGAAGCGACCATTGAAGGTTCAGCCTTCCCGAAAGGCTCGGCGAGGGAACCCTGCTTTTGGGGTGGCGAGGATGTCTGAGCCTCACAAGATCTGACGAAAAGAGAAAGGAAGGCGAAGGAATAGAAGAAGAGAGGGATCGGAGTGGCGAGTTCCGCAGCCACCGAGAAAAGCCTTGAGGGAACGGCGTTAAGAACCTGAAGGAGAGCGAGGCTGGGGGTGTATGAACGTATTATGTTCCCTTAATCTTTTTTATTACCCCACTTTTCGTCATAGAGCCCTCGAATCCTTGACAAAAATCCTCTATTCGAAAAGAATGAAGAGCGGACAAAGGATCAGGCTGAAACACCCGGCCTGATCGAGAATGTGGATTTCGTCGCAAAAAAAAGAGGTCTTTTTACCGCAAAATGGCCGTCCTAAAAGTGGAAAAACTCTTTGCCGGATACGGCAACGGCTTTGTCATCGAGGACATCTCGTTTTCCCTGGAAAAAGGCGATTTTGTCTCCATCCTCGGCCAGAATGGCTCCGGGAAAACCACTCTGATCAAAGCCATCCAGGGCCTTTTAAGGAATGTCTCGGGGAAGGTCGCCATGGATGGCCAGGATGCTCTGACCCTGAGCCCGAGGCAAATGGCCAAAAAAATCGCCTCTGTTCCCCAGATCGCCCCCGCTGCTTTCGAATTCAGCGTGGAAGAGACAGTCTCCATGGGAAGATACATCCATCAAAGACGACTCCAGGGAGCGTCTGGCCTGGATTCCCGGCTGATCGAAGACGTGATGGTCCTGACCCGGATCTCCCATCTCAGAGAAAAAAAACTGGCCCATCTGAGCGGAGGAGAGCGCCAGAGAGTCTTCATCGCCCGCGCCCTGGCTCAGGACACGCCGCTTCTTTTCCTCGATGAGCCCAGCTCGCACCTGGACATCCGCTTTCAGGTCGAGATCTACCAGATCCTCAAGCACCTTCAAGAAAAAAAGGGCAAGACCATCCTGACCACAGAGCACAACATCAACCTGGCCATACCTTATTCGCGGCAGCTGATGTTCTTGAAGAAGGGAAAGCTGCAGGCTCTGGGGACACCGGAAAATCTGATCACCAGGGAAAATATCCGGGACGTTTTCGGGGCCGATGTGGAAGTCAGGGAGAACATCCATTCCGGGCTTCCCGAGATATCGCTCATCCCCGGGCCGTTGAAAAAGAGATGAACGCGGCAAAATTCACCACCTGCCTTCTCCTTTTTTTGGTCAGTGTCGTCCTCGTCGGAGGCCAGGGAAAAACCCTGAAGGACGACCTCGGGTTCGATTTCACCATCGGCACACCGCCCCAGAGAATCGTTTCTCTGGCCCCAAACATCACCGAAATCCTCTTCGCGCTGGGCCTGGGAGAGAGAGTGGTCGGAGTCACCCGCTACTGTGATTACCCCCGGCAAGCCCTCGAAAAAGAAAAAATCGGAGGGCTGGTCGACCCCAGGCTTGAAAAAATCGTGGCCCTCAACCCTGACCTCATCATCGGATTTCGGGGCAACCCTCTGAGAATTCTGGAGCGCATAAGAAGGCTCCGGCTTCCCCTGTTCGTCCTGGAAATGGGAGCAGACCTCGAGTCCGTTTTCCGTCTCATTCTGACCGTCGGCACGATCACGCGCTCTGAGAAGAGCGCTGAGGCGCTCCTCCTCTCCCTCAGGTCGAAATACGGGGCCATCCAATCAGCGCTGGGCTGCGCGGAGCATGAGCCCAAAGTCTTCATCTCCCTGCACGGAACAGGCTTCTGGACCTGCGGAAACGGAAGCTTCCTCCATGATCTTCTGGCAAAGGCCAGGGGCGCAAACGTGGCCGGAGCCGTGTCCCGGAAATGGCTTCACATCAACAGGGAGCAGCTCATCAATGAAGACCCTGAGGTCATCATCATCCTCGCCAGGTCTTGGGACGATTTCCTAAAATCCAGAAACTGGATCACAAACCTGGCCTATCTGGGAGGAATCAGAGCTGTCAGGTCGGAAAGCATCTACTTTCTGGACCAAAATCAGGCCACCCGCCCTGGTCCCCGGCTCATCGAGGCCCTGGAATCCCTGGCCCGTCTTCTTCATCCGGAATGCTTCAAAGAGGACTGATGAAACCGCCATCCAGGACACTGTGGCTCCTTTTTAGTCTTTTGTTCCTTCTTCTCGCCGGCCTGCTGCTATCTCTCCTCGTCGGCTCTGTCCGGACGGGGATCCCGGACCTGTGGAACTGGATTTTCCATTCTGACCGGACTTTTTCCACGATTTTCGTCGACCTCCGGCTTTCCCGCGCTCTTCTGGCCTTTCTGGTCGGGGCCAGCCTCTCCCTTTCCGGCGCAATACTGCAGGGATACTTTCAGAACCCGATGGCCGGACCCTTTGTGGTCGGCGTCTCCTCAGGGGCCTCTTTCGGAGCTGTGTTCTGCATCTCCCTGGGTCTCCACCGCCAAATCTTCGGCTTCTCTCTCCAGAGCGTTTTCGCCTTTGTCTCCGGTTTTTCCATCGTCTCTCTCGTCTATCTCCTCTCCCAGAAAAAAGGCGTTTTCAAGGTCGAAACCCTGCTTCTGACGGGAATAGCGGCCGGCGCGCTGGCCTCTGCTCTGACCTCCTTTCTCATCTTCATGAATTCAGGCTCCTACGAACAGGCTGTGTTCTGGCTGCTGGGCAGCTTTGCGCTTGCGGATTGGACTCACATCACCGCTGTCCTCCCTTATTTCCTGCTCTGTTTCCTGGCGGCCCAGTGGCTGGCCAAGGACATGAACCTGCTTGTGCAGGGAGATGACACGGCTCAATCCCTCGGCTGCCCGGTGCGGCGCGTCCGAAAAATATTCCTCGTCCTGTCCACGCTTCTTGCTTCCGCGTCGGTCTCGGTGAGCGGGATCATCGGTTTCGTGGGCCTCATCGTGCCCCACTGGGTCCGCATTCTGATCGGACCTGACCACAGGCATCTTTTCTTCTTCTCCTCCCTCACAGGCGGAGTTTTTCTCATTTACGCGGATTTCCTCGCACGCATCCTCCTCCCTTCCATGGAGCTTCCCATCGGCATCATCACCGCCGTTGTGGGAGCCCCTTTCTTCATCTATCTCCTGAACCAACGGAGGTAATAAGCCCCCGACAGCGCGCACAACGTTTCCCTGGAAGCATCTTTTTTTCCGGGGTAATGGCCATTTCCTTTTAAAACAGGATGGGTGGCATGGGGTGTCCCCCGCAACGCCCGCAGCGGAAGGGCCCCACTGGGGGATGAGTGGTCCTTGGAGGGGGAACAGCTCCGCTTTCCCCCTTCCAACGGT
>CAYZDV010000082.1:0-9141 GCA_964477275.1 uncultured Eubacteriales bacterium
GGGGGATGGGTGGAGCGAGGACGGACGGGGGACACCCCATGACAGGACCCATCCTGAAAAATATGATTTCCCCCGGAAAAAAAGGTGCTTCCATCCCCGGCTTTCTCCTTTGCCAGCGCACGGCCATTTTGATAAAATCAATACAAATGAGAAGACTGGCTCTGGTCGCCGCATTTATTTTTTTGTTCGCAGCAGGGACCAGATTGCTTTTTTCTCATCTGGATAAATTCACGGAGAACGGACCGCCGCGGGCCGTGCTCAAAGGAAGTAACCTTCTTCCTCTCTCCTCAACAGGAGCAAAGTCGATGACCAATGATTCTCGCCCGCTCAAAAAAATGCTTCAAAATCTCCTTCCCGGGGAGGTTCATGGCTGGGAAGCTGAAGGCGAAGACGAGTTTTATGACCCGCAGACAATCTATGATTATATCGACGGGGCCGGTGAGGTCTACCGCGCCTATAATTTCCAGCTTCTCCTGGCCAGGCGCTATGTCAGAGAAGGCCAGACGGACCTCGTGGTCGACCTCTTCGACATGGGCTCTTCCCGGGACGCCTTCGGCGTCTTCACCCATGACCTGGAGGGAGAGGATGCAGGTGTCGGCCAGGGCTCGACCTACAAGGGAGGACTCCTCTCTTTCTGGAGGGACCGGTACTTTGTCTCCGTTTACGCCGAGGAGGAAACAGGGGAAGCCAAAAAGGCCTTGGATGCCCTCGGCCGGAAAGTGGCATCGGCCATCGGCCAGGATGGCGAGATGCCGGAAATCGTTTCTCTTTTGCCTCAGGACAGCCTGGCTGAAAAGACGGTTCATTATTTTCACAACCACCTGATCCTCAACTACCATTTCTATGTCGCCGACGACAACATCCTTCTTCTCGATCAGCAGACCGAGGTCGCCCTGGGAGTCTACAGGGAAAATGCTGGTAAATGGTACCGGATGGTGGTCCGCTACCCTGAGGAGGGCCAGGCTTTGCGAGCTTATGAGAGTTTCAGCGGAGCCTACCTAACTGGCGCCCGGGAACCGGGCCTTGTCCAGACCGAAGACCGGAAATGGACGGCCGTCCGCATCAGGGACAGCCACCTGGTCATCGTGTTCGATGCCCCCACTGCCGGAGCGGCAAAGGAGGCGGTCGAGGAACTCGTCCGGAAATTGGACCAGGAATAATTCCTGTATTATGGTTTAGCTTTGGTGATCGATGATTCGGCGCTTATCGAGACATAAGGAGGAGAGCATGAGCAAGAAAGGTGTCACCCGCCGGGATTTTTTGCGGACAGCCGCACTGGCTCCCCTGGCCGGAGCATTCGTTTATGGTTTCAAGCCCGGCGCGAATAAGGATGTCTCCCGGAAAGCCCGGGTGGTCCTCATCCGCGACGAAAAGGCGCTGGTTTCTTTCAAGAAGCCGGACCCGGATATTGTCCAGGCCATGCTCGACGAGGCAGTGGCCAGGCTGTTTGGAGAGACAGACCCTGTCAGGGCCTGGAAACAGGTCGTCAGGCCATCCGATGTGGTGGGCATCAAGAGCAATGTCTGGCGTCCGATCCCGACCACAGACGAGGTCGAACAGGCCATCAAGCGCCGGGTCATGGATGCCGGAGTCCCTGAAGGGAGAATCGGGATTGACGACAGGGGTGTGCGCAACAATCCCATCTTCCAGAAGGCCACGGTCCTCATCAACGCCAGGCCAGGCCGCACCCACCACTGGTCGGGAATGGGCACCTGCATCAAGAACCACATCATGTTTGTTCCCCGGCCCTATGAATACCACGCCGACTCATGCGCTGACCTGGCCACCATCTGGAACGACTACGGCCTGAAGGCAAAGACAACGCTGAACATCCTGGTCATGCTCTATCCCCTCTTCCACGGCATCGGTCCCCATCACTACAGCGACAGTTATGTCTGGGAATACAAGGGTCTCCTGGTCGGCGAGGACCCGGTGGCCGTGGATACCATCGGCTTGAGAATCATCGACACCCAGCGCCGCAGGTTTTTCGGCCAGGACAGGCCCCTCCAGCCTCCGGCCAAGCATATCTTCCTCGCCGACACCCGCCACGGTCTGGGAGTGAGCAACCCTGAGGAGATCGAGCTCATCAAGCTTGGCTGGCAGGAGGGGGCGCTGGTTTAGCCTGTTTCTTCTTCCCTCGGTCCGAATATTTTGGTCCCGATTCGGACGAGGTTCGCCCCTTCTTCAATAGCCACCCGGTAGGAATTGGTCATCCCCATGGAAAGGTACTTCATCTCCACGCCGGGCAGGCTGAGGGATTTGAGCCTCTCGAAGAGCTTCCTGGTTTCCACGAAATAGGGCCTGGCCTCTTCCGGGTCGCCCGCCATGGGACCCATTGTCATCAATCCCTGGACTTTGAGATGCTCAAAAGGCCTGAGCCTCCGGATGAGGTCTTCTGTCTCTTCGGGCAGGACGCCGAATTTCTGCGGCTCCCGGCCGCTGTTGACCTCGATCAGGATGGCCATGACTTTTTTCCGTTCAGCGCATCTTTTCTCGATTTCCTCGGCAAGCTTCAGGGAATCCACGGTTTCGATCATGTCGAAGATTTCGACGGCCTTTTTGACTTTGTTTCGCTGCAGATGGCCGATGAAGTGCCATCTGACGCGGCTTCCAATCTCCTTGTAGGCTTCGAGGGCTTCCTGCACATAGTTTTCACCGATGATTTTGACGCCGGCCCTGACCGCCCTCAGGACTTCCCCGGGTGTTCTTGATTTGGCGGCTGCCTCAAGCTCCACGGCCGGCGGCAGCTCGGCCAGGATTTTCCTGACGTTTTCTTCGATCATGGTCCGGGTTTCTCCGGCTTTTGCTCTTCCTCCAAGACTCAACCTTAATCAAACCCGGCAAAAAATTCAACCCGGCATCAGGGCAGCAGAAATGATGGGTGTCATGTACCACGGAAAAAAAGATGCTTACCCATGAGTTCGGGAGCTGGCGGACGGCAGAGCGCTGTGTTATAATGAATGACCGCAAAAAGCGTTCAGGACCGGCTCTCGTCCACGGTCGAAAAGAAAAAGCGGGAGAAACTCTGGCAAATCAGTTTGATCAGTTTATTCCGGAATGAGCGAAAACCGGATGATGAACATCAGAGAAGCCCTCGAGCAGCGGGAAAAAGATGCCCTTTCTCCCCGGGCCTGCCTGAGCTCCCGGTCGAGAGGGAGGGAGCGGTCTGAAGCTCCTCATCCTCTGCGGACCGCCTTCCAGAGAGACAGGGACCGGGTCATCCATTCCAAATCCTTCCGCCGGCTGAAGCACAAGACCCAGGTTTTCCTTGCCCCTTTTGGCGACCATTACCGGACGCGCCTCACTCACACCCTGGAGGTCTCCCAGATTGCCCGGACCGTCGCCAGGGCCCTTCAGCTCAACGAGGATTTGACCGAAGCCATCGCCCTCGGCCATGACTTGGGGCACACCCCGTTCGGCCATGCCGGAGAGGAGACACTGGACAGGCTTCTTCCGGGCGGGTTCAGCCATTTCCGGCAGAGCCTCCGCGTGGTGGAGAAGCTCGAGTATGACGGCAAAGGGTTGAACCTGACGTTTGAGGTTCGGGACGGGATTTTTCGCCATTCCAAAGGCCGGGGAGAAATCCTCGACGACCAGAAAAGAGGCATGCCCGCAACCCTGGAGGGCCAGGTGGTCAGGGTTTCAGACGTCATCGCCTACGTCAACCATGACATCGACGATGCCATCAGGGCCGGGTTCATCAGCGATAAGAATATTCCCTCCCGCCTGGTGAAATTGCTGGGCAAGTACCATGCCTCCCGCATCGATCGGATGGTGGAGGATGTGGTCGCAGCCAGCCTGGAGGCCGGCCTGGAGAGAATTACGATGAGTCCGGAAATCAAAAATGCGGTCATCGAGCTCCGCGATTTTCTTTACGAGAAGGTCTATTTCAACCCCCGGTCCAGGGACGAGCTGGAGAAGACAGAGAAGATCATCAGAGAGCTCTATGAGTATGTTCTGAAACACCCGGAGGAGCACATCAAGCCCTATCCAGAGGGCGACTCCCTGGAGAAAAGGGCAGGAGATTTTATCGCCGGGATGACAGACCGCTATGCGCTTGGCCTCTACGAGAAAATTTTCTTCCCCCGCTCCTGGCCAGGCCTCTGAAAAGGGGACAGGCCACTTTTTTATTTCTCCAGGATTTCCTTGAGGAGCCCGGAGGATTATTCTGTCTTTATACTTTTTGCATCCCATAGTCTTTCTCCATGATCAGGCCTTCGAGGTTTTTCTTGACGGCGGCTAACTCGTCCATCCCTTTTATATATCACGCGGCATTTGACATTTCATTTAAAGAGACGCAGGCCGGGCCATTTCCGTTGACCAGATTTTGCAAAAAAGGGGTAAAAAAAATTGGGGACAGGCCCCAATTTTCTATGATGTCCACTTTCTAAGGAGTGTGCAACACGGATGCCCTGATGAGCCGGGGAAAGTCCTCCTCTTCGATGAGGTAGAGGCGGCCTTTTTTATCGATGGCAGAGGCAAAAGCAGTGGTTTTGAGCGAAGCGATGCGCTTTTCGTTTTCGAAAACCTCCATCTGGTGAGGCGAATCCGTTTCCCATGACCGTATCGACACATAGAGCCTGTTTTTGTGCTCAAAAACAGAGACATAAGGGAAGCGCATGGCGATCTGGTAAGACCTGGTCGATTCGTCCTGGATAGTCCTGACCACTGAAAACGGTCTGAAGAACTCCGATTCGAGCTCGATCAGATGGTGGAATTCGTTCCCTTCATAGACCCGGATTTCGTATTTATGGGGATTGACGAGGAAGATTTTGCCGCCCTTTGTTCGATCTGCCCTTCGGGGCAGTTTGATAAGCGGCAGATTCCTGTACTGATTGTACTCGGAGGGGATATCAAAAGGCTCCCCGAAGGATTCCAGGAGCTTTCCTTCCTGGTCGAAGACGTGGAAGATCTTGTCGTTTTTCAATCCTAAGATTATCAGCTTGTCTTCCGAGCAGGGGAGGATATCGATGGCCTGAAAACCTGCGGTGAAGGATCGGATAAACTCAAATTTCTCGTTAAAGGCGAGGACTTTTCCAGAATTCCGGTCGAGGGCGTAAACTCTTCCTTTCTCCGTCACAGCCATTCCGGTAACGTAGGAAACTTCTTCAGGACCTCCGCCCCTTTTGACCTCAAGACCCTGGAGGAAGTTGCCTTCCCTGTCATACTTTCGGAGGCGGCCGTCTTTCCAGTCCAGAATGTGGATGTTTTCTCCCGCGTCCAGAGCCACGTCGCCGATGCTGGCGAACATCTCATGCTCGTCTCCGCTTTCTGTACCGATACTGAGTTCTTCTTCTAACGAGATTTCTTTGGATTGCTGGCTTTCTTTCGTGCAGCCGGAGAACATCAATATTAGGAGGGATAAACAAAAAGTGCCGTAAACACCGCAGGAGAAGATTTTTTTTCTCATATAAACAACCGCGCTGATTTTTTCCTTCCTGTTTCAGTTTAAACCTGGAGGCCGGCAAAATCAATTCTCAACAATCAAAAAAATTGGGGACAGGCCCAATTTTTCATTTTTTCAGGTGATAAAAGTTTTGATGGTCTGACCCCATAAGCTTTATAATGAGGGAGGGAGGAAACATGGAGATGAAAGTCATCAGCGATGCACTCAGCTTTTCCACCCGCGGCTTCAACGACATAAAGGACCTCACCGGCGAGGTCTCGAGGAAGCTTTCAGCCTGCGGGTTGAAGAACGGAATTGTCAACCTCTTTGTCCCGGGCTCGACCGGAGGCCTGACCACCATCGAATACGAGCCGGGCCTGGTCAAGGATTTCTCCGAGCTCATGGAGAAGATTATCCCCAGCAACGTCACCTATCATCATGATGCCCGCTGGGGGGACGGAAACGGCTTTTCCCATGTCCGGGCTTCCCTGCTCGGTCCTTCCCTGACCGTTCCTTTTTCGGAGGGCAGGCTGGGGCTGGGAACCTGGCAGCAGATCGTCTTTGTGGATTTCGACAACCGCTCCCGCTCCCGGAGCATCCTCCTCCATTTCCTCGGCGAGTGAAAGGAGAGCGATAAAGTGATGAATTTTTTCCCTTTTTCATAACCTGGAGTTATAATCAGGAGAACATGGATATGGCCGAAAAAGGTAGCCGGCCGAAAAAGGGGCCTGTCCCCTTTTTTTCTTTTTGAAAATGGCTGACATCAAAGAAAGACTCAGGCGGTTGAAAAGGGAGAGGGAGGCCCGTTCCAGAATCCGGCCCATCGAAGGCGTCTGGGAAGACGATGAGGAAAAGGACCTCTCCCATGACCAGGAAGAAGCCCCCCTCGAGCCAGAGGGCATCCTCGAAGAAGCCAATCTGGACGAAGAGAGCATCCAGCGCCTGTTGAAGCAGCGAAAAAGCCGCCAGAGAACCGCAAAATCCCGGCTCATCAAAGATGCGTGGTCAGAAATCGAAAGCGAGGAAAACCTCTCGGCCAAGGAGAAGCTGGAGCGGCTCATCACCCTTACCCGCGATAAGAAAGAGGAAAAACCTAAATCCCGGCCCCCTGGCTTCGAGCCCCAGGAAAAGGAGGCGATCCGGCTTTTCCAAAACCCGTATCCCCTGGAAACAAGATACGGCAAAATCACCATATCCTCGGGGCTTGAGCTCAAAGGGGATGTCCTCACCTGGCTGAGCAAGGAGCCATCGTTTGAGAACCTGGACCTCTCCACCGCCCTCTTCCTCGACCTCGAGACCACCGGCCTGTCGGGCGGGACGGGCGTTGTTCCATTTCTTGTCGGCATGGGTTACTACAGAAACGAGAGATTCTACATTACCCAGTATTTCCTCGGGGAGCTGGCCGAAGAGGAGAAGATGATCCGCGAGCTCGGCCGGTTCTTTTCAGAGATGAAGTTCCAGTCCGTTGTGACCTTTAACGGGAAGGGCTTCGACATCCCCCTCCTCGAGACCCGCTTCATCCTCCACCGTCAGCCCTTTCCCCTCAGCGGGATGCCCCATCTGGATTTTCTCTATCCGGCCCGCAGCCTCTGGCGGCACAAACACGAAAGCTGCCGGCTCTCCCATCTTGCCCGGGAGGTGGTCGGCGCCGACCGCTCCGAAGACATCCCCTCGGCCGAGGTTCCCTGGCGGTATTTTCACTATCTCAACACCGGAAATTTTGAGCTTCTCGAGCCCGTCCTCTACCACAACCAGGAGGATATTCTTTCCCTGCTCGGCGTGGTGGTCATCGGTGCCCGCATCTTTGCCGAGGAGGGCGGAGAGGAGTTTGTGGATGCCCTCGACCTCTACGGCGCTGGCAAGGTCATGGAGACTGTCGGAGAAGTGGAGAAGTCCGTTCATTTCTTCCGGCGTGCCATCGAGGGCGGGCTGACGGAGGAGATTTCGCTCACAGCCAAGAAGAAAATTTCCTGCTATTTCAAGAAGACCCAGGAGTGGGAAAGGGCTGTCTCCATCTGGAAAGAGATGGCGTCCTCCGCCCGGACGTCTGTCGACCAGCTCCTCTCCTGCAGAGAGCTGGCCATGTACCTCGAGCACAGGGAGAAAAATTACGAAGAGGCGCTGAAAGTCGCTGAAGAGGGGCTCGTTCTTTCCCTCGGCTTTTCCCCCCATTATGAGAGGGACTTTGCCCACCGGCTGGAAAGACTCAAACAGAAAATCCAGAGGCAGCAGATGAATAGAGGATAGAATCGGGGCTGTGCCCCGGGACTGTTCCTTTGATATCCTTTTCTCATCCAGGAAATCGAAGATGGAACTTGAATCCTTCAAGCATTATATGAAGAGAAAGAAGCTCAAGTTCACCCGGGCCCGCCAGCTGATATTCGAGGAAATTTTTTCCGACAGGACCGTCCACCCCAACGCCTACGAAATCCACCGAAGGCTCGAGAAAAAGGGCGAGACGGTTTCCCTGGCCACCATCTACCGGACGTTGAACCTTCTGGTGAAAGCCGGCCTGGTGAGCGAGATCGACTTCGGCGAGAGCCACAGCCATTATGAACCGGAAATCTCCAGGGAAGTCCACGGCCACCTGGTCTGTCTTTCCTGCGGCAGGGTGAAGGAGTTTTCCCACGCGACCATCCAGAAAATTCTGAGCAGAATCGGAAGGGAAAGCCAGTTCAAGACGGATAAACACTCCATCCAGGTCTTCGGTTATTGCAAAGATTGCCAGAAGGAATACAAGCGAGGTTAGCCGATGAAAGCCATGCTTCTCGAAAAATTCGCCCCTATCGAAGAGTCTCCTCTCCGGCTTGTTGAAGTTCCGACACCCGAGCCGGGGCCTGGAGATGTCCTCCTCCGGATCAAAGTCTGCGGCGTCTGCCACACCGACCTCCACACTGTCGAGGGAGAGCTGCCGGAGGTCACACTGCCCGTCATCCCCGGTCATCAGGTTGTGGGCGTCGTGGAGAAGCGGGGAGAGAATGCAGCGCGCTTCAGTGAAGGGGAGAGGCTCGGGGTGGCCTGGCTCTATTCGGCCTGCGGTCACTGCGAATACTGCAGTAAAGGAAAGGAGAACCTGTGCGAGTCAGGCCGTTTCACGGGCTATCATGCAAGCGGTGGGTATGCGGAATACATCGTCGTCCCCGAGGAATTCGCCTATCCCATCCCCGCCGCATTCACCGCTGAGGAAGCTTCGCCGCTTCTCTGCGCGGGGATCATCGGCTACCGGGCCCTCCGCCTGAGCGAGGTCGAGCCCGGCCAGCGCCTCGGTCTCTACGGGTTCGGGGCCTCGGCCCATGTCGCCATCCAGGTGGCCGTGCACTGGGGATGCCCAGTCTACGTGTTTACACGGAGTGAAGAACACCGGAAGCTGGCCCAGAACCTGGGTGCGGTCTGGACCGGAACATCAAAGGATGAACCGCCGGCCAGGATGGAGAGCTCCATCATCTTCGCTCCTGCCGGAGAGCTTGTTCTGGATGCCTTGAGAGCCCTGGATAAGGGCGGCACAGTGGCCCTGGCCGGAATATACATGACTCCCGTTCCCGAGATGGATTACGCGAAGCATCTCTACCAGGAGCGAACCCTGCGCAGCGTGGCCAACGCCACCCGGCAGGACGGAGAGGAGCTCTTGAAGATTGCCGCTGAGATTCCCATCCGGACAACCACCCGGGCGTTTCCTCTCGAAGAGGCGAACACTGCCCTCAGGCTGCTCAAAGAAGGGAGGATCAGCGGCGCCGCCATCCTCAGAATTTCCGGTT
>CAYZDV010000083.1:0-8859 GCA_964477275.1 uncultured Eubacteriales bacterium
TCGACGACAGAGGACACATCATCTGGGGAGACCAGCTGATGGTCTTCTTCGCCCGCGATATTCTTGCCTCCCACCCCGGAGCAGCGATCATTTCCGAAGTGAAAGCTTCCAAGGTCCTCTACGACGAGATAGAAAGGCTCGGCGGCCGGGCCATCATGTGGAAGACGGGCCATTCCCTGATCAAGAAAAAAATCAAGGAAGAAAGAGCTCTTCTGGCTGGAGAGATGAGCGGCCACATCTTTTTTGCCGACCGGTACTTCGGATTCGACGATGCCATCTATTCCTCGGCCAGACTCCTGGAACTTCTCTCCAGATCGGAAAAAACGCTGTCCGCGATGCTCTCCGAACTTCCCAGGACCTACCATACGCCCGAGATCAGGGTCTACGCCTCGGACGAGGTGAAATTCAAGATCGTTGACGAAGTGAAAAAAATCCTCTCCAGGAAGTATCCTGTCATCGACATCGACGGCGTGAGGGCGATTTTCCCAAAAGGATGGGGCCTTGTTCGGGCCTCCAATACACAGGAAGCCCTGGTCCTCCGCTTCGAAGGGGAGACAGAGAAAGACCTGAAAGCCATAGAAAACGAGGTCAAACAGGCCGTTGAAAACGTGATCCAAAGGCTTGAGAATTGACGAATCACCAGAGAGGATGCTTTTTCATTTTGATCGAGTTTGGATATGATGAGGCTTTTCATTTATAATGGGGGCGAGCATGAGCAAAGGAGCCTTTGATGGACCTTAGGGCTGTCATAATGGCCGGAGGAGAAGGAACGCGTTTCTGGCCTCTGAGCCGGGCCAGAAAGCCCAAACAATTTCACCCGATCTGCAGCGACAAGACCATGCTCGAGGAGACAGTCGATCGGATACTGCCGCTTATTCCCTCCAGCAACATCTACATAATTTCCGACGCGGAAAAGACTCAGCTCATCAAACATATCCTCCCCAACCACCCCGAGCCCAATCTCCTGGTGGAACCTCTGGGGAAAAACACCGCCCCCTCTCTGATTCTGGCCATGGCCTGGATCTACCGTCAGAATCCCAAAGCGGTCATCGCGGCTCTGCCCGCTGACCATGTCATCCAGAATTCTCCGCTCTTCCTCCAGAAGCTGGAGGCTTCAGCCATTGCTGCCAGTGAGGGCGACCACCTGATTATCATCGGCATTCCTCCGACCTTTCCGGCCACAGGATTCGGCTACATCCAGTTCTCCCCAGAAAACCCCCTCCTCATCCAGAACGAGGCTTTTTATGCTGTCGAGAAGTTCAAGGAAAAGCCGGATTACGAACAGGCCAAAGCGTATCTCGAAGAGGGGAACTTCTACTGGAACTCCGGGATGTTTATCTGGCAGGCCGATATTTTTGCCCGGAAGCTCGAACAGTATGCCCCCTCTCTCTTTTTATTCTGGGAGAGAATCCTGGAGGCAGTGGAAAACTTCGACTACACCCAGATCTCCTCTATTTTCAGCGAGATGCCGTCCATTTCCATCGACTATGCCCTCATGGAACATGCCAAGGGAGTGCGGGTGTGCGTGGGGAATTTTGGCTGGTCCGATGTGGGGTCATGGGCTTCCCTCGAAGACATTTGGCCCAAGACGCCCCTGGGAAACGCCCTGAAAGGCGAGCATATCGTCATCCATTCTCAAAACTGCCTGCTCTACAACCCGCAAAAGCTGACCGCTCTCATCGGTGTCAAGGATCTCATCGTCGTCGACACCGAAGATGCGCTCCTTGTCTGTCACAAGAGCCAGGACCAGAAAGTCAGGGAAGTCGTCGACAAGCTCAAGCAAAAAGGGGATAAAGAGCACCTCTGAGCGTCAGCCCGCATAACGCCGATTGTTTTCAAGGGAAATAACGGTCCATTGGCATCCGCAAAGGAGGAAGTCATGAGAAACCTTTACCGGCAGAAACTCTTCTGGCCGGTTTTCTGCGCAATCGTCCTGTGTTTTGGATGGCTCTCGAGCTGCGGCCCCGCTGTCTCTGTCTTCAGCCTTCAAGACTGGAGCGTCAGGATCGACCCCGCCAGAGAAACCCTGACCATCAGTCATGTGCGTCTCGGGGAGGTTCTGAAAAGCGCCTCCCTGACCCAGAAATCAGAGAGAGGCATCACTCCCCTTTCCCGATGGTCGGTGCGGAAAGAAAAGGACGCCATTGTCATCTCCACACGGGAGCCGGCGAGCACGTCCTGGACGCTATCGGCCAGCAATGAGGTTTTTCGCATAAGCTGTCCTGCGGAAAACACAGTGTTCCAGGGGATGGCACCGGCTGGGGAGGAGAGGATTCCGGCCCGGCTGGAAAACCAGGATAACGGCATCCTCTACACCTCTCTCGGCCTTGTCTCTTCCCGGAACATCCATTGCCTCTTCGACCGTCAGACCGACACCATGATCCGATTTCCAGAAGCAAGTTTTCTCAGCCGCAACGCGGCCGATGAAGGGCAGATGGATGTCGCCTTTGCTGTGGATTCCGGGGCGGAAATCTCCCTCATCCCTGACTATTACATCAATGTTTTGGGGCTCAAGTTCTACAAGCCCAGACCCCAGCGCTACAGGAGTGCTCCGGCGGGCTGGTGCAGCTGGTACTGCTACTACATGGGAACGACCGAGGAAGACATGGTCACTGAAACCGATGCCCTGGTCCGATACTTGAAACCCTATGGACTGGAATATGTCCAGCTCGACGCCTGTTTTACCAGAGGCGAAGAGGCCAATTATCTCGATTGGACCAGGGAAAGCTTCCCCCGGGGCGGCCAGTGGCTTTTCCAGTACATCCATAGCCAGGGACTCAAGCCCGGCCTCTGGGTCAACATCTACGGTTCAAATTACGCGAAGGCGGAATGCGCTCCTCAATATCCGGAGAACTTCTACCTGCGGGATAAAGAAGGGAAGCTCTCCGGCGCCTGCTGCACTGCCGACGATACCGTGGTCAGGCTCGATTACTCCAACCCGGAAGTGATCGAACGGCATCTCAAGCCGATGTTCCGGATTTTCAAGGAAGAATGGGGGCTGAGCTATCTGAAAGACGCCGGCTGGGGAACCTGGATGGATTATTATGACCAGAACCGGGAAAATGCCTTCGACCCGACCAAAGGCAGCCGGGAGCTCTACGTGGCCGCCCAGAAAGCCCTGAGGGAAGCGCTGGGAGACGATGTCTATATCCTTGGCTGCGCCATGCATGAGGTGGGGCTGTGTTTCGGCATCTTCGATGGCTCACGCATCGGCGGGGACGATAAAGCAGTCTGGTATCCGGAGAAAAAGGGAGGCATGTCGATGCAGACCTACTTCCACTCTCTCTTCGGAGGGAACTACCTCCACAACATCACCTGGCACTGCGACCCGGACACGGTGATGGTCCGCGCTCCGCTCACTCTGGATGAAGCCAGGACCATCGTTTCTTCCATCGCATTGACCGGCCAGGTCTACATGGCCAGCGACTTCATGGCCAGGCTCCCCCAGAGGAGGCTGGACCTTTACCGGAAGACCATCCCCACCGTGCCCATCGTCCCCATCGACCTTTTCCCCTACAGAATTGAATCCAACAAGAGAGATGGCGTGGTCTGGTGCTGCCCGAGGGTCAAGGAATTCCCGAGAGCCATCAACCTGAAAGTCAGCGCAGCCTCGGGAACCTACGATGTGGTGGCGGTCTTCAACTGGGATGACAAAGAGAAGACGGAAACCGTCGCACTGGCGGAAGATCTGGGCTTGGACCCGGAAAGGGATTACATCGTGTTTGATTTCTGGGACCAAAAGCTGAAAGAAGTCGCAAGGAAGAAAGTCACCGCATCCATTCCGGCCCATGGAACGGATGTCCTTGTCATCAGGCCGGTCCTGGAAAGGCCTCAGCTTCTGGCCACATCCCGGCATATCACCGGCGCGGTGAGCATTCAAAAACTCGACTGGGACGAAAACCGCTCGACCTTAAGCGGTGTGTCGGAAATCGTCCCCGGTGCTTCCTATTCCATTTTCGTCCATGTTCCGGAAGGAATGACGGCGAGCAAGGTCGAGGCCGACGCCGAGATTCTTTTTCACACGTCAGAGGCCGGGGTTCTCGAAGTCAAATTTTCTGGTCAACCCCCCGCAGAAGGGCAGAACAGCATTCGCTGGTCGATCCGGTTTGAATCCGGAGAAGAGATGAAATTCGCCTCCAGCCGCGGGATATGAGCTCCCCTTGAGAAAAAAGAGACAGACAGAATGAGCCGCAATGCTCTGCCTGCCTTGATCTCCATTCTTTTCTTGGCACTGTTCCCGGCCCATGCCGAAGACGCTCCTGAATTGACAGCCGAAAAAGCCGCTCTGGATTTCGGAACCATCAGGGAAGGGATGAATGTCCCGGTCAGCTTCACCGTCACCAACAGGAGTTCGAAAGAGGTCCGCATCCAGCAGGTCCGGACTTTTGCCGCCTGCGTCGAGGCCAGGCCCCTCAGCAAACACTCCCTTCTTCCTGGAGAGAGTCTCACCATGGAATATATATTCGAAAGCCTCGGTTATGGGGGGGCATCCGTGAATAAATCCATCGAAATTCATTACAACAGCAAAAGGTTCAGCCCCCTCAGATTGAATGTCAGAGGCAGGGTCCTCCCTCTGGAGCCCTACCAGGCCCCGATAGGAGAATTGACATATAACTTTTTTGTTCTGGTTGACATCCGTCCTGCTGCGAGCTTCCTCAAAGAGCACATCATCGGAGCCATCAACATTCCCCATGAACGACTCAGCCAGTGGGCGGCGGAAATCGCCGGAAGGCTTTCGGATGAACTCATCATCTATCTCTACTGCGAAGATGGCCGCCGGAGTGACGAGGCGGCTCAACGGCTGAGAGAGAAGGGCTACCGCCAGTACATCAGCATCGTCGGCGGCTTGAAGGAGTGGAAAAATCAGAAAGGGGAAAAATTTCTCATCTCAGGAAAATCCTAACTCAAGATAGAAATGGTGATGGCGAACGCCCTGAGGATAGGTTTTTTCCCGGGACTGCTGCTCGTCCTCCTCGTCTCCGCCATCCCTGCCACCGAACTCCTTTTCTTCTACGAGAGGGGCTGTCCCTATTCGGCGAAGGTGGATGATTTCTTGCAGAGACGGATCAGACCCCATTATCCGGTCGAGGTCAAATCTTACGAAATCCATGAGCCGAGCCACGCCACTTTGATGCTGGACCTGGCCGTGGCCTACGGGGCAAAAGACATCCTCGAAAAGGGGACTCCCGCGGTCTTTATCAGCGACAGGGCCTTCCAGGGCAGCAGCCGGGTCGTCCTGAGGAGTATCGAAGAAGCCGTCAGAGCTTCCTTGAGACATCGGGCAGACTCTCCCCTCAGCCGGCTTCCCGTCGAAGACCAGGGAAAGTCGGTCAGGGTCCGCCTCACCCTGCCCGCCGTGATCGGAGCGGCTGCGGCCAGTGCGCTCAATCCCTGCGCCGGCGCCGTCCTCGTCCTTCTCCTGGGGACTATCCTGGCGGCCTCAAAGAGAAAAAATACTGTTCTGAGTGCAGGCCTTTCCTTCACGGCCGCAACCTATGTCTCATACTTTTTCATGGGACTGGGACTTTTGACCACTGTTCGCGGTGCAGGGCTTCAGCGCTATATCACTATTGCGGTTTCCATCATCGCCGTTCTCATCGGCCTCTGGAGCATGAAAAACCGCTTCTTGAAAAGGCGGGCCCCGGCCTTCGAGCTGCCGGAAGGATGGCAGCCGCTCATCAAGCGGAGCACAACCAGGGTCTCACCTGTCCTGGGAGCTTCCTTTATCGGCCTGGCCGCCAGCCTCTTTCTCCTCCCCTGCACCTCCGGACCTTACATCGTGATCATCGGGATGCTGGCCCAGAACTCGACCCGGATGAAGGCCGCCTGGCTGCTTCTCCTCTACAACACGATCTTCGTTCTGCCCTTCGTCATCATCACTCTCATCGTCGGGCTTGGCTTCGCCACCACCAAACAGGTGGAGAAGTGGCGCCGGGAAAAGCTGGAGAATCTCCGCTTCTTCACCGGACTTTTTCTCTTTTCGCTGGGAATGACACTCATCATCCTCCTTGTTCTCGGAGCAATTTAACGGATTTGACAATGGTCCCTGGCATTCTTCTTTCGTTGACAACCATTCATGGCTCTGCTATAAGCTTCTTTTAAAAAAAGAGAAAGTAGAGAAACGGGAAGCCGAGATCTTCCCAGAGCGCAAAAATGGATTATTCCGTGAAAACCTGCCTAAAGCTTGAGGAGGCCTTCCGGGCCCAGAAAATCCTTCGCCCCCTGCGCATCCAGAGGTACGAGCCGGGCACGGAACTGACATATGACATCAGGGGTGTGGTCCCCTCGAGGCTGGCCCGGGTGAAGCTCGAGGTGGAGCAGTTTGTGGGCGGAGGCTTCGCCGGCCAGGTCTACAAAGTTAAGATTCTGGAGCTTGAAACCCCGGAGGGGCCGATCGAAGGTCTTCAGGCCGGCCGATCCTGTGCCCTGAAGATTTTCATCCCTCGCTCAGGATTCTCCCGATTTTTCCGCAACCTGGTCTACGGCCTCGGCTTTCAAGGCGCTTTCTCGATTCAGGTCAACCCTGCGGCAGTCCGGGCTGGAGCTCTATGGCAGAAGTTTATCCGGCTCGGAGCCAGGTCGATTTTTGGCTCCAAGAACAGCGTGGTCGATGTCCTGGCCACTTTCATCGACCACAGCCTGGGAAGCTGCGGGGAGATCAGCGAGTGGGTCGAAGGCCGACTGTGGCGCCTCGAAGCCGATGACAACCTGGATGGCCGGAGAAGATGGAAGTTTGGTGACCCGGGCAAAGGCCTGGGCTCTCCCGAATACAGAGCCAAGCGCGCCTTCATGAAACACCTGGTCCGGTTGATGCGCAGAATGGGAGCCTTTGAACTGGCCCGGCAGTATGAATGGTGGACCTGCAAGAGCCAGCCCAATGTCCTCAAACGGACAGCCAGCGACCCTGACCCCGAGAAAGGGTATGTCGCTGTCGATTTCCGGGCCGGCCTGGCGCTTCTTCCCTTTCTTCCGATGAGCCCGGCTGATTTCAAGCTCATCCTCCATGGCCTGGCCAGGGGCAGTCTCGTCCAGTTTGACCGCGGCAGCGTGGCCAGGCTTGAGAAATACGTCGCCGCCCATCCCGGGGACTTCGCGGACATGGAGGAGGCTCTGGAGGAATTGAAGGAAGCACAGAAGGCCTACAGGGATTCCCTCCCGGATGTCACCCACCACCACCTGAGGTTGGTCTCCAGCAAAAAGCTCTGGTCATCGATTCTGAAGGGCAGCATTGCCGGCTGGAAAATCCGCAACATCATTGATGAGCAAACACAAAAGCGCCTGAGCCGGAAAAGGATTGTCACCGTGATCTTCTATCTTCTGGGTCTCCTTCCCCTGCTGGGAAATTTTCTGCGGAGGATCTGGGGCAACACCCTTTACCGGCGTCATTACGTCCGACTGCTTTCGAGCTTCGGGTACTTCCGAAGGGCGGTCAGGGCCAGGATCAACGAATCCCTTATCCGCTGGCACCGCTCCGGCCGTGTCAACGAGAAACGGGCATCGAAGTTGAGCCGGCATCCAATGCGGTTCTTTGCCCATCTCCCGCTTGCGATGCTGCCGGCAAAATTCCACCGCTTCTTCTCCGACAGGCGCTTCTTCCTCCATTCTTTAGACTATCTCTTTGCCCGGCCTTTTCGCCTCTACTTCCGGGCTGCGGCCCGGGAAGCATGGCTGCGGGGAATCATTTCCCGGGGCCAGAAAAGCGGGACTCTGACTGAGCTGGAGGCTGCCAGGATCGACTCCCAGATCAAGGAACCCTTCATCCAGAAATACCTGAAAAGCCTTGCCGTTCACGTCTGCACGGCTCCCGTGACGCAGATTGTCTCGGTGATCATTGCCCTCATTTACGTCAGGCTCCACCCGGAGCTATCCTGGCAGGAGGCGATGATCCATGCCGGGATCATCCTCGGCCTTTTCCAGGTCACCCCGATTTCCCCCGGTTCTCTGGTCCGGGGACTCTACGTCTCCTTTGTCATCCTCCGCGAGCGGAACCTCAAGGATTACAGCATCGCCCTCTCGCTGAGCTTTTTCAAGTACATCGGGTATCTGGCTTTCCCCATTCAGATGGCCTACCGCTACCCGGAACTGGCCCGCCTCATGGCCGGCCACTGGGCCACCGGAGCCGTGCACATCGTGCCCGTCTTCGGGGAAAAAGGTGCGCTCCTCGAGCATGCCGTCTTCGACCTTTTTTACAATTATCCTCTGACCATCCGCCGTCGGCTTCGCCGGCGCCGGGAGCTCCGCAAGGCCCTGAGACCCAGGTACTGGCACCTCCCGCTCTGCGTGCTTGGCGGTATGGGTCTTCTGGAAGTCATCGACCTCATCCATCAGGGCCTGTTGGGAAAAATCCCTGAATTCAACGACATCTGGTGGCTGGTTCTCTGGGTTCCTGTTCTTGCAGGTGCGGCGGCATCTGTCTGGGCGGGCGGAGCAGGCCTTGCCCGGCGAATCCTTTACGGATCCTTGTGCGGAGTCCTGGTCGGTTTTTTCACCCCCATTCTGAATGCCCTTCTCGAAGCCGTCGCGGCCAGGGGAGAAAGTCCAACACTCACCCTTCTGGAGGTGGCTGGGCGGTCCGGACCGCAGGCGCTGTGGAGGATGTTCCTCTTCGGCCTGGTTGCCTTCGCCGCTGCCGTATTCGCTGAAACCAGGCCCTTGAAACGCAGATCATTCACCAAGGAGAACGATACCTGAGGCTGATCATGAACCAGCCGGACGGGAAGCGGAGCCTATCATCCACTAAAGGAAAAGAAGATGCCATGAATAACCTGCATTTCCGAGCCATGGCCTCTTCATCCAGACCCGGAATCTTATCCACCCGCCTGAAAGGACGCTGAAAGATGCTGATGCCGGACCGGGCGA
>CAYZDV010000084.1:0-8820 GCA_964477275.1 uncultured Eubacteriales bacterium
GTTTTTAATGCCGCAATATATGTAAAGAAGCGTTAGGCGCACTCCACTAAGGGGAGAGTTGAGTTTCCGGTGATTCGTGCTGTTTCTTGCCCCGATGGATTCTGAGAAAAAAATCAGCGAGTCCGGCGATGAAGTAAAAAGGAAGAATGAAGCCCCAGAGAGAACCGGTCATGAAGCGAAGCCAGAGCGGAGACGTCCATATCTGCAGGATGTTTCCCGCTGCGTCGGAGATCAAAGGCAGAGAGAGGAGGAGAAAAGTGCGTGTTCGGGGAAAAGAAACAGATACGAATCCTCTCCGAAAAGCATAGGCCGCGCATCCGGTAAAAAAACCAGCATAGATGCCCAGGCAGCGGGCGCAGACAGCGAGCGGGTATCCGAGAACATGAAAGGAACGCGAAGGAATCTGGTGGCACACAGCGGAAAATGCGACATAGATGACCGTGCTCAACGCGGAATGGCGGCTCTTCAGGTAAGGCGCGGCAAAGATGAGGCCGGCGCAGAGGATGATCCCGGCGAGAGTGAAGACATAGACAAGAATGATTTTACTTTTTTCGGTCATTCAGGTGAAAAAATTCAACGTTCAGCGATTATTTCAGGCGACTCTCTTCAAGCTCAGTGTCGAACTTGAAGATTTCCGCCTTCCCGAACCGTCCACCGAGGGAAGCCGATGAATCATGAAATTGCCCGCACAGAGAGGAAAATAACTTTCCATGTTCATTTCAAATCTCTGAAGAACTCCTTGATTTTTTAGGCTATCCAAAGGCAGGCAAATTGTCAATTCCAGCCGCATCTCCCCGGGAGCGGCCCAATTCCCCGGACTCTCTTTTTTCCACTTCATAACGGACTGGCAAACGCGGCTGAACGCGATGAATCGTTGTTACGCAATGAATCATTTGACAGAATCCCCTCCAGGATGTAAATTTACTTACTACCCTGTGTTCCGAATAGAATCTCACGACCACTTCTAAGGAGGTCAAGATGAAGCGAAATACAATCATGAAGAGCGTTTCCTTCCTGTTTTTGCTTTTTCTCCCTGCCGCCCTGCTTTTTTCCCAATCTCAGGATGCACAGAAAATCCTGCAGAGCACCAGTGAGGGAGTGATTTCCCTCATAGCCTTGGGGGCCAACAAGGAAGTCATGGCTGAAGGCTCTGCGTTTGCCGTTGAGCCAGGAGTTTTGGCCACAGCTTATCAGCTGATCAGTAAAGCCAGGGAGGTCGAAGGAATTAGCTCCAAAGGAAAAAAAATCAAAATCGAAGGAATCCTGTCCGTCGATAAGAAGCTCAACCTCGCGCTTTTGAGCACCAAAGGCAAGCTGACCACACTGAGTTTGGGAAATTCCGACGAAGTCAAAGAAGGAAAGAAGCTTTTTGCTGTGGGCTTCAACGAGAACAACGAGATTGCCGTTGAAGAAGGAACGGTTAAAAACGCACTCAACTTGACTGCAGGTCAGAAAGTCTTTGAAACATCCCTAACACCCCATCAAAACTTCAGCGGTGGACCTCTGGTCGACGAAAGCGGAAAAGTCATGGGCATGCTCATTTTTCTGGAGAGACGTATCAGTTTCATGCTCCCATCTAACGACCTGAAAACAGTGCAGAAAAAGAGCCTGATGAAATTCAAGGACTGGCAGCCCGAGGATTATCTGGAGACTCTGGAAGGCGCTTCCCTTGCCGGCAGAATCTCCGCCCTCCTCGACGAAACAGGCAGGGCACAGCTCTACCTGGAAAAAGTGGTCCAGGCCAATCCCGACGACATCGGAATTCAGGCTCTTCTGGCCTCGGTTTACAACAGACAGAGAAATTATGAGAAGTCCATTGCCTCTTACCAAAAGGTCATAGAGCTGGACAGGAACAGGGATGATGCCTACTACGGGCTGGGGACTGTCTATCTCAGGATGAGGCGCTTCAATGAGGCAATTCCCCCTCTGGAGAAGGCCGTTCAGCTGAACCTCGATCACAAAGAGGCCTATTTTCACATCGGAAGCGCTTACGAGGAGATGAAGGATTTCGCCAGGGCGGCCGAAGCCTATGAAAGGTACCTCAACTTCGATCATCAAAATAAAGGAGAGACCTATTTGCGTCTGGGGATGTGCCGGATGAACCTCGAGCAGTTCAGCCAGGCGATTACCGCCTTCCAGGAAGCCATCAAAGACAATCCTCAAGACATCAAGATTAACTACCAGCTGGCCCTGGCCTATCAAAAAACAAACCAGCTGGACAAGGCCGAGGAAGTCTACAGAATGCTTGCCCAACAAAGCCCTGAAGAAGCCCACATTTATTACCGGACCATCCTGACCATGTATGACAGGGCAGGGAACAGTGAAAAGGCCATCGAAGCGGCCAAAAAGCTGATTGAGATCAACCCCAACAGTGAAGCAGACCATTATAACCTTGGCCTGATGTATATGAAGCTCAACAGGTACAAGGACGCTGTCGCTGCTTTCCAGGAGGCTTTAAAAATCAACCCGGGCTACGAATATGCCTACATGAATATCGGATACATCCACTATCTCCAGAAGAGATACGCGGATGCGATCGATGTCTACAAGAAGGCGGTCAGCTTCATTCCTGAAAATGCCGATGCCTGGTTCTACATCGGTGTCTGCTACATGCAGCTGAAGAATTTCAGTGCTGCCCTCGAGCCACTCAGCAAGAGCGTGGAGCTTCGCCCTAACAACACCAATGCTCTCTATAATCTCGCGATCACCTATTTGAACCTGCACGACAAGTACAGTGCCAGGGAGGTTCACAAGAAATTGAAGGCCCTGGACCCCAATCTTGCGGCAAAGCTCGCCGAATACTTGCGCTGACGAGCACAATGCCCTCATCTCCTCGCAATCCGGTCTCCTGGATACACATGGTTGGATACAGAAGGACGAAAAAAAGGGCTGGTATCCCAGGGCCACGTCAAAGTCCATAAAATAACATACCGCCTTAGGCGGTATCTTTCCTGTCATTCCCGCGCATTTAGTAAATTGACATAACCATATAGTGTTGTCATTCCCGCGCAGGCGGGAATCCAGGGTTTCCTGTGTAAACAGGAATCCAGTTCCTTTTTACAGTTCCCTGCTTTCGCAGGGACAACGCCTGGATTCCTGTACCTGCTTCCGCAGGAATGACAAAAAGAGGACTTTGACGCAGTCCTTGCTGGCATCCGGTCTGGATTGACAGGAAAAGGAGTTCTGTGGTATAAATTTTATCCGGGTTTGGCCCCAGTCCTGAGATACCACAAAAACAGCTCAAAGGTTAGACGCGAGAATCATTACATCTTCATGTTTTCATCCGGAAGGTGCAGAAAAGGGCAGGTGGCGAAACTGGCATACGCGCTAGGCTTAGGACCTAGTTCCTGATGAAGGAATGCGGGTTCGAATCCCGCTCTGCCCATTCATACGCATTTAATGAAACGACAATAAAATGGCCAAGAGCAACCTGAAAAACCTGAACGGGTGCAAGAGGGAGATTGAGCTCGAAATCGATGCAGTGGAAGTGAAAAAGGAATTCGAGAAGATTCTGGGTCAATTCACGGCACGATCCGAAATTCCTGGTTTCAGACCAGGAAAAGCTCCCCGGGACATCATCAGGCAGAAGTTCTACCCGGAGATTAAAGAGTCGCTCATCGATTCTCTCATCCCCAGGGTCCTGGCAGCGGAGCTCAAAGCTCACAATCTCAATTTGGTGAGCACCCCGGTGATCAACGAATTCCGCTTCGAGGAAGGCGAGCCTCTGCGTTTCAAGGCCCAGTTTGAGGTCTGGCCCGAGTTCAAGCTTCCCGAATACAGAAACATCAAAGTCAGGAAGAAAAAAATCTCTGTCTCAGAAGATGAGATCAATCAATCCCTTGAAGAGCTCCGGCAGAGGTCAGCCGATTATGTCCCCGTCCAGGGGAGGGGAGTGGTGAGGGAGGACTACGTCGCCGTAGAGATTAAAGGCATGGACGAGAAGACAAAAAGGTTTCTCCCCCTGGAAAAAGGACTGATTGTGGCCGGCCATCCAGAGAACGAAAAGATTCTCAATCAAAACCTGCTCGGGCTGAAGGCAGGGGACGAGAAGACATTCACCATCAGCTATGACAGAGGCCATCCCAACAAGCGGCTGGCAGGAAGAACGATTATCCATAGCCTGAAAGTGGTTTCCATCAAAGAAAAGAAACTTCCCGAGCTCAGCGACGAATTCGCCAAAGATTTTGGAGATTTCCAAAGCCTCAAGGGCCTCAAGGACATGATCGCGAAAGAACTGACTTCCTCAAAGGAAAAGGCGGCAAGGAGTGAGACGGCAGAGCAGATTCTCAATCAGATCTCGGAGAAAACGTCCATCGAGCTTCCTGAGGTCCTGGTTGAAGAGGAGAGAAGAGCTGTTCTCAGCAGATTTCTCACTTCCCGGCCGCACCAGCCTTTGACCGCCGAAGAACAGGAGAAGTTGAGGGAGGAATCCCGCAAGAAAGCTGAGAAAAACCTGAGAAATCATCTGATTTTAAAAAATATCGCTCAGAATGAGAACCTGAGCGTCTCTGATGAAGAGATTCAGGAAGAGTTCGAGCAAATAGCCGAGGCCAACACCATTCCGCTGGCCAGAGTTGTGGAGAGCTTTAACCGAGAGGGAAGGAGGGAGGAGTTGAGAGACAGCCTGCTCCTCAAAAAGACAGTTGACTTTTTGGTAGAAAACGCTATAATAAATTACTAAGATTACCCATGACATCAATCCCCGGCATCCAACCAGTTTCAGAATGAACTGAATCTTCAAAACTGAGAACAGAGAAAAGATTTTTGGAGTCAAATTATGCATGATGCTCACAGGCAATCCGAGGTGATTCAAAACGTCTCCTTGATTCCTCTGCGCGACATCGTCGTTTTTCCTTCCACTCTGATTCCGTTCATTATCGGCCGTCCCTCGTCGATCCAGGCTTTGGAGACGGCCACAGACAAGAACAAAATGATTTTCCTCTCTGCCCAGATGGATGCCACGCTGGACAATCCGTCGCCCAAGGATATCTACTCGGTAGGTGTTCTGGCCAAGATCATCCGGGCCATAAAGATGGATGACAAAAACGTAAAGATCATCGTCGAAGGAAAGAAAAGAGCCAGGATCATCGAATACGTGAGCACTCATCCATTCTTTCAAGTCCTGGCCAAAGAGATAAAAGAGATAGAGAGCGACAGCCCGGAGACAAACGAGCTCCTGAAGAGAGTTTTGACCCTCTTTGAGGATTACCTTCGCCTCTCCCAGAACGCCAATTTTGAGTCCATCATTCCTGCCCTGAGGGATAACAGCCTGGACAGGATTGTCGATATCATCTCCTCCCATCTCTATCTGCCGCTGGAGGAAAAACAGAATCTTCTGGAAACAATCAATGTCCTGGAGAGAATCCGCAGGCTGGATTTCATCTTAGAGAATGAAATCTTAAAAGTCCATTCGCGGCTGAAAAAAGAGGGGAAAAGGCCCGGCCAACAAAAGACGCCCTTTCGGGGAGGCGGACAAAAAATATTCCCATCAGGATTGACATTCAAAAAGGAAGAACAGCCAAACGAAAGCGAAGAACTGAGGCAAAAAGTGGCCAGCGCCAGAATGCCCAAGGACGCCGAGGAAAAAGCATACAAGGAAATCGAGAGGCTGGAATCCATGCCTCCGATGTCAGCAGAAGCCACTGTTTGCCGCAATTACCTGGACTGGCTCATTTCCATGCCCTGGAACAAGAAATCGAGAGAAAAGAGAGAAATTAAAGAAGCAGAAAAGATACTGAACGATGACCATCACGGCCTGGAAAAGGTCAAGGAAAGGATCCTGGAATACCTGTCGATCCGCCAACTGGTGAAGAATCCGAAGGGCATCATCCTGGGCTTCATCGGGCCTCCGGGAGTCGGAAAGAGCTCTCTCGGCCGGTCGATCGCTCGAGCCACAGGAAGACAGTTTGTCCGTCTCTCGCTCGGCGGTGTCAGAGACGAGGCGGAGATTCGCGGCCACCGGAGAACATACATCGGAGCCTACCCAGGAAGGATCATCCAGATGATTAAAAAGGCGGGAACAAGGAATCCCGTCTTTCTGCTGGATGAAGTGGACAAGATGAGCATGGATTTCAGGGGAGACCCCGCTTCCGCCCTGATGGAGGTCCTGGACCCGGAGCAGAACAGTACCTTCCTTGATCACTACATCGACACGGATTTCGACCTGTCCCAGGTCATGTTCATCGTCACCGCCAACATGGTCGAGCCGGTTCCGCGTCCTCTCATCGACCGGATGGAGATTATCCGCATCCCTGGCTATACAGAGGATGAAAAGCTTGAGATTGCCAAGCATTTCTTGCTTCCCAAACAGACGAAGGCCCATGGACTCAGAGAGATCAACTTGAAGATCAGCGACAAAGCTTTCATGAAGCTCATCCGCGGATACACCAGAGAAGCCGGGGTCAGGAACATCGAACGCGAAATCACCTCCATCTGCCGCAAGGTGGTCAAAAAGGTTGTCTCAGAAGGAAAAAATCACACAGAGAAAGTCAGCGACAAGAATATAGAGAAGTATCTGGGCATTCCGAAATACAGGCGTTCCGAAATCGACAGGAAGGATGAAGTGGGCGTGGCCATTGGAATGGCCTGGACAGAGTTCGGGGGAGAACTTCTCACCTTTGAAGTCACCAAGGTTCATGGAAAAGGAAACTTCACCCTCACCGGTCACCTGGGCGAGGTCATGCAGGAATCGGCCCAGGCTGCTTTCAGCTATGTCAAGGGGAAGATGTTTGAACATAACATCGCCAAGGACCTGCACAAGAACTATGATATCCACATCCATGTTCCCGAAGGCGCTCAGCCCAAAGATGGCCCTTCCGCCGGGATCACCATCGCCACTTCCATCATCTCTCTGCTGACAGGAATTCCTGTGAGCAAAAAAGTGGCCATGAGCGGGGAGATCACTTTAAAAGGAAAAGTCCTTCCTGTTGGCGGCATCAAAGAGAAAATACTGGCTGCCCACCGTGAAAACATAAAGGACATCGTCCTTCCTCTCGACAACAAGCCTGAAATGAAAGACCTTCCCAAGAACATCAAAGAGAGCATGAAGTTCCATTTCGTCGAAAGCATGGACGAAGTCCTGGAAGTCTCGTTAACCGGAGAGCTGCCAGCCAAGCCAAAAAAAGAAAAACCACCGATCTCCCCAGAAATGCCGGAGAACAAAGAGGAAGGGGAATCTCTCCGGAATCGAGCTTAAATCACTGAAAATAAATAAATTAAAGAAGTTTTCCTGAACGCAATCAAACCGTCTCAAAATTAAAACTGGAGAGGTAATGAAATGAAAGAGTACAACCTTGCTGAGCTTGAAGAAAAAGAGATCCCCGATTTGTTTAAAATTGCCGAAGGAACGGGTCTCACGAAAGATGAGATAGAGGATTCGAACAAGCATAATCTCGTCTTTAAGATCCTGGAAGCCCAGGCAAAGAAAAACGGGTTGCTTTTCTCCGAAGGTGTGCTGGAAACTCTCGATGATGGCTTCGGGTTCCTCAGGGCCCCGGAATTCAGCTATCTTCCCAGCCACGATGACATCTATGTTTCGCCTTCCCAGATTCGAAAATTTCATCTGAGAACGGGCGATACCATCTCCGGAATCGTCCGGCCGCCAAAAGACGGCGAGAAATATTTTGCTCTGATTAAAATTGAAGCCATCAATTTTACTCACCCCGATGTGATCATGGAAGCCAGGAGAAATGTCATATTTGAAAACCTCACGCCGCTTTATCCGTTTGAGAAAATCAAACTGGAAGACGGAGACAAGAAGAACCTCAACGCACGGGTCATGGAGCTTTTAACGCCCATCGGAAAAGGACAGAGAGGATTGATCGTGTCACCGCCTCGAGCAGGGAAGACCACTCTCCTGAAAACAATCGCCAAATCCGTCGAAAAAAATCACCCGGAGATTTTCCTGATCGTCCTTCTGGTCGCAGAAAGGCCGGAAGAGGTGACTGATTTCCAGAGGAGCATCAACGGAGAGGTTGTGGCGTCGACTTTTGATGAGCCGCCGATCAGAAACGCCCAAGTGGCCAACATTGTGCTCGAAAAAGCGAAGCGCCTCGTGGAACTCAAAAAGGACGTGGCGATTCTGCTGGACAGCATCACGCGCCTGGCCAGAGCTCACAACGCCATCATCCCGCCATCGGGAAAGGTCCTTTCCGGAGGAATTGATGCCAACGCTTTGAACAAGCCCAAGAAGTTTTTCGGCTCAGCGAGAAAAGTGGAGGAAGGAGGAAGTTTGACCATCATCGCCACAGCTCTTATCGATACCGGAAGCCGGATGGATGAGGTCATTTTTGAAGAATTCAAAGGAACGGGAAACATGGAAATCAACCTCGACAGGCGTCTTGTCGACAAACGGTTGTTTCCTGCAATTGACATCACCCGTTCGGGAACACGAAAAGAGGAGCTGCTCATATCCGAAAAAATGCTCAGCAGAATTTGGATCCTCAGGAAGGTCCTCAGCCAGCTCGGAGAAGTGGAAGCCATGGAGCTGCTTCAAGAAAAGATGTCAAAAACAAAAACAAACGCCGAATTCTTGGATGCCATGAGTAAGGGATAAAATATACGATAAAAGATTAAATGGATAGGCCTCGATGACAAAGTTGCCAATAGTGAATTAATGCACTCTAGGACTTCGACAAATTCAGCTTTTTGACGACTCTTTCGAGCTCTTTCCTATCAATCACACGCATTATAATAATGGTTCTATCACGCACCCTGTAGAGGACTCTAAAATCTCCTGACCGAATCCTGTAGATCGGCGGCTTGAATCCTTTTAGCTTCTTGACATTTGGACTTTGAGCAAAAGGATTGGAAGAGAGCTTT
>CAYZDV010000085.1:0-8794 GCA_964477275.1 uncultured Eubacteriales bacterium
AATCAAGAAGCCAGCCTTTCTCCAGGGCCTTTCCCTTCTTCCGTCCATCAGGGGAAAAAAACTTCCCGTGAGGCCTGTTTATTTTGAGTCGATGTATCCCTATTACAGCCGCGGCTGGGCACCCATACAGGGATTCATCCACGGGGATGAGAAGTTTATCGAATCGCCCCTGCCTGAGCTCTATGACCTCGGCAAGGATTTTTTGGAGCTCCGGAATCTCGCCGAGGAAAAGGACTTAGAAAGATACCGAAAGCAGCTTGAACAGATCATGAGGAATCATTCCCTCCCGCAGGAACAGAAGACAAAAAGCCAGAAGGTCGACAGGGAGGCTCTGGAGAAGCTCCGAAGCCTCGGATACATCTCCAGTCAAAGGTCTGTCCCGAAGAAAGAGTTTGGCCCTCAGGACGATGTCAAAAATCTTCTCCCTTTCCATAACAAATCCACCGAGGCCATGGAACTTTACCGGCAAGGAAGAGCGCAGGAGTCGATCAGGCTTTTAAAGGAGATCCTCACCGAGAGGCAGGACATCGACATCGCCTACTCAAACCTTGCCACTATTTACAAAGCGCAGGGAAGGCTGGGGGAAGCCCTGGAAGTCCTCAGGCAGGGGCTGGAATTTCTTCCCTCGAGTTATGAGGTTTTCTCCACTTACGTCAATTATCTTCTCAACGCCGGCCGGCATGATGAAGTCATCGCTCTTTTCAACAAATGGAACCTCCGTCAGATGGAGCATGACCCTGAAATCTGGAATTTTTTGGGGGCCGCTTACTCGGGAAAGGAAGAATTTCAAAAAGCGATAGAAGCCTACGAGATGGCTCTCTCCCTGGATGACCGCTATCCCGTCATCTTCAACAATTTGGCGACTGTCTATATTTCCATCTTTCTCAAGACAAAAGACCCGAACGCTTATCAAAAATCACTCCAGAACTTTGAGAGGGCGATCGAGCTAAACCCAAACTATGCCTCCGCCTATAACGGATTGGGAAGCGCTCATCTCCTGACCGGGAACACAGATAGGGCGATTAATTGCCTCGAGAAGGCCCTGGAGATTAACCCGGACTTTGGCCTCGCTCTTTATAACCTGGGCCTGGCTTATCTGGAGAAAGGGGAAAAGGCCAGGGCTCTTGATTGCTTTCTCAAATACAGACAAAAACATGTTCGTTCCCTTTCTCCCTCAGAGATAAAAAAATTGGAGGAGTTGATTCAAAAATGCAGATAACCACAAGAAAAATAAAATGCAAAAGGCGCCCCGAGAACGGTTTCTGAGCAGAGATGCGGAGTTTCGAGATCACTGAGGAAGCAGCGGGGAAATAAAATAGATCGGCGTCAAGCCTTATCAATAAAAATGGCTGAGGGCTTGTGCAACGAAAAATTTCTTAGTTTGATGTCAAGGCCTGTTCCCGAGGGAGCGAATCCATTCCCTGTCTCTCATTCCCAGACGTTTTTCCCGCACAGATGAGAATAAAATTTTTTTTAATAAAATCGGCTTACTCTAAGAGGAGGCATTCATATGTCTTATTCCTACTCAGCGGTTTCCAACCGCATCTACGGATCCGAGATCCGGGAGCTTCTGAAATGGTCCCGAAAACCCGGCGTCATTTCTCTCGGCGGGGGCCTGCCCGACCCCACCCTCTTTCCTCTGGATGACATCGCCCGCATCACCGAAAAGGTCCTGAAGGAGAAAGGATACCTGGCCCTCCAGTATGGCCCGACGAGGGGGGAACCCGAGATGCTCGATGCGCTCGAAGCCCACATGAAGGAGTCTGGCGACAGGGCGACGGTGAATCAGATGTGCCTCACGTCTTCCTCCCAGCAGGGCATCGACCTTCTTTCTCTTCTCTTTCTGGATGAGGGTGCGCCCATCATCATGGAACTTCCCTCTTACCTGGGAGCCATCCAGGCGTTCAGCCGCTGCGGGGCGGACATGCGGGGAATTCTTATGGATGACCACGGCATGGATACCGAACACCTGGAGAAAGTCCTGAAAGACCTGTCGGCGGAGGGGAAAAAACCCCGCTTCATCTACACTGTTCCTGATTTTCAAAATCCCTCGGGAATCACCATGAGCCTCGAACGGCGAAAGAAATTGATTCAAATCGCCCGGAAATACGAAATCCCGATTGTCGAGGATTCTCCCTACCGCGAACTGAGCTTTACCGGAAAAATCCTGCCCAGCCTCTGGAGTCTCGCCGGCGGAAAAGGGGTGATCATGCTCAAGACTTTTTCCAAGATGCTTTTCCCGGGGATGAGAATCGGCTGGCTGGTGGGCGAAACGCCGGTCATCGACAAGCTCGTCCTCCTCAAACAGTCCGTTGACCTCTGCACGCCCTCCTTCAACCAGTTGATCCTGGCCGCTTACATCCAGGAAGGCAAGATGAAAGAAACCATCGCCAGAGCCATTCAGTGTTACAAGCCGAAGCTGGCCGCGATGCTCGCTGCCCTGGAAAAACACATGCCCGAAGGGGTCTGGTGGTCACGGCCAGGAGGGGGGATGTTCCTCTGGCTCAGGCTGCGAGAGGAAATCGATACAAAAGAGATTTTCTCGACCGCGGTTGAGCACAATGTCGCCTACGTCATCGGCCATCCCTTTCATTGCGATCATTCAGGCGCCAACACCATGCGGCTGAACTATTCCTTCCCTGCCATCGAACACATCGAAGAGGGAGTCAAACGGCTTTCCAGCGCGATCAAAGAAGTCATGAGCTGACCATTTTCAGCGAGAAAACAGGACACCTTCCTGCTGCCCCATGCTCTGGAGCATCAAGAAAAATCAAGGATTCTGAGCGAGGTTCCTCAGTCAAAGGGATTTTCGCTCCTGTAGAGGAGGCTTCGGGGGTGATTGAAGCCGATATCCTCCACACCGAGCATCCGGAGCGCTGCGAATAGCGTTTTTCCGGCGTGCTCGAAGGCGACGGCCGTATGGTGGGGGAATTTTTTTTCAACGAGGACATGGCGGTAAAAGCGGCCCATCTCCCTGACTGCGAAAACACCGATGCTGCCAAAGGAGAGCGGGTCGATATCCAGCACTTCGCCCTCAGCGACATAGGCCCGAAGAACCGTATCCGCCGTGGACTGCAGCCGGAAGAGAGTGACCCTGCCCGGCCGGATTCTTCCCTCCAGGGTTCCCCGTGTGATATCCGGCTCTTTCCCTGATTCGAGCAGCCGGTTCATGATCAGCTGGTATTTCATCTCGCTCCTTAGCATGCAGGAGGACGGGGTGTTTCCGCAGTGAAAGCCCATGAACAGGTCCCTGCGCCTGTAATCCTTGACCCGGTCTCCGGCTTCATCGAACATGTCATAGGGAACGGTGTTGTTGATGTCGAGAAGAGCGGCCGGAAGCCCGGTGGCACAACAGGCCATGTATTCGCTCAGAGCGCCGTAGATGTCCACCTCACAGGAGACGGGTATGCCCCGGCCGGCCAGCCGCGCGTTCACGTAGCACGGGACAAACCCGAAGTAGCTCTCAAAAGCCGGCCAGCACTTGTTGGCGAATACCCCGAATCGGGAAACACCGAGGTTTTCCTCATGGAACCTCGTCAGGGCGACTTCGTACTGAGCCAGCTTCCCCAGGAGATCGGGATAGGTATTTCCCTCGCCCAGCTCCCTGGCCATGTCCTCGGCCACGGGTTTAATCCGCTTGTCCCCTCTGGCTTTGAGGAAGATATCGTAGAGGTCGAGCTCGCTTTGTTCCATGACTTCCACACCCAGGTCATAAAGGGGTTTGATGGGTGCGTTGCACGCCAGAAAATCCTGAGGTCTCGGCCCGAAAGCGTAGATTTTCAGTCCCTTCAATCCGACGAGAACGCGGGCAACGGGAATGAAATCGGCGATCATGTCCGCCACATCCGCGGCTATGCCCACCGGGTATTCGGGGATGTAGGGCCGGAGATACCTGAGTCCTGCATTGTAAGAAGTGCTCAGAAGCCCGCAGAACGCATCTCCCCTTCCATGGATGAGGTCTCTGCCCGTTTCCTCGGCCGCGGCAGCGAGCATCACCGGGCCGCCGAATTTCTGGGCCAGCATGGTTGTCGGCCCTTCCGGCCCGAAATTGCCGAGAAAAATGACCAGAGCATTGACGTTTTTTTTCTTTAGCTCATCCAGAGTCTTGAGCACGTCTTTCTCGCTTTCCACCACCGTCTCCAGTTCGGCAATGGAAATGTTCTTTTTTCGGCATCCCGCCACCACTCTCTCCCGTCTCTTTCTGGAAAGATCCAGGGGAAAGCAATCCCTGCTGACCGCGACGATTCCCGGCTGAAGAGCCGGCAGGTTTTTCATTTTTTTTCTCCCTTTTTTTTCTGGCCGTAGTAAGCCTTCGGACCATGCTTTCGCCGGAAATGTTTCCGGAGAAGATAGTCCGGAAGCCCTCTGCCGGAGGGCTTCAAGCGCAGGGTTTCCCAGGCCATCCTGGCCACCTTCTCCAGAGCCAGGCTGTTCCTGACCGCATCTTGCGGCGTCCCACCCCAGGTGAATGCGCCGTGGCCGGCAACCAGCACAGCGGGCATCTCCAGATGGTCGAGTCCGGCAAACCGCTCGACAATCAACCGCCCGGTGTGCTTTTCATAGTTCTCCTCGACCTCCTGCCTCCGGATCATCCGCGTGACGGGAACCGGACCGTTAAAACAGTCAGCATGGGTTGTTCCCAGGCAGGGGATTTCCCGGCAGGCCTGGGCAAATACGGTGGCAAACTCGCTGTGGGTATGGCAGATTCCCCCAATATGCGGGAAAGCCCTGTAAAGCTCGAGGTGGATGGCCGTATCGGAGGAAGGCCTGAGTGTGCCCTCCACGACTTTTCCCTGCCAATCCACGACGACCATATCCGACGGCTTCATCTCATCATAGGCCATGCCGCTGGGCTTGATGACGACGAGCCCGCGCCTGCGCGCAATGCCGCTCACATTCCCCCAGGTCAGAGTGACCAGATGGAACCGGATCAGGTCCTGGTTGGCGTTGCAGACCGCTTTCTTCAGCTCAGAGAGCATCATGAACCCTTTCTCTGCCTTTCGCGGAGAGCGATCAACTCCTTCATCACGTTATGCATTGTCCCCGACCGCTCATGCGTCCCGAACGCGTCGTGGAGCTGACTGTAGAGCCGGTAGAGCTCCTGATAGACCTCCACCTGCGCAGGATTGGGGTTGAACACCTCCTTTATTCCGGTTATGGCGGCCTGGGCTTCCTCCACACTGGCGAAGCCGCTGGCATCCCTGCCGGCAGCCACCGCACCGAAGATGGCGGCACCCAGAGCGCAGGTTTGCTCGCTCCGGGAGACTTTCATCGGCCGCCCGGTGATATCGGCATAAATCTGCATCAGAAAAGGATTCCTGACCGCCAGGCCTCCACAGTTGACGATGTCCCGGACCTCTACCCCGCACTCTTCGAGGCGGTTGATGATGGTCAGGGCACCGAAGGCCGTTGCCTCGATCAGGGCGCGGTAGATTTCGTGTGCCTTGGTATGGAGCGTCTGGCCGATGAGAAGACCGCTGAGGAGGGGGTCAACGAGGATGGTCCGGTTTCCGTTATTCCAGTCAAGGGCCAGAAGCCCGTGTTCACCCGGTTTCTGCCTGGCCGCCTCCACCTCCAGGTTCCTGAATTTTTCTTCATCGGTCCTGCCGTAGCTTTCCGGAACCAGATGATGGACAAACCAGAGAAAAATATCCCCCACCGCAGACTGTCCGGCCTCGATCCCCAAATAGCCGGGGAGAACCGAGCCGTCGACGATGCCGCAAACGCCGGGGATGTCGGCAACCCCCTTTTGTCCGGAAGAAACCATGATATCGCAGGTGCTGGTGCCCAGAATTTTGACCAGGGTCCCCTCCTTGATTCCGGCGCCCACTGCACCCATATGGGCATCGAAAGCGCCTACCGCGATGGCCGCATGGTTCTCAAGCCCCAGCTTTGAAGCCCATTCCGGCGAAAGACGGCCAGCCAGATGGTCGGATGAAAACGCCTTCCCGTAGAGCCTTTCACGGAGAGCCCCTAACTCAGGGTCCAGCACAGCGAGAAATTCCTTATCCGGCAGTCCGCCCCAGCTCTCATTGTACATGGCCTTATGGCCGGCGGCGCACACGCTGTGGACGATCTTCTCCGGCCGGGTCTCTCCGGCGAGAAGAGCAGGGATATAATCGCAGCATTCAACGAACCGGTGAGCGGCGCGGAAGGCATCGGGCGCTTTTCTCCGGCAGTGGAGAATTTTGCTCCAGAACCACTCGGAGGAATAGACGCCGCCGATTTTCGCCAGATACTGGGGTCTCATTTTTCGGGCACAAGAAGTGATCTCCGCGGCCTCGGCGTAGCTCGAATGGTCCTTCCACAGCCAGACCATGGCTTCCAGCCTTTCCTCGAACTCGGGCCGGAAGGCCAGCGGCGTGCCGTCTTCCTGGACGGGCAAAGGGCTGCTTCCGGTCGTATCCACGCCTATTCCGATGATATGATGAGGATTAAACTCCGGATGCCGATCCCTGGCTTTCCGGATGGCGTCCCTGACCGAAACCTCCAGTGCGGCAAGATAATCCGCTGGGTTCTGGCGGGCCACATTGGGGTCTTTAGGATCGAGCAGGATGCCTTCTTCCCCTGAAGGATAAGGGAAGACGGCGGTGGCGACCTCCACTCCGTCGCGCAGGTCGACGATGAGCGCACGGCAGGAATTCGTTCCGAAATCCAGACCCAGGGCATATTTCCTCATTGCGTTTCTCTTATTTTGCCAGGAACAGCGGCGAAAAATAGATTAACACGAGGGCAATCACGGCCAGGACCACCAGAGAACGAACAACATCCCTCGTATTCCAGCTCGCCCGGGAGGCCGCTTTATCCTCGGCAACGGTGGTGCCATAAGTCAGGCCTTTGATCTTCTCGAAGGAAGGCTGCGGCGTGAAATAGCTGACCACCGCCATGACCGCGATGGAGAAGAGGAACAAATAGACGCAGAAATAGAGGAAGTTCACGTCGGCAAAGGCATGGAGCGCTCCGCTCAAATGCTCTTTGTTGAGCTCGGCGACCAGGCGCAGCATCCCCAGAACAAAGCCGCCGACCAGGGCGGCGAGAGCACCGCGGGAATTGATCCTTTTCCAGAATATCCCCAGGAGAAACACTGCGGTGATGGGCGGTGCCAGGTAGGACTGGACGCTCTGGAGATAATGGTAAAGTTCTCCCGATATGTACTTCATCAGGGGAATCCACAGAATCCCTGAGACGACGACCACGCCGGTGGCAATCCGTCCGACCATGACCAGAGTCTTCTCCGAAGAGTCCGGCTTGAGCTTTTTATAGATGTCCATGGTGAAGAGCGTCGAGCAGGAGTTGAAGACCGCCGCCAGGGAGCTCATCAGCGCCGCCAGGAGGCCGCCGACCACGAGTCCCCGCAATCCCGCTGGCAGGAGCGCCTTGACCATGGCCGGAAAGGCCTGGTCAGAAGCGGCGAGATCGATCTGGCCCGTCTTGGCCAGGGCATAGGCGATGACGCCGGGAATGATGAAGATGAAAAAAGGAAGAAGCTTGAGGTAGGAAGCGAAGATCGTCCCCCGTCTTCCCTGGATTTCGTTCCTGGCTGCCAGAGTCCTCTGAACGATGTACTGGTCCGTGCACCAGTACCAGATGCCGACGATGGGCGGGGCCAGGACCATTCCCAGCCAGGGGAAATCCGGGTGGTCAAGAGGCAAAAACAGGTTCAGGTGCTCGGTTCCGGCGACTGCCACCAGGTTGTTCCAGCCGCCAATCCGGATCAACCCGGTGGCGGTGACCATGACCGAGCCCAGGATCAGAACGATGGCCTGCATGCTTTCGGTGTAAACCACTGCGCGCAGACCGCCCAGCACGGTGTAGATGCCGGTGAGGACAACCGTGATCAGCGCGCCTGTCCAGAACTTGATTCCCATCAGAGTCTGGAAGACGACTGCGCCGGCGTAAACGGTAACCGAGACCTTGGTCAGGACATAGGCGACCAGCGAGATCAGAGAGAGAATCCAGCGTGCGGCCGGCGAATAGCGCATTTCCAGGAATTCGGGCATGGTGAAGACCCGGCTGCGCATGTAAAAAGGGACAAAAACCCAGCCCAGAAGCAGGATGCACCAGGCATGGAGCTCATAATGGCCCATGGCCACTCCGCTCTTGGCCGCTGTGCCTGCCAGACCGACGATATGCTCGGAGCCGATGTTGGACGCGAAAATGGAGGCGCCGATCACAAACCAGCCCACGTGCCGGCCGGCCAGGAAATACTCGGTCGTCGATTCCTGTTTCTGTCGGATGACCCAGCAGGCAATGCCGAAGATGATCGAAAAATAGACGGCGATGACGATCCAGTCCAGTGTCTGCAGCCCTTGCATGAATGGGGCTCTTTCCTCAAAATTTGAAACAGAATATATTTACTATCAGCTCCAGGGGAATGTCAAACAGGAAAAACGGGAGGCAACCATTTCTTTTTCCGTGATGAGGGTGAGGGTTGAGGGTTCGCCGGACGGTCGTTTTCCCAGGCTGGAGCGGGAAGCCAGACGGATGATGGCCGGCCTGAGCTACCACTATTACATCGTCCCCGGCGGCTGGGCGAACAAAAACTCAGCCACCGAATTTGGCGAGCCCGAATGGCTTGAAACCCTGCAGAAGGCCCTGTTCATGGATGAGCTTCTCAGGAAACACTCGACGATCATGGACAGGTATGACCCGGAAAAACGGGTCGGGTTGATCGTCGATGAGTGGGGAACCTGGTATGCCGTCGAGCCGGGAACCAATCCTTCTTTCCTCTTTCAGCAGAACTCGCTTCGCGATGCCCTGGTCGCAGGAGTCGTTCTCAACATCTTCAACCAGC